>CAZSXY010000056.1:0-23254 GCA_964611395.1 uncultured Anaerolineaceae bacterium | reverse complement strand
TTTTGTCCGATAGCATACCATATTCCTTCAGGTTCCTTTGTGGTTGAGCACTAGGGGCTCTTTGTACTATCATCATTATCGGCGCGGGCAACCCTCGCCTTTAGGCATTGGGAATAGTCACCCAATTCGGCACACTGCCCACGTTCCACGTTTGCCTCGTTTTCGTGTCTGCGATAACCTCGAAGGCAGTGGGCCGGAAATACGCAGACGCATTGCAATTTAACAGCAGTGCTCCACGGGTAGTCGGACATTCCGAGCGCTGGTTCAACATCTTGCGCCAACGCTTGGCTCGCTTCGTCCGTAAATCCCTGTCTTTTTCCAAGTCCGACTTGTTTCACGAGTTGTTTTTTAGGCTATTTGTGCATCACTACAATTTAACCTGTATCAGTTAAAGGTTCACCACTACCAGGACAAGCTGTTAAGTTCCTCCTGCACTATCAGCACTAGCACTAGGTAACAAGAGGTGAGTAAACCAAAAAACTATGGCTCAGTTTTCCTTGAGCTTTTCTATACTTGAGAGGAGAGTGGTATGCGGTCGATTTTTCGCACTTGCGAACCTCGGACGGAAGTCCTGTCAGGAGACCTGCGAGAAGAGATCTTTGCGGCGCGCCTACGTGACGTAATTGAAGGCCATGCAGATGATGTCTACTGGAACCCTGACATTTTCTTCGACAACACATATCCAACTGAAGGTTTAAAACTCTTACTCGATGAGGCGTTAGGCAGATTGTCTGGCGCAAAACCATCGAACAACGCCATTATCCGACTTGAGACGGCCTTTGGAGGTGGCAAAACCCACAACCTGATCGCCCTGTATCACACCGCTTCAGGATTTGCTCCACACAACGTTTTTGTCGATCCAGACTTAATCCCTGATCCCAAAACCGTACACATTGCCGGTGTAGTCGGTTCCGACCTCGAGCCGACCATAGGGTTGCCCCACGACAAGGTAACAACCTATACACTGTGGGGGGAAATTGCGTATCAACTGGGCGGAGTAAAGGCATACGATCTCGTCCGCCAAAGCGAACAGGACAAAACATCTCCTGGCACAGGATTGCTGGAGCAGTTGATCGGCGATCAGCCGACCTTGATCATGCTTGATGAGCTTGCCCGTCATCTTCGTTCAGCCAAAACCGTGCCAGCAGCTACTGGGCGTTCTGACCTTGCTGAGCAAACGGTAGCTTTCCTCATGTCGTTGTTCGAGTTCGCAGCCAGTAAGCAGCATGTCGTGGTTGTCTTGACGCTAGCCGACTCGTCGGACGCCTTCGGCAAGGAAACGGAACACCTGCGCCAGCAAATCGCCAGGGAACTCGCAGAAGCTAAACGCTTATCAGCACGCCAGGAACGCGTGATCACTCCGACAGCAGAGACTGAGATCGCCGCCATCGTTACCCATCGTCTCTTCAGTAACATCGATCGTGCTGCCCCATCAGAGACGGCTCAGGTTTATATGGATTTCTACCGACGATGCGTGGATTATAACGCCAATCTGCCCCAACGCGCCTTGCGTGCTGAGTACGCTCAGGAGATAGAGGCAAGCTACCCGTTCCATCCTGAACTGCTGACGGCACTTAATCGTAAGGTCTCCACTATCCCCAATTTCCAGAAGACGCGTGGAGCGCTGCGCTTGTTGGCAATGGTCATCCGAGAGTTGTGGAATTATCCACAGGATGACGTTTACCTCATTCACCCTTTCGACGTCAATCTCGCCTATGAAGGAATTGCCAACGATCTGACTAGCCGACTGGAACGACCCCGGTTCAAACAAGTCATTGAAGCGGACATCGTTAGCCCACTGGAGGGGTCTCAAGCCCATGCCCAAATGCTTGACGAGACGATCGGCGGAGCACCTTTTACACAGAGGATCGCTACAACTGTTTTTTTGCACAGCCTGACACACGGTATTGCCTCCGGAATTGATCCCGCCGATTTGATGCTGGCCACGCTGACTCCGGGCGACGATCCTGCACTGGTACACAAAGCCGTTGAGCGACTAGTCGATCACGGGTGGTTTTTCGAATACGACAGTCGCCGCTACCGCTTCAAAACAGAACCATCCATCAACAAAATCATCACTGACGAAATGGGATCGGTGGGGCTTGTCAAAGCGAAAATGGAACTGGATCGTCGCATCCGCCAAGTCTGGCGGAAAGGTTACTTGAAGCCCGTCTTTTTCCCCAGCGAACCGGCGGATGTAGACGATGACGCGGGCACACCCAAACTGGTCATCATTCACTACGACGCCGACGTTGCTTCAACCGAGAATCCTACCCCGCCTGACCTGGTTATCCACCTCTTTAACCACACTGGTGCACAGGAAGGCTACCGCACATTCAAGAACAACCTCGTTTTCCTGGTCGCAGACCGGGACCAAGTTGATAACATGGTCGACAAAGCGCAGCGCTACGTTGCTATTCAACGCATCCTCAGTGACCCTGAGCGAATGCGTGAGTTCTATGAGGAGCAGCGTCGGAAACTCAAGAACCTGGGCGGCCGCGCTGAGCTTGACGTGCGGGTTGCCATCACCAAGGCGTACCGCTGGCTGTACTATCCCAGTGGAGACGCGCCGCGAGCTTATAGCAATCTGGCACGTGAACAGTTGCAGGCCCAAGACCAAGGTGAGGTCAACCGCGATCAAAGCGAAGTGGTATTGCGCGTCCTGAAGTCGCTGGAAAAAGTCCAAACCCAAGATACTCAGCCACTTTCGGCCAAGTTCGTCAAAGCAAAAGCCTGGGACACGGGGCAGACTCACCTCAGCACAGAAGAGCTGCGCCGGGCCTTCGCCCGTAAAATGACTCTCCGCATGATGCTGGACATCAACCAACTTAAGAAAACCATTCGCAATGGAATCGAGCAGGGTGTCTGGATTTACTACGACGCCAGGGAACAAATGGGATACAGCGACGAGTCTCCCCTCCCCGCTATTCAGGTCAGCGATGATGCCCTATTGTACGTGCCGGAGGAATACGAACGTCTTGGCTGGCCGATCAAAGGCGTGACTCCCATCCCTCCAGACGAAAATGGGGATGGAAAAGTAGAGCGGTGTCCCATCTGTGGCAATCCCACCGATCAATGCACTTGCGGAGCACCACCGCCACATGAAGTGCTCGAAGGTGAGGGCGCGCCAGCACAGGCATTTCAACGTCTGCACGATCTCTGTGCTGACCAGGGTATCGAATGGCTGCGGCAAATCCAGATCAGCATCCAAGGCCAGGGGCCAGAAGGCGCGCGCGAGGTACGTGCCCTGGGGCTTGCTATTCCGCAGATGGGCAAGGGAGACTTCTGGGTTGAGCAGAGCCTGACGGTCGAGTTCGATGGCGGCGAGCAAATTCACGTGACCTTCACGGGGGGATGGAACCGCTACAAGCGCCTCAAGCAAGTCACCGATGTATTCGCTCAAGAGGGGAAGAAGCTCACTGCGCGCACTACCCTAATGGTGGACTTCCCGACCGGCCTGGAAGTCGAAGGGGATCAGTTCCAGACGATCTACGATGTGTTTTCGACAATAGGATTCGGGCATATGATCGTGAAAGCCAAACCGTTTGCCGAGGATAAGCACTGATGAAGACGCTCTCAATCCGCCAGCCCTGGGCCGAACTCATTTTGCAGGGCCACAAGACAATTGAACTGCGGACATGGCGCACGCACTATCGCGGACGCATCCTGATTCACGCTGGCTACAATGTCGAACGGGATGGCTGCGAAGCCTATGGCATCAACCCGGACGAGCTTACACGCGGCGCGCTGGTGGGCACGGTTGAGATCGTGGACATGGTCGAATTCGATCACGACAGCTTTGCCAAAATGCGAGACGAGCACCTCGATCTGGGCGACTGGCCTGGCGACGTGTTGGGCTGGCGCTTGGCGAATCCCCAACGCCTGGAAACTCCGATCCCGATGCGCGGGCGGCTGGGACTGTTCGAGGTGTCTGAGGATGTGCTCACCGGGGCAGCCGTGCCGGAATATCTGGCTCCTCCCCAACCTTCAGGGCCGCAGCCGCAAGACTATGACCCGGAAAGGCCCTTCGAGTTGTACGTCGAGCCGCGCGACGATCAAAACTACGCCCTGGCACTCTATCAATGGCCGGTCAAGGCGAACGGCGTCCGGTTGGAAGCCAAGCGCGTAGTAGTTTTGCGCGGCACAAATCTACAAGCCGTAGCCGACCACGTGCTGGAAGCACTGCGACGCGGAGGCCATAAAGCAACCGACCTCTCACCCCGACGGCGCGAGCCCTTCCGGCTGGATGAAGAAACCGGCTTGCGCTTGGGATTGTTGTTCCTGACCGTCGCGCCGCTGTCCCGCCTGGACCGCATCGAAGCGATCTCGCGTGAAGTGCGGACAATGCCCTCCGAAGAAGCGTATTACTGGTACAGTAAATGCACCGACCCGCATTACAGCAGCCGGGCACAGCACGCGTTGCGTGTACTGTTGGCAGCAGAGTGAGTGAAGGAAAATGAAAACTAAACCTGCTGATGAATCTATCCTTGACCTCGTCAAGAAAGCACGTTCCGGAAAAATCGTTCTCCCGCAGTTCCAGCGGAATTTTGTGTGGGGCCGTGATGATGTCACTGATCTCTTGATCTCGATCCTCGAGGGCTATTTCATTGGCTCCTTCCTAATGCTCGACACCGATGCCGACAGCATCCCCTTCGCCGTTCGCCCTATCGAAGGCGTCGATCTGGCTGGCAACACCTACCGGCCCGAATGGATGATCCTCGACGGGCAGCAGCGGTTGACATCCCTGAACTATGTGCTGGCTGCCCCGGACATCCCCATGCGGTGGACGCGCTACCCCTACCGTTTTTTCCTTGATCTCAATAAGGTCGCTGAAGGCGATCTCGAAAACGCCATCTGGAGCGAACGCTCGGATCGGGTGAGCAGTTGGCTGGATCGCGAGCACCAGTTCAAAACGCTCCATATCCCCTTCACAGTGATAGAAGAGTGGGATCACTGGCTCCGAGCGTACGAAAAATGGCTTCACGGTCACCGTGAAGCATACGACGACTATTGGGAGAACTATCGCGATCCCTGGTACGATATGATGTTCGGATTGAAGACATTCAATGTACCGATTATCGCCATCGAGAAAGGGGCGCCCGACGATCCCGAACACTTGGGACAGGTCTGCGCGATTTTTGAGAAGATGAACAGCACCGGCGTGCGCCTGTCTGTCTACGACCTGCTGACCGCGCGCCTGTACCGGGATCGCATCGACTTGCACCAGATGTGGCAGAAAGCAGTCGAGCAGTATGACCTACTCAACGAATATTCCGAGGGCAAACCCGATCAATTCGGCGTTTACATGTTGCGTGCGCTTGCGCTGATGCGCGGCAAGGACGCAAAAAGCAAGACTCTGATCAACCTGGCTCCGCAGGACTTTGAGAAAGACTGGGAAACGACCGCCTACTATATGGAACAGGCCCTGCAACGGATCACCAGCACAAATCCGGATGGCTTCGGGGTGTTCGATTCCAAATGGCTGCCTTACACGACGATCGTATCACCCATGGCCGCACTTCTAGCGCTGATTGATCAGCGCAAACTCGGCCACCACGCCTACAAACTGCTGCGCCGCTGGTACTGGGCATCTGTATTCCGTGAGCGATACAGTGGTGCGATCGAAAGCACCATCCACCTGGACTATCGCGAGCTGTCAAAAGCCTTCGAAAACGAGGACTTCACACCCTCCGCGCTGGCCGATGCGGAAGCCGCTATCGTCGAGAATTCCCGGTTCTCGCTCATCGACGTAAGCCGCCTGAACGCTGTCTACCGCGGCGTCATGTGCCTGGTGGCGCTGCGCGGCGCGCGCGACTTCCGCGCCGACGACTCGATTGAGTTCCACGCCCTTGATGACCACCATATCTTCCCAAAGGCCTACCTTAACAAGCAGCGCAACGGCGAAGGCAAAGCTTATACCAGCGACATCATCAACTCTGTCGTAAACCGCACGCTAATTTCGTCCTCAACGAATCGTAGTATCAGCCGGCTGTCACCGCGCGACTATCTGGCGAGGCTTGTGCCCGACGAGCGCGAAGTGGAAATCATGGCCAGCCACTTCATTGATGCGGATGCTCTGCAAGCGATGCGCGAGAACGATTTCGAGGGTTTTCTGCTCTACCGCGAAAAGGCACTGGTGGATGAGATCCGTCGGCAGTTGATGGGTTAATGGGAGGTACGCAAGCGATGCCAGCAGAAACATGTATTGACTGTCATCATCTCGTTTTCTACTTCATAGTAGATGGGCACAAAGCCAATGAGTCTCCGGAAGGGCCAATGGGCGAAGTGCGCCGCACCAGCATCAAAACCAGTCACATGTTTTGCGAAGATGAACTGCCTGGCATCGAACACATTGCGATTGACTTCTATTGTAGAGAAAACCGATGGGGATCGGGGCAGAGGCTATATGTCGATTTCAGAAATGTGTCGACTGGCGTGGTTAAAGCTCCCAGCACGTTTGCAATTGCCGATGACAAACAAGCCGCAGATTTCCGAAAAATGCTGGTAGAAACCGACCGCTCAGATTGGGGCTGCTTCATCCGTGCACAACCTGGACGCGATCTCAAAACAGTTATAGCAGAAGCAAAGCTCGCAAAAGAGCGAAAAAACACAGAAGTAGCGTTACAGGCAGCCAGAGACGCAAATCGAATTCAATTCTGGCTGTTGATCGTGACCATTATTGCTTTGGTTGTAGGAACAATCGTGCAGGTGATCAATCTGCTAACCAAATGAGAGTTAAACATGACTCAAGAACGCCCCCCCGTCCTGATTGAAGACTGGCTGCCCTTTGAGGCCATTGGCGTAGAGAGCCAGCGCGAACGCGGCGCGAGCAGCGCCCTGCCGCCGCTATACTTCCTGCACGTGTGGTGGGCACGCCGCCCGCTAACCGTCAGCCGCGCCGCGATCCTGGCCGGTGTCCTGCCGCAGTGGTCACCGGACTGGCCGGATCACCTGCGCGAACGCTTCCCCAGCGAAGAAACCTACCGTGACTGGTTCGTACACCTGCTCGGCATTGCCGGCGATCCGGTAGAGGGACGACGGGCATTGCAGTATGCACGTAGCCAGGGCATAAGTATCCCGAATCCCTATGAAGGCCCGCGAGCTTTCACGGTCAACCCCAGCCCGGAAGACCTGAAACTGATGCGCGACCTGCTGGAAGCCACCTGGGGAGAACGCGACCTCTCCGTGATGGACGTGACAGCGGGCGGCGGCTCGATCCCGTTTGAGGCGCTGCGCTACGGCTTCACGACCTACGCTAACGAACTCAATCCGGTGGCCTCGGTCATCCTCAAGGCGACCCTCGACTATCCGGCGCGTTTTGGCCAGGCGTTGGCCGATGATATTCGTCATTGGGGCAACCGTTGGTACGAGAAAGTACGCCCGCGTCTGCAACCCTACTTCACCCCCCTACCGCCGGGGGCCGAGGGCGCAGCCTACCTCTGGGCGCGGACGGTGGCCTGCCCCACGACTGGCAAGCCCGTGCCCCTTTCACCCAACTGGTGGCTAAGCAAGAAGGGTACACCGGTCGCCGTACAACTGCTCACCAGCCCGGCCTGGGACGCCCCGCAGTTCGTCATCAAGCGCGGCGATGCCATCGACTTCGACCCGAACGCGGGCACGGTCAGCCGGGGCGTGGGCCTCTCCCCCTGGACGGGCGAGGCCATCGAGGGCGACTACATCAAGCGCGAGGCGCAGGCCGGGCGCATGGGCCAGATGCTCTACGCGGTGGCGGTCAAGCGGCGCGGTGGGTTCGACTTCCGCCCACCGACCGGCGACGATCTGGAAGGCGTGCACCGCGCCGAGATTGCGCTGGCGGAGAATCTGCCGCGCTGGGAGGCGGCGGGGCTGGTGCCCGACGATCCTATCCCAGAAGGCAATAAAACCAGTGAGCCGCATCGCTACGGCATGTATCGCTGGGTGGATATGTTCTCCCCGCGCCAATTGCTCTCGATGCTCACGTTCCTGGAGACGTTACGCGAGCTTTCCGACGAGATTCGGGCGCAGATGGTCGCAGATCGCGCGGCGGCGGTGGAGACGTATCTGGGGATGATGCTGGATAAGTGCCCGAACTATAATTCGCTGTTGGCAAGCTGGCACGCGCCAAGAGCTGTCATGCGCAGCGTTTTTGACCGCCATGATTTTAGCTTCAAATGGACATACGGTGAATTTGACGCGGCAGCCAACTTGTTACCGTGGGGCGTTAACCAAGTGGTAGACGCCTATAAAGGTATGGCTGAACTCGCCAGCCCGTCGCAGTACCCCTTGTGGGGGGCTGAGAGTGTAACACCTGTTGAACGGTTAACAATATGGCAAGAGTCAGCCACTGATCTCGGACTCATCCCCACTGGCAGCCTGCACAACATCACCTTCGATCCCCCTTACTACGACAACGTGATGTACGCCGAACTGTCGGATTTCTTCTACGTCTGGCTCAAGCGGTCGGTGGGGCATCTCTTCCCGGAGTTCTTCCGCGATCACCTGACTAACAAAGACGACGAAGCCGTCGCCAACGTGGCCCGCTTCGAGGATATGGACCGCAACAAGCGCAAGCTGGCCGAGCAGGACTACGAGCGCAAGATGGAAGCCATCTTCCGCGAGTGTTACCGCGTCCTGCGCGACGACGGCGTGCTGACCATCATGTTCACCCACAAGAAGGTCGAGGCGTGGGATACGCTCGCCAGCGCGTTGATCAACGCCGGGTTCTCGGTGCAGGCATCATGGCCGGCCCACACCGAGAGCGAACATTCGCTGCACCAGGCCAAGAAAAACGCCGCCGCCAGCACGATCTTGCTGGCTTGCCGCAAGCGCCCGCCGTCCGGCGACCCCGCCTGGTGGGACGACATCCGGGGTCAGGTGCAGCGCGTCGCCCGCGAGAAGGCCGCTGAGTTCGCCGCGCAGGGCATTGGCGGCGTCGATTTGTACATCAGCACGTTTGGCCCGGCGCTGTCGGTCATCTCGGCGCACTGGCCGGTGCTCACCAGCGAAATCGACGCGCGCACCGGCGAGCCGCTCCCGCTGCGGCCAGAAACCGCACTCGACCTGGCCCGTGAAGAAGTGATCAAGCTGCGCAAGCAGGGCTTGCTCCTGGGCCGTGATATTGACTTCGACCCGCTCACCGACTGGTATCTGATGGCCTGGGATGCGTTCAAGGCCGCCGAGTTCCCCTACGACGAGGCGCGTAAGCTGGCGATTGCGCTGGGCGTCGAGCTAGACGGGGATGTTCGTGGTCACAAGAACCTGGTGGCCAAGAAGGGGAAGTTTGTCGTCATGCAGACGCCGGTGCAGCGCCGCAAGCGCGGCATGGTCGATCCGGATGTGGATGTCTTCGACAGTATGATCGACGCCGTCCACACCGCGCTGCTGGTGCTGCAAGAAGATGGTGCGCACGCCTGCGAGGTATTCCTCAAGCGGTCGGGACTATTGAACGATGGCGCGTTCCGGCAATGTATTCAGGCGCTGCTCAACGCCATTCCGCGCACACGGGTCAAAGGTGAGTGGGTGCGCCTCGAAGCAGAACAGCTCGAACGCCTGCGCCAGCTTTTCTTCACCGATCTCGAAGTGCCACCGGAGGAAGCCCCGCCGCAGGTTCCGCAGCAGTTGGGGCTGGGCGGTGAGTTCGAGGGCGAGCAGGACAAGGATCAGGAGGACGAAGACTGATGCCGCCCGATCTGACGGCTCTGCGTCAGTGTTTCGCAGAGCGGACGTATCTGCTAACGGCTCATGCTTCTGATCGGGCCGCACAACGTGGTATTATCAGCCGTGAGATCGAAGAGGCGGTCGCGGACGGCGAGATCATTGAGGATTACCCGGACGATAAATATGGTCCAAGCTGCCTGCTCCTGGGTTACACGAAAGCGGGCCGCGCTCTGCACGTGCAGGTCAGCTATCCGCCCGCAGTGAAAGTAATCACTGTATATGAGCCATTGCCGGATCAGTGGGATGAGAGTTTTCGAGTGAGGAAACCGAAATGAGCGAGCAACGTTGCCTGTATTGCCAGGGAGAGCTAGAACTACAGCAAGTCACCCGCGCTCAAGAGGTCGAAGGGCGCTGGATCGTGATCGAGAATCTGCCGGCGCTGGTCTGCCGCCAATGCGGCGAGCGTTTCTACACGCCGGACGCTCACGATCTGGTCGTTGCATTGACCCGGGGGCTTAACAAGCCAACGCGGACCGAGGTGGTCGAGGTCTACGACGCAACGCGCGTGGCGTGAAAGGTCACAGACATGGCAAGTCCGTCCTTGCGCGACATCGAGTGGCAAATATCCTATGGCCCCTCGGATGATCGCCTGAGTGACTTCTACATTCCAGCCTTGCAGCGCAGTGTGCGTTATGACCGCAGCGCAGGCTTTTTCAGCAGTTCGGCGCTGGCGGTGGCTGCCGCTGGTGTGGCCGGGCTGATCGCCAACGGCGGCACGATGCGGCTGCTGGTCGGCGCGCAGCTCAGCCCGGCGGATGTGGACGCGATCACACGCGGTGCGTCGTTGGAGGGGATCGTCGCTGAGAAACTGATCGCCGCCCTGGATCAGCCCGTCGAGGACTTGCTGCGCCGCCGCCTGGAGATTCTGGCGTGGATGATCGCGCATGGCACATTGCAGATCAAGGTTGTTCTGCCGCGTGACGCGAATGGCCTGCCCATCCCTGCCGAACAGGCCCAGGACTATTACCACCCAAAAGAAGGCCTGTTCACCGACGCCGAGGGTAATCAAGTTGCCTTCAGCGGCAGCATCAACGAGTCCATGACCGGCTGGCAGCGCAACTACGAGCAGTTCAGCGTTTACTTCTCGTGGGACGGAAGTCGTCCCTACTTGGCCCAGGTCGCGCATCGTTTCAACCGAACCTGGGAGGGACGCGAAGACGACTGGATCGCGTTTGGCATTCCCCAGGCGGCGCGTGATTCGCTGCTACGTTTCGTCCCTGCCCAGGCTCCGGAGCACGACCCCCTTGCGCCGCCGGTGGTTTCCGTTGGCCCGTCGCCCGATGAAGTAGCGCAGTTACGGCGCGAGCGCGTGCTCTTCCAGTTCCTGCGCGATATTCCCTACTTTCCCAATGCCCAGCAGCTTGGCGCGGCCACGTGTGCGATCACTCCCTGGCCTCACCAGACGCGCGTCGCACAGCAGATCGTGTCTACGTATCCCAAACGCTATATGCTGTGCGACGAGGTCGGGTTAGGCAAAACAATCGAGGCGGGGCTGGTGCTCCGGCAGCTTGTCCTTTCCGGCTATGTGCGCCGTTGTTTGCTGCTAGTGCCCAAGTCCGTTGCCCGCCAGTGGCAGGAGGAGCTATACGAGAAGTTCGTGCTCGACGTGCCGTTGTTCGATGGTCACCGCTTCTGGAATTATGCCGGTGAGGAGTTGGAATGGCAGGTCGAAACAGACAATCCCTGGGATGCGTTTGACATCTTCATCGCGTCAAGCCAGCTTGCCAAGCGCCGTGATCGGCACGGACAGGTCACTTCCGCCCGTCCCTGGGACTTGGTGCTGGTCGATGAGGCGCACCACGCCCGCCGCAAAGATTTTTTACAACCCTCCTATCGCCCAAACCGCCTTCTCGATCTGTTGACCGATCCGCATTTTCGAGCACAGACCATCCTTTTGCTGACAGCTACCCCAATGCAGGTCCATCCGGTGGAAGTGTGGGACTTGCTCAAAGTACTGGGGGTGGGCGGGAAATGGGGCGCAGATGAAAACAACTTCCTGCGTTTCTACTTCGAGCTGATGATGCCTTTCGAGGACGTCAACTGGGATTTCGTCTTCGAGATGGTGCGCGATTACCTGGAATTCGGAGGCAAAATCGATACCGAGTTTGCCGAGCGTGCGCAGAAAGCACTGGGGTTTGTGGATTGGAATACGTTACAGCAACTGCCCTACGATTCGCGTCCGTCCCGCACGATCAGGCGACTACCGGAAGCGGCCCGCCCCTATGTTTACGAGATGGCGCGCCTACACACCCCGCTGCGTGAATTCATGTTCCGCAACACGCGCGACCTGCTGCGCGAGTACGTTCGGCGGCGTTTGCTGGACGCAAACGTCCCCCACCGCGACCCACGTCTCGTCTGGATACCAATGCGCGCCGAGGAGATGCGACTTTACTCCCGTATTGAAGAATACATCTCAGAGTTCTACCGCAAATACGAAGACGAACGCAAAGGGCTGGGCTTCGTCATGACGGTCTATCGCCGCCGCTTGACGAGCAGCTTTTTTGCCGTGCGGCGCAGTCTGGAGCGGCGGTTGGCTTTCCTGGAAGGTCGTACAGAGCAAGTCTTCGATGACGATGATCTCGAACAGGACGATCTAACACAAGATGTCAGTGAGTTTATAGACGGTGAGCGGCTAGAGCTTTACCGGGAAGAGATCGATTACGTCAAGGACTTTTTGCATGATCTGCAGCAGCTTTCTGATCATGACTCGAAGACGGAGCAGTTGTTGCATGACCTTAGAGAGCTTTTCCAGAAGCGTGAAACAGTACTTGTGTTCACTCAGTACACGGACACGATGGACTATCTACGCGACAAGCTTCGCCAGGTGTATGGCAGCCAGGTCGCGTGTTACAGCGGGCGTGGCGGCGAGGTTTGGAACGGGATCGCCTGGGTGAACGTGACTAAGGAACAAATCAAACAAGCGTTTCTCGAGGGAGAAGAGATCAAAATCCTGGTCTGCACCGAGGCGGCCAGCGAAGGCTTGAACCTCCAGGCATGCGGTATCCTGATCAATTACGATATGCCTTGGAACCCAATGCGCGTCGAGCAGCGTATCGGACGCATTGACCGTATCGGGCAAGTCTACGATGTGGTATGGATTCGAAACTACTTCTACAAAGATACCGTCGAAGCCCGAATCTATCAGGCATTGTCGCGCCGTATCAACTGGTTTGAAGGTGTTGTTGGTGATTTGCAACCCATCTTAGCCCGCATTGGGCGAGCAATTGAGCGCGTGGTTATGGCGACCCCCGAAGACCAAGACGCTTTGCTCGCTCAAGAGCTATCTGAGATCGAGGAGAGCCTCGATCAGCGCGATGGCGACATGCTGAATGTCTACGAGAGTACGGAAAGCATTCGCCCTTGGACTGGGCTTGCCTCACCGATCACACTCTCTGAACTCGAACACTGTCTCCTGGAAACTCGTCATTTTGAACGGCGGTTTGATTCGAATCCAGAAATCGAAGCGACCTACCTGATTGACACGTCGTCTGGTGAGGCAGTGGTCACGTTCAATCCCGAGGTCTTCGACCGTTTTCCCAATTCGGTACAGTTTCTTTCATATGGCAGTCCCATTCTAGACGGGCTGCTCAGCCGAGTTGATCCGCCAGCACAGAATGAGTGGTGTGGTGTGCAACGTCTTTCCGCAGAGACGTTTGCTCCTATCGTCGCCTACTACGCGCTCAATCAGGAAGGGCAGCCCGTGCGCCTTGGGACTTTGCAAGATCTGTTGGACACGCTCGAAGGTAGTTCTACAGATCAGCCTTGGCCAGACTCTGCTTTGCAATCGGCGCAAACAGACTTTGAACAGCTTGTCAAACGTATCAATCACAATCATGCTGAAATCATGAACCTTCAGCTTGAAGCGGCTCGCGCTGCGCTAATCGAGGAAGCAGCCCACATCCTCGTTCGTGCTGCGCTGGTGGAGTTGGCACAAGATAGTTACCTAGACGGCACGATTGATCCAATTCACACGGTTGCTGTGAACGAACAGTTACTCCGCAAATTGTCGCGTCACGGTTATCCCTTTACCGCCTTGCTCAAACTTGTGGGAGAGCGAGCACAAGTATCAAACGTTTCGAGCGAATATGTCGCGGATTTGCTTGATTCGACGCCGGACAAGCTTAAACGCACATTCCGACGCCTGGAGCATGAGGGGCGAACACTACTTATGCGGCTAAATCTTCTCCAAGATAGACAGAGGATATCTGTGCAACCTTTGAGGGCGATACAGGCATACTACTGGAAAATCTAATGTCTGTTGGGTCAAATTCTGATAGTCTTTCTGTGCGGCATTGATGGATGGAACGGACTAGGTTCTGTTGACATTTGACGAAAGAGGCGGACAATAGTGCCTCATGACAACGATAACATTACGTGACGATCAATAGACAAAGGTCCTGGAATTCCTACAAGCTTGCCCTCGCGTTTACGTTGGGCAAGAAAGTGCGTGCCGCCGCTTTGTTGAAGCGGTGTTGTGGGTGCTACGGAGCGGTGCACAGTGGCGGTTGCTACCCGCTGAGTATGGTAACTGGAACAGCGTCTATAAACGCTTTGCTCGCTGGTGTGACCACGGTGTTTGGGAACACATGATGGCCCATTTTGCCGATGACCCGGACATGGAGAGCGTGATGGTCGACAGCACGGTCGTCCGCGCCCATCCGTGTGCGGCTGGGGCGTCAAAAAAACGGTGGTCAAGCGGCGCAGGCGTTGGGCCGTAGTCGGGGCGGGTTCAGCACCAAGATTCATGTGTGTGTCGATGCGCTGGGTAATCCGTTGCGCTTCCGGCTCACCGGGGGCCAGCAGCATGACCTTACCCAGGCGCGGGCGTTGATCCGTGGTTTCACCAGTGAGTATGTCATCGCTGATCGGGGTTATAATGCCGATGCGTTCATCACCTTCATCATCACGCGTGGTAGCACGCCTGTGATCCCACCGCGCAAACGCCGCAAGACCCCACGGACGTATGACACCTGGCGCTACCGGGAACGGGCGTTGGTCGAGTGTTTTTTCAACAAGATCAAGCATTATCGCCGTATCTTTTCTCGTTTTGACAAGCTTGCCGGGCGCTACCTGGGTTTTCTATGCTTTGCGGGCACTTTGATCTGGTTGCGCTGAAATGTCAACAGAACCTAGTAGGTTGCTTTTTGTTCTCCCGATAGCATTCAGGAACAGACTTAATGGATCTCTCGACCCTTGAAAATTGGTTGTGGCGAGTAGCGTGCTCTTTCCGACATGCCTATTCCGTTGCTGACTATGAAGATATTGCCTCAATCATGAGTAATGTTGATGAGGTTATCACCATTGAAGAAGACCGCAAAGCCGCTCTGCAAGACCTGTTTAAATCGGCGCTACACCAGTTGATGACCGGGCGAATCCGCCTACTGAGCGATGAGGAATTGCCGCTGTGAAACTCCCGAATGTTGAGCAGGCTTTTGCCCCGGAGGAGAAATTTACAACGTATTTGCTGGATGAAACGCACCGGGAAGGACGCGGTAAGGCGCTGTTTTTTCAGCATTTCGGCTTTTCGGTGACAGAATGGGAAACGCTGGCCCGGTCGCTGGTGAACCATGCCCGTGCGCATGATGTTGCTAAAATGGAGCGTACGAAGTTCGGGATGCGCTACGTGGTCGAGGGGGAACTGGATACCCCGGCTGAGCGCAGGCCTATAGTGCGCGTCGTGTGGTTCATTCGCAGTGGCGAAACGGCTCCGCGCTTGGTAACTGCTTATCCGTTGGAGGATGACAATGATAAAGGAACATGAGCGTGTAGTGTTGACCGTAGATTTTCCTGAGTATGGGCTAAAGGCTGGCGACGTGGGTGTTGTGGTGATGGTGCATGGCGCAGGCGAAGGCTATGAGGTCGAAATCTTTACCCTGGACGGCAAAACGCTCGATGTCATTACCGTCGAAGCAGAACAAGTCCGCCCCGTAGGCCCGACGGAAGTGATGCACTCGCGACGGATTGCGTGAGTTATGAGTCGTATCAGTGAGAAACGCGACGTCCAGGACCAGTTCAGCAACTACCTGCGGATGAACCCAGAAAATGGGCCTAGAAGCCCAGGAAAACGCCCCCACCACTAATACGTCTTTTTTAGTGTCAAGATCGGTTTGGAAGTCGATCATGACATTATTTCTTCTCTATTCACATGAGACTCCCCAGAGTATTTTAGAGAGCCTTGGCACTCCTTCCCGCGCACAATGATCTCGGGGGCGGATGTGGGGACAAGAACCCTATTTGTCAAGCGTGTTGAACTTGCCAAATAGCACATCGCACCAGGGTTCGTCACCTAAAAGCCTGTCAGCAGAGGAAAGATTTGGGCAGGTATCTTGCCTGATGTCCTTCGGAACGTTCCGAGGGGTATGGAGGTGAGGGCTCTGGGGAGTCTACAGGGCCCCTATCTCTAATCATGCCTGATATCAGCCTCTTACGACTCTGCACGCTCAAAATCTGCAGTTTGGCCAGCAATGCTCAAGTTAAAGCATTGACTATTGCCCGGATTATTCAGGTGATGTCTGGCTGCGCGGGGACAGTGCCAATGTTCGCTTCACGATCCGGGAACAGTCAAGCGCGCCACGCAAAAGACTGGCGTTCGATCAGCTTGACGGGCAATGTGATGTGCTCAGCCAGGGTTTCCTCACGTTCGATACGCTGGATCAACAGTTCGGCGGCCACGCGGCCTTTTTCAACCGTTGGCTGTCGGATGGTCGTCAACGCCGGGTAAGTGAGGGCACTCGGCTCAATATCATCGTAACCGATAAGCGATAGGTCATCTGGCACGCACACGCCAAGCTCGCGAGCAGCGCGCAACGCGCCGATGGCGATGATGTCGGCCATGGCAACAATAGCGGTTGGATGCCATCGAGACTGCCAGACGGTGGTAAACCCTTCGTATCCGCCATTGGCGTCACATTCAACTTCCACTAAGCGGATACCTGGATCCTCAAGCGAAAGATCGAACTCATTCAGTGCTTGAGCATAACCGGTGACCCGGCGGTGTAAGGTGCCGGCATACTTCTGGTAGTCCCCGTGATGTCCCGACCGGATGCCGAGAATAGCAATGTCGCGATGTCCGTGTTGCAGGGCATAGGACATCGCTGCATAGGCTCCCGCTTCGTCATCGATGTTGACACAGGGGATTCCCGGTGTTGGATCGCTGTCCACCATCACGAACGGAATTCCGCGCTGTTGGAGCACAACCATTGTTCCTTTAAAAGTCTCCAACCCCATAGTGAGGAAGCCATCCACTGCTGCTCGGACAATGGCGCGCCGTAAGCTGCCACGCAATGGGGGGACGAGCATCAGGGATAATCCTGTTTCGTGGCAGACATCGCCAACGCCCTCAATGAATGCCAGCGTATGGGGATTGCGTGTCATTATCGGGATCGGCTGAGGCACAAGAATCCCGATACACCCCGTGCGCCGCGTTTTGAGGTTGCTGGCAAGGGGATCGGGGGCGTAGCCTGCTTCCTTGGCTACGGCGAGGATGTGTTGCAGCGTCTCTTCCGACAACCGTTCTGGGTAGTTGAAGGCAAAGGATACCGCTGTCTTTGAGACGCCAGCACGCCGTGCGATTTCGGCGATTGTCACCTTAGTCATAGTGGTCCTTTTCGGGTATCAACACTAGGCCGGATTGCGCTGGAAGCTGTTCGATGACAAGATGCCCCGCCGCGTCAACTGTGAAACGCTCGTCGGTCAGAATATCCACCCAAGCACGTCCGCAAGGAACCGCGCTGCCCAGGGGGACTTTCATGTCCAGGCGTGCTTCACGCGGATTCATCACAACCACAACATGATCGTGTGCCTTATGCCTATGAAATGCATAAACACCGTTGAACACCAGGAGTGTCTCGAACTCGCCACCTGTCAACGCCGTATGGTTGCGCCGAAACCTGATCAGGCGGCGATACGTATCGAAGAGCGTGTGATTCCAGTGCTGTTCATCCCACAACATCCCGCTACGACAGAGCGGATCGTTGTCGCCCGTCATGCCCACCTCGTCGCCATAGTAGATCATGGGAATCCCAATATAGGTGAATTGGAAAATCGCGGCGAGCCGCGCCCGTTCAGTGCTTCCTCCGCAGACGGTCAGGATACGCGGGGTATCGTGGCTACCGAGTAGAGTCAGATGATAGGGCGCGGTAGCACTATGTTCCTGGCGAAGCTGGCGCAATTCATAGTCGAAATCCTCAGCATCCATGTGATCCAGCGCGCAGAAGTCAAGGATCGCGCTGCGCAAGCGGTAGTTCATCACACCATGAACGGTATCGCCTTGCAGCCATGGTTCGGTTCCACGCCAGACTTCCGCCACCAGGTACGCATCGGACCGGGTTTGTAATACGGCCTGCCGAAAGTCACGCCAGAAATCTAAAGGAACTTTCCACGGCACGTCAAGCCGCCAACCATCTGCGCCCTGCCCCAACCAGTAGCGAGCAACCTGAAGCAAGTAATCGCGCACAGCAGGGTTGGCATGATTCAGTTTTGGTAGGAACGCAGCACCGCCGCAGGTCTGATATGAGGGGGGGCTGTCAGAAATTGGATAGGACTGGACTATAAACCAGTCGGCGTAGTCTGATGCCGCCCCGTGCCGCACTACATCCTGAAAAGCCCAGAACCCATCGCCACAATGGTTGAATACGGCATCGAGCACCACGCGCATGGCGCGTGCGTGTGCCGAGTCGACTAGGGTCCTAAAATCCTCTAATGTTCCGGCAGCGGGATCAATTTGCAGGTAGTCGGATGTGTCGTAGCGGTGATTGGTCTGCGCTTTGAAGAATGGCGTCAGGTAGAGCGTGTTGATGCCTAACTGCTCCAGGTATGTCAGTTTTTGGGTGATCCCTGCCAGATCGCCCCCGAAGAAGTTTTCGCGGGTCGGATCGCTATCCCAGGGAACCGTTCCGGGGGGATCATTGGCGGGATCGCCGTTATAGAAACGATCCGGAAAAATGTGATAGAAAACACTGTCGCGCACCCAAGGCGGGGCATGCCAAGATTGAGTCATGTCATCATCCCTTCAGCCCGGATTGAGCCACACTGCGGATGAACCAGCGCTGACTCAGCAAGAACACCAACAACGTTGGCAGCGTGGCTGTGACTGTGCCCGCCATCAGCAGTGTCCACTGTGTCCCGTAGCGCCCCTGGAACATCGCCAGTCCCAGTTGGACCGTGCGCATATTAGGGTCATTTGTGACGACCAGCGGCCACAGAAAGTCGTTCCAGGCAAACATGAAGGCGAATATCCCCAGGGTCGCCAACGCTGGTCCCGATAACGGCACGATGATACGCCACCAGATACCCAGGCGACTCGCGCCGTCAATCATAGCTGCTTCATCCAATTCGCGCGGGATGCCTTGATAATATTGCCGCAGCAAGAAGATGCCGAAGGCGCTGACCATGCGCGGGATGATCAAAGCGGCGTATGAGTCGATCCAGCCGAGTCGATCCACGATGAGGTAGGAAGGGATGAGTATCACATGAAATGGGACCATCATCGTCCCCAGGAAGAGCAAGAACAGCGTATCGCGCCCCGGAAAGTGAAGTCTGGCGAACGCATAGGCAGCCAGGGATGAGAAGATCACCTGTCCAAATACGATGCCCGCCGTCATAACAATTGAGTTGAAGTAATAGCGGGCAAACGGGGCAGCATCCCAGGCCTTAGAATAGTTAGAAAGCTCAAACGTGGTGGGGAAAAGATAGGGAGGCTGGTGTGTTAATGCAACCGGCTTCAGCGACAGGGTCACCATCCATAGAAAAGGAATAATCATGACAAACGCGCCGGCCAGTAATACTACATGAATGACCAACTTGTCCCACTGCCAACGCCTCAGTAGTGGCATTACGTTACGCTCCAGTTGGGTGGCCAGCGCGCTCATAGTCCTGCCTCACGGGAGCCGAAGAACTTCCATTGAATCAGCGTAATCACGAATACGATGGCGAAGATAACCCAGCCCATCGCCGAGGCGGTCCCCAGGTTAAAGTAGCGGAATGCCTGACGGTAGAGCAGCAGGCCTACCACTTCAGTGGTTCCGACTGGGCCACCATCTGTCATGACATAGACGACATCGAAAATCAGGAATGAATCGATGATGGACATAATGACGAGCAACAGTGTGATGGGCGAGATCAGGGGAATCGTGATGCGCCGGAAGCGGTCCCAACTGTTGGCCCCGTCAACGGTTGCTGCTTCGTAGTAATCCTTGGGAATGTTTTGCAGTCCGGCGAGATAGATCACAATGTTGAATCCCAGCCGTTTCCAGATGCCCACCAGAATTACGATGCGCAGGGCCCAGTTTGGGTTACGAAGCCAAGAAGGAGAAGGCGGAGTGATGCCCAGATCGCGCAGCAACACATCGGCATATCCAGTGCCGGGACTCATCAGGTAGCGCCACACCACAGCCGCCGCTACTGTTGATGTCACCACCGGCAGGAAGTACACCAGGCGATAGATGTTCTGACCGCGAATCCCTGAATTGAGGAGGACTGCAATGATGAGACTGACGGCAACTCCCAGCAATGTCACGCCAACGGTGTATTTAAACGTGACTTCCAGGGCATTTCGGAACATGGGCGATTCATAGAGCGCTTTGTAGTTATCCAGCCCGACGTACTCCTTGTTTGGACTGAAACCGTCCCACTCCATTACGCTTAGATAGCCTGAATAGACCAGGGGATAGAGATTGAACAGCGCAAACAGTATGATGGCCGGGGCCAGTGCGATTGCGGCTGTCGATAGATCCTCCCGGCGGTTAGCATGACTCCATCCTCTGCGCATGCGAGCTATCGCGGTCATCACAAAACCTCAGTTTTATTTACAGGGTGGATATCCTGGGGTGCGAGCACTGTGCACCCCAGGGAACGGGCGGTGTTTTTTACCGTAGCAGGCTGTTTACAGCTGCTTCTGCCGCGCTCAATGCCTCTTCCGGACTCATCTGCCCGTAGATCGCGCGCTCAAGCATAGCGGAGAATACATCGGACAGCTCGGAGTACTGTTCCACCGGTGGACGGTTATGAGCATACTGCTGCATCTCGACAAACGGCAGCAGGCGCGGTTCATTCTCTTGAATCCAGGCCTGATAGTCGGGATTGGTGGCCACTGAGTCGCGGACGGGCATGAAGCCAGTCGCCATATCCCATTCAAGCTGGACCTCAGGGCTAGTGAACCAGTTGATGAAATCCCAGGCGGCTTGTTGTTTGGCCTCATCGTCACTCAAAATGAAGATGTGTTCACCGCCCATGTTGGTGGCCGGCTCCCCATTTTCCGGGTACGGCATTTTGGCGGTCGTCCATTCGAACGGCGCTGTATCAGCCCAGATGCCAACCATCCAGGAGCCGTCCATCACCATGCAGGCTTGCCCCTGGCCAAACAGCCCCCAGTCGGAGATGGTGTAGGCTCCTGAGTCGATCAGATCAAGCCAAAACTGGAGGGCCTGGAGCCCCGATTCCGAGTTGAAAGCTGCTTGCGTCAGCTCTTCATTGAGGAAGTCACCGCCAGCCTGCCACAGATATACTTGAAACTGCCACGTCAGGCCTTCGCCGGGCTGGGTAAAGAGTTCCATGCCGATTATACCCTCATCCGGGTTGGCGCACTGCGTCGCGTAGTCCTTTAACTCAGCCCAAGTGGTCGGCGGGGTTTCTGGGTCCAGCCCAGCGGCTTCAAACAGATCCGTATTGATGAACAGCTCGAGATTGTTGGTGCTCACGGGCAAGCCGAAGTACTGGTCATTATAGGTGTTGACGTCCAGCAGTGCCGCGTAGAAATCGTCGATGGCGACCTCTGAGGTTTCAATAAAGCTGTTGAGTGGAACCAAAGCACCTGACTGCGCCAGATACGGCATCCACACCATATCAGCAGCAGCAAGATCCGGCCTATCGCCACCGGCGACAGCTAGTTGAAGCTTGGGAAGTAGTTCGCCCCATCCGACAAACACATTTTGGATGTCAACTTCTGGATGCTCTTCGTTATAACGGTCGACCAGGGCCTGAATTGTTTCTCCGTTTTTGCCATCCCAATAGTTCCAAAATGTGAGCTGAATCGACTCCTGTGCAGAAGTTATAGTATTGGCAGAGTGCAGCACTGGCCCCGCGACAAGTACAATTGTGACTGCCAGCACAAGAAGTATGCGTTTCATTTTTTCTACTCTCCTCAAGTACTAGTTTTGGACGATGACTTTTACTGGCAGGGAAGTGATGAGGCAAGGGAATTGAACAATAAGTGCTCCTTTCGATAAGTCAGTGACAGATATTAAACCGGTTTACTAAATCGATTTAACCACTTTTGGGGGGCGTTGTCAAGGGGAACGCGGCGGGAACGTTCCCGGACCGTTCCGAACGCGACGGTCTGATTACTCGTCGTGCCTACATTGACGTGGCTGGCGGCATGAGCGCGGAGTGACAATGTTTGGCGGCACACGTGCGATGATCTTGCGTATTATTTTGGAAAAATTCCTGCCCAAGATGACGGAGACCATCAACAACCCACCACAGAATCCATATGAACCGAAGGATGAGCCGGAGCCCAAAACACCCGAATCAACAGAAGAAACAAACGAATCGGGGCGCGAATCAGAGGGTGAAAACGGTGAAGATGGGCCGGAAGATTCTTCCCTTGATTTACCCAAAGGTAAATCCCTATATACAAGAACCACTACAAGAATCTACGCGCTCCGGTCGCCCCCAACCGTCGTGGGTGTCCACGGCCACCAGACGCAATCGACATCCCGAGGTCACGCGCACATCGGAGGGCGACTCGGAGCGCATTCCGTAAGTGGCCCTACCCCCTTCTCTCTCTGACAAAAAACATACCCTGGTGCAAGGTCTGCCCGATCAGGCGATTAGTTGTCTGTTGCTTGCTTCTGCCGCATCAGCGACAAGCGCAAGCCCCCCATGGCATTCATATCCACCGGATGGATGTTGCGCGTGTGCGGCAGCTTCTTGCGATCCACGATTTTGTCCCCGTACCATTCGCAGAGCCAGCGCTCGACCAGTTGCGCCCCGCCCCCGACCAGAATCACTGACTTGATCCCCCGGAAGCCGTTGAACACCCCATCACAGATGTTGTTGGCAATCCACCCGGCATAGCGTTCCCGGTGCTTGTCTACTAACGGCGACAAATCCACTTCGTAGCCAGCGACGCGGAGGGTGTAGTCGTGGCCCGTGAGCCCCTGCCGGATCACCAGGTCGATGTCATCCACCGTCAAACCGGCGAATTCATCCGAATGGGCCTTGACGGCGCGCAGGATGGGCTGGCGCAGGTGGACATTGAGACCGGCATCTTCCCAGGTGGCATGTTCCAGGGCTTCGGGGTTGAAGTTGCCATCCACCAGCTTGAGCGCGTCGAGGGTATAGACCCCAATGTCGAGCAGCACCGTCTCGCCCGCAAAGACATCGCTTTCCACGAAATCGCCTTTGCTGTCGAGGATAAAACAAGCGGCCGCCCCGATGCCCTCCGGCCAGACCGTGACGGTCTCGTAATGCCACGAACGCGGGCGCTTGTCCCCCTTGCGGCGAATGGTGACCTCACCCCCCTCCTCCATGAACCGCTCCTGGATTTCGGGGCGTAGCT
>CAZSXY010000055.1:20218-23420 GCA_964611395.1 uncultured Anaerolineaceae bacterium | reverse complement strand
GCAGCTAGAACGCCAGTTCAAGCTCGCCCAGGTTCAGATCGAGATTCTCAAAGGGTTCGTAGGTGTCGGGCGGCGTGATGCTGTACGGCTGGTTGATGTTGTCGATGGTCAGATCGAAGCTCAGGTCACCGCTGATAGCGCCAACCTCAGGGGCCAGCAGCGATAGATCGAGATCGAGCACCATGGCCACGCTGATAGTATGCAGGTAGCCATCGCTCAGGCCAACGCCCGCCTCGTAGGAAATGGTCGTTTCGCCGAGCATGGGCGTGAGGAGCATGCCGAGCATTTGTACGTCTTCGGGCGTCATCTCACCCATGCCGAGGTCGCCGCCTTCCGCGCCGAGTATCTCGCCGATAACCGGCGATGAGAGCAGGGTCACAACCAGTTGCGCCAGGTCAACATCGACCTTGAACACGGCAAGCGATTGGCCCATTGCCTGGATGTCGGCTTCGCGGGTCATGGTGATTGCGCCGGAAAGATCGAGTGCTTCCAGGCCGGACAAGTCGCCTGCGTCAGTGCCCATGCCGCTGAGATCGGTCAAAGCGGATAGGTCGCCTAGGCCTGCTTCTTCCAGTGACGCGCCGTACCAGGTACCGTTGGCCAGTATGTAGACCATGTCCTGGGTCATGATGAGTTCGGAGAAGCTGAAGTCGCCCATCGTGTCCGGCTCCATCGCAAGCGATTCGACGATGATGTGCATGACCAACTCAGAGCCGTCCGGGGCAAAGGCGAAACCGGCCTGCCCGTTGGCTTCGAAGGCAACGCTTTCGGTTCCATCTGAGAACGAGAACGCCACCGACCACTCCGGCACGGTGAACGAGGTGATGGCGCTCATCTTGTCAGTTGCGTTAAGAAAAATCTGGCAATCGGCCTCGTTCAGTCCTAAGCAACGCGGATCGCCGCCCTGGGCCGAGGCAGTCAGGACGGGGGTCAGCGCTGCAAGACAGACGAGTACGAGGGTGGCGCTTATACGAGCAAGGGATTTCATTGGAAATTCTCCTGCGGTTACTCAATGAGTTTACGTTAGTACGCGGGTGTAGGACACTCGGAGCAAGGCCATTTGTAACACGAGGGTACTGGATCGGGGCGCGGGGCGCAAGAAAACAGGTCGCCCGCGCGGGCGACCTGTAATCGTTCCGATGATCCGGACAGGCGTCTAGCCGCCGAACAGACTATCGCCCAGGCCGCTATCACCGCCGAACAGGCTGCTTTCTTCGCCGAAGAGGCCTTCGCCTTCAGCGGCGTCTTCTGGTATGAACTGGTCGATGGGCTGGTTGTGGCCGGTGATGTCGCCAGACAACTCATAGCGCATCTCGATGGACGATGGCTGGCCCTCTTCGGCCAGGCCCATCGCGCTCAGATCCATGAGGAAGATGAATTTATCTTCAACACGGTGGATGTAGCCGTCATCGTTGCCAATATACAACGTGGTGCTGAACTCGGTGCCGGTCAGGGTTGGCATCAGGAACATGGACATCATCGCCAGGTCTTCGGGCGTGAAACCGAGGTCTTCTTCGCTCATGCCCAGGGTATCGCCACCGGCTTCCAGGCCCCCTTGCATCAGCGAATTCAGGGCGTCGGTGCTGCCAAGCAGCTTGCTCAGGTCCATGGCGAGGGTCTGAACGGTCATGCCTTGCCCCATCATCTCAGCCCCCATGCCGGGTGTGACGGTGAATATTGCCGGATCGGTGAAGAGATCAAAGCTGGCACCTTCAGGCCCGCTGAGGCCCAGGAGCAAGCCAATGCCTGCCAGCGCATCGGCGCTGAGTTCCTCAACGACCCACTCCTCGCCTTCTTTCTTGGAATAGGCACGGTCGCCAGCGATGACAAATTCCATGCCGCTCAGCGACTCCGCGCCGGTGGCTTCGGTCATTTCGGCGGTTTCGAATGTGCCGTGCACGTATGCGCCGATGCCGGCAGCCTCGGCATCAACCATATAGTCGTACCAGCCGGTAATGGCGATCGCGGTTTCGCTCTCGCCATCGTTAACGAAGAACACGAGTTCCATATCTTGCACAGATGCTGATTCCAGGGTGCTCATTAATTGGTAAGCATCCTGTCGTACCTGACAAGACTCTGCGGCCTCACCTTCGGCGCACACAGCCTTGCTAACGGCCATCATGACGTTTCCGGCAGGCAGGGGGAAGCCACAGGCCAGCATCGGCACCACCAACATGGACAGAACCACTAGAGCCAGAAGCCATTTTCTCATGATTGTTCCTTCCTTCAATATGTACCTTGATGCGGTTAGTTAAAAGGGGTGAGCGGACGGATGGCAACCCCTGTTATCAGGTGGCGCCTACTATAATTTCATTATAGCGGTTTCACGGGGGAGAACAAATAGCGTGTAGGTTCCCTGTTATAAGAAGTTGCAAACGCCCATTGGGCCTGTGGTGGAATTGCTTTTGGTGTTATGCGGGCGTGCATCGGGCGCGGTTCGGGGTAAGATAGTGGGGCGTAGACAAGGGGACGTGTATGTCAGTCGAACTTTTGCTGCTAGCGTTAGGGCTGGCCGGTGCCGGGAGCGTTAGCAGACGCTGGTGGGAGCGCCGGGCGGCGCGCGTCCATGCCGTCCAGGTGCGCACGGAGTGGATGCGTGCCGGAGAAATCGTGCGCTACGGCCCGGTAGTGGCGGTGGGCCTGGGCACGCGGCCCCGCCGCGTCTACCGGCATGGGGCCGGCGGCGTTGCCGGCATCACCGGGCGGGCGCTGGTCTTCGAAGGACGGCGGAACCGTGCCTGCAATGCGCAGATACCGTTGGCACAGGTGCGACGCGTGTCACTGGTGATGGTTGCGGTTGCGGGGCGGCTGAGGCGGGCGCGGGCGATTGCCGTGCACTACGAAAGCCCCGACGGTTGGCGCGTGGTGACGCTGGTCGTTGACGAGCCGGTGAGCATGGCGGTGGCGCTCAGCGCAATTTGTGGCCTGGATACACACGATGCCGGTGAAGGCCGCGACGATTTCGGCCCCGAACAGGCCATGCGGGTGGTTCAGGATATTTACGGCGCGTGGACACCCGATCACGAAGGGGCGCTGTATCTGGCTCCGGATCGCCTGCTGTTTGATTGGCGCGATCCGATTCCGCTGGAAGCGATCGAGCGGTTGGATGTACAGACCGGAAGCCGGGCGAGTCCGTTTGCCACCAGGTTGCTGCGGATCGAACATCTAGGGGCGGGCGGCGAACCGCTCACAACGGGGTTTG
>CAZSXY010000055.1:16857-20118 GCA_964611395.1 uncultured Anaerolineaceae bacterium | reverse complement strand
TGCGAACGAGTTGGGGTGGGCGGGGGCGCGTGGTACAGGTGGAGCCGATTGGCACGATCGGGCACGCGGATCGATTGTCCACCAGGCCGGGGGAGCGGGTGTTTGGCGCGCTGGGTGTCGTCGATGACCAGCTTGTCTTTTCCGGTCACCGCTCCGGCATGCTGGACTTCGCCGTGCCACTGGAGTCGCTGCGCTGGGTTGGCCTGCGCACGCGGGTGAAGACCGCCTGGAGCCGCCGCATTGAGACGCCGGAACTGATTGTGCACGCCGATCACGACAGGCGCTGGCGTGTTTATGCGTTCATCGAGGGGACGCTGGCGGCGTTCGCTTCCCAACTTGGCGATATGGCGGGGCTGCCTGTCCACGAGATGGGCGAGGTCTTCGAGGATTTCGGCCCCGCTCCGGCCATTCGTCTCGCTCGTGACCCCCGGCATGGGTGGGTTTCCGACCGGCCCGACCAGCCCGATCCGTATAACCTTCCGGGACGCTGGGACGAGGAGGCCGGATCGCTCTACCTGGCTCCGGATCGCCTGTTGTTCAACGGGACGGGGGCGATCCCTCTGGCGCACATCCAGGAAGTGGCGGTCTATGAGCGGGGCGCGGCTCCGGAAAAGAACCCGTTCGCCGAGAATATGCTGTGCGTGTCCTACGAGGATGATGGCGGGGCGACCCACACCAACGCGTTCCTGGTACGTAATGCTGGCGACTGGGCCGGCGTGATCGAGACGCGGGCTGATGTACCCGTGACCGTACATTCGGGGGTAGAGAACCGCAGCGATCAATGATTAGCGGGTTGCCCTGGAACGGCAGCATGTCGGGAGCAGAAGGGGGAGTTCTGAAAAGATTGCAAAAAATTTCTAAAAAACACATGAATTGGGTTGCAGTCTGGTTAGAAACACGTCACAATGGGGCCAAATAAGGCAACGGCAACGGGTCACGGGACTCCAAGGAGGGGGTTGAATGGCAGGCTATCCCGACAGCCAGGGCCCCGGCGAACATGTGGGGCCGTGCAATCTCCAGGGCGAAGCCGCCAGCGGGCCGAGTCCCGACGGCGAAATACCTGGCAATGAGATGAGCCGTGAGGCTCGCGCTTTTCCGGCGAAACTGCCGGTGAGGGACGCGAGCATGATCGTGGGCGATGCTGCCGACCCGCAGGTGGCGCTCCCTCGTACGGGGACCGACCTTGAGGCGGTGGCGATGGAGCGCGGGGAGCCAGGTGCACCCGAAGACCGGCTGGATCAGAGTGTGGAGCAGGTGCCGCGCGAAACCGTGTTTGATCCGGCACAGGATGATGCCGGGCCGCAACCGGATAGCCTCTGATGGCGAATGCCAATCCCGAAAGTGTATCGATGTGAGAAGCGCCGGTGTGACAGGCCCGGCGCTTTTTTTGTGGCTAAGGGACGCTATAACCCGCCGCCGACACGCGCACATCGCTGATCTGGTCAGCCGGGACGCTGGCGAATGGGAAGATCGCCTCGAAGCGGGCCGTTTCGCCGCTGGGCCATGTCCCGTCGGCGGCGCTGGTGGCGAGTACGCCCCGCGTCAAGGCGACAATGGTGTTGTCCGGGCCAAGCAGCGCCACGTCAATGACGGGGAAGAGCAGGTCGTTTTCGCTTGTGTTCTCCACCGTGCCGTTGACCGCATAGGCGGCCCCTTCAAGCGGGCCTTGCGATTCGACCGTTGCGGGCAGGTTGAAGACGCCCTGGAAGCGCGGCTGGTCGGTGGGCGTGTACCAGATCCAGTGTTGCGCGTCGACGGCATCATCAGGGAGGGGGTAAGCACGCCCGACGAAAAAAGCCTGTCCGGGCGGGATGTCGGTCAGGAGCGTGCCCATCGAGAATTCGTCAATTTGCAAACCGTTTTGGTCAAGGGAATAGATCACGGCATCGACCTGGCTGAGATAGTGCCCGGAGTCGTTGCGCACCTCAGCGAAAAAGTAGGCTGTGCCATCCACGGCCCCTTCGTTGGTCGAGAGCAGTGTCAGCCCATCACGCACCTTCAAGCCCGGCGTGCGCGGGTCTAGCTCGTAACCGTCCGCGAGGACTTCTTCGGTGGCTTCGGCGTCAGGGACGGTGCTGGTTGGCTGGACAGTATCCGGCGCGGTGTTGTCGTCACTACAGGCGGCAAGCACCAGTAACAGGATCAAGACTGGCAGCGCCCATTTTCGCATGGTGAACTCCTCTGTTTGTTACGTGCGTGTCCCCATTATACCGGCGAGTGTGAGCGAATGGTCTATTGTGACGCATCACTTTCGGCGGCGCGGATCACGTCCACCACCCGCAGCCGCTCCAGCCGCCCGGCGAAATCGTACATCTGGCGCTCGTAGTCGGTGTCCATCAATGGCGAGGAAAAGATGAAGTCTGCCGAGGCGCGGTTCATCGCCACCGGAATGTTCTGCAGCACGGCGAGCCGCAACAGGGCGCGCACGTCCGGATCATGTGGGTGCGATTCGAGCGGGTCCCAGAAGAAGATCAAGATATCAATCGCGCTTTCGGCGATCTTGGAGCCGATCTGCTGGTCGCCGCCCAGCGGGCCGCTGAGGAAGACCTGCACCGGCAGCCCCAGTTCTTGTTTGAGCATCGTGCCGGTGGTGCCCGTGGCGACTATCTCGTGGCGGGCCAGGGAACCTTTGTTGAAGCGGGCCCAGTCGAGCAGGTCTTGCTTGCGATCATCGTGCGCGATCAACGCGATGCGCTTGCGGCGCGGAAGAATGGTTGTGTGTTGGGTCATGGTGCTGTCACCTCCTGTGGGCGTGATGCACTGTGCCGATCTAAGCACAGATTCGGCGCGGTGACAATGGGGGAGTGAGCACAGGAAGAAAAAACTCCGGCGCGAGGCCGGAGCTGCGGTTACGACGAGGCGACTTCGTCATCGTTGTCGGGCATGTTCCATGCTCCACCGACAACTTCGATGGCGCGGCGGCCTGTCATGCGGATGCGGTTTTCAAGCTCCAGCTTGAACAGATGGTAGCGCACGGTTGAGATATGCAAGATGCACCCCTGGGCGATCTCTTTGACCGACGGCGAAAGCCCATCGTGCTGGCGCTTGTAGTCGACGATGTAGTTGAAGACCAACTCGCGTGTTTTGAGGCGCTTACCGCTCATGCGACCACCTCCGCCGCGCGGATTGCATGGCGACCGGGCCGACTGTCCCCACAAGCCGGTTGTATGGTTGGGTTGCCGCTCATCCTTCACTCCCATCCGCCTGTCATAGCGTAGAACATTTGTTCGTTTGCCAGATCAGTATAGCGGACGCGCCAGC
>CAZSXY010000055.1:7675-16757 GCA_964611395.1 uncultured Anaerolineaceae bacterium | reverse complement strand
GTCATAGCGTAGAACATTTGTTCGTTTGCCAGATCAGTATAGCGGACGCGCCAGCACCGTGTCAACAACGGGCATGGTGTTTGTGCCATTGTGAACTGAATTCAAGCGGGTTACAAACGGGCAGTTTACTTTTTCTGTTGCGCCGTTAGGGAGCCAGCCGTTCGACCTCAAAACCCGGGCCGGAGGCGACGGACAGGTCTACGACGACTTCGTGCCCGCCCCACCCATCAACCAGATCATGGGCGCGCACGGTTACGGACGACACATCCGGCGGGATCACGATGCCGCTTTGGCTGCGGGTGAACGGTTGCTCGGTTTCGTGCGGGTGCAGGAGCAGCCGGGTGAACGGCTCGGTAGGGTTCGGCTTGGTTACGGTGCCGTCGGGCAGCACAACATCCCAGCTATCGGCGTAATCTTCCCAGCCAGTGTCGGGATGCTCGACGGTGACGTAAAACGTCCAGGTATCCGCCCCGGTTTGTATGGCGCGAACATGGCGAACATCGGCGTTGGCGGCGGATTGGGTTGCCATACCAAACTCCTCGAAAATCGTGCCGGTGTCGGTTCCGGCAGACGTGGCCAGCCAGGTTATCAGCCCGCATGAAAAGAGCGCGATCAACGCCCACAATAACCCCAGCGGGTTGCGACCAGGTTCCATGATGTGTCTCCAGGGCTACGCTTGCGTACTCAGAACTTCGCACACCCGGCCAACCATAGCCAGGGGCGTGTGTCCTCGTCGATGGAAATTAAGCGTATCTGTCTTGGCCCCCATCCTTATCCATGCGCTACGGGATGGCGCTTGGGGTTGCGGTGGGTAGCAGGCCCGGTTGGCGGTGGGTGGGGACGCAGGAACGTGTTGATGCGCACCATGATCACACCCAGGAGGGTTAGCCCCCCGCCCAGCAACAACCACACCGAAAACGGCTCGCGCAGAATCAGGATGCTGGCAAAGGCGGCGATGACCGGGTTGAAATTGAAGTAGCTGGCGCTGCGCGTGGGGCCGATTTCTCGGATGCCGATGTGAACCACCAGGAAACCGCCCGCACCGGCGAGGATGCCGCTATACAGTATGTTCGGGATGCTGCTGGGGGGCACGTTGTCCGCGGACAACGACAGCAGATCGTTGCGGGCGATGATGACCAGTACCGCCGTCGTGATCCAGTATTTCCAGATGGCCAGGGGCATGCTGCCCACGCGCTGGATGACCGGTTTGCTGACGACGTTGGCCATGCCCCCGGCCATAGCCGCACCAAGCACTAACAGGCTCCCGACCAGGTCGTCATGCGACAGGGCCAGGCCCGTCTTTGAGCGGCTGAGAATCACCAGCACGATCCCGCTCAGCGAGATGGCAACGCCCATGAGCAGCCGCTTGTGAATCTCGATGATGCCCAACAGGATGCTGAACACCGCCGTCCAGGTTGGAATGGTGGCGAGGAGCAACGCGGTGTTGGTAGCCGTGGTGCGCTCGATGCCCAGGGCAAACCCGATCTGGTACAGCACCGGTCCCGTCAGGGCAGCGGCGAGGACGAGCACAAGATTGTGGCGCGAGAGCCGCAGGGCATGTTTCTCGTGCAGGGCGAAGGGCATGATCGCCAGCAAGCCCACCAGGAAGCGCAACGCATTGAACGTCAGGGGCGGGATGTCGGCGACAGCGTCTTTAATGATGATGAAGTGAAAACCCCAGATGATCACCATGACCGACATCATGGTGTCGGCCCGATGGTGCCGGAGGGTGCGTATGAATGCCGTCAACACGAATACTCAGCTTTCTTTTTGCCAGTTTGCTTACCCTAGTGATTATACGCCTTTACCGGCGCGGCGCTGTCGTGCGGATTGAACGAATGCGCCTCGATCTTAAAAATCATACGTAAAGATGATACTTAGCGACGATGACACGCAGAACATTTGTGCTAAACTGAAAGCACCAATGGCCACCGGGCGGGCGCGGACCCGCAAACCATTCGGAGAGGGCAGGCGGGTAGCTGTTACCACCAACCGCGACGGTGAGTTCTGCCCGGCGAGCCGCGCTTGGGGGTGCGGCGAACGTGGTTCGGGTGCATCCCCAAGACTTCTGAAGCGGGCGTGTGAGGGGGGAACCGTGGGCGAGACATCACGCAAGGCGAAGCGCCTGCCGGTTGACGTGCGCGTGTGCCGGGCGATCCGGTTGCTGGCAGAGGGGCGCGATCCGGTGGCCGTGGCGCGTGAGGTGCGGGTGATGCCGCGCACCCTGCGCGCGTGGCGGGCGAATGACGATTTCCGGTCGCTGGTGGCCTGTTTGCGCGAAAACGGGCAGATGCGCGATATGCTGGCGGCCCTGCAAGCGCTCACACCGGCGGCGATTGCCGTGTTGCGGGACGCGCTCGAAAGTGACGACGAAGCGCTGGCCGTGCGAGCGGCACGCGATGTGCTGGATCGTGTGGGGCCGCTGGCCGAACAGGAACGTAAGCAGACTATTCGTGTGGAGTATGTGAACCCTGACGGTCAACCTGTTTCAACCTCACCCTGGGCAGATCGCCATCCTGCGCCACCCGGCACGCTTCAAGGTGGTGGCGTGCGGCAGGCGCTTTGGGAAGACGGAGACGGGGCGCATCCTGATGATTGAGCGGGCGCTGGCCGGGCGCGTCTGCTGGTGGATCGCGCCCACGTTCCGCATGGCCGACGATGTGTGGCGCGGCTTCAAAGCGGCGTTGGCCCCGGTGTGGCAGGGTAAGAACGAGTCCATGCGGCGCATCGACCTGCCCAACGGCGGTGTGATCGCGGTGCGCAGCGGGCACGATCCCGACGCCCTGCGCGGGGTGGGGCTGGACCTGGCGGTGCTGGACGAAGCGGCTTATTTGCATCCGGCGGTGTGGTCGTCGGTGGTGCGTCCGGCGCTCTCCGACCGGCGGGGCGAGGCGCTGTTCCTCAGCACCCCGCGCGGGCGCAACTGGTTCTGGGCGCTGTGGATGACCGGGCAGAAGCCCGATCAACCGCAGTGGAAAAGCTGGCGCTTCCCGACGACGGCCAACCCGCTGATCGATCCCGCCGAAGTCGAGGCGGCCCGTGATCTGCTGCCGGAGCGCGTCTTCCGCGAGGAGTACCTGGCCGAGTTCCTGGACGACGGCGGGCAGGTCTTCCGGCGCGTGGACGAGGCGGCGACGGTCGAGGTGGGAGCCAGGCCCCAACCGGGCGAGCGAATCGTCTTTGGCGTGGACTGGGGGCGCGACAACGATTTCACCTGCATTGCCGTGATCGCCGCCGACTCGCGGCGGTTGGTGGCGCTGGAACGCTTCAACCGGATCGGCTGGGAAGTGCAGCGTGGACGGCTGGCGGCGCTGGCCGGGCGCTGGGAACCGGACGCGATCTGGGCGGAGGCGAACAGCATGGGCGGGCCGAACATCGAGGCGCTGCAGGCCGAAGGGTTGCCGGTGATTCCCTTCACGACCACGGCGAGCAGCAAAGGCCCGCTGATCGAAGCGCTGGCTCTGGCGCTGGAGCGCGGCGAACTGACGATCTTGCGCGATCCGGTGCTGGTCGAGGAGCTGCGCGCGTATCGCATGGAGCGCTTGCCAGGCGGGCGCTACCGCTACAGCGCGCCCTCCGGCGGCCACGACGACACGGTGATCGCGCTGGCGCTGGCGTGGCATGGCGTGCTGAACGCGGGATCGGGCATCAGTTTTGTGTGAATCTGTAGTGGTCAGTGATCAGTTTTCAGTGGTCGGTAAGGTGACCACCCGCATCTGAAAGCTGATCACTGACAACCGATCACTGACATCTCACAAGGAGTGACGACATGGCGACGAAAAACCACCGGCTGCCGTTCTTCGATCGGGCGCTGCGGCGGATCGGGTACGTGAAGTGGCGTCCGGCGAGCGTGATCCACCGCGTGGAAACGCACCCGGCCATCGATCCGGTGGCGCTCGCCGCGCCGGAGATGGGGCAGGCGGCGCAGTATGCGGGCGTCTACATGGCGAGTCCCTGGGTGTATGTGGCCGTAAACCGGATCGCTGAAGCGGCGGCGCTCGTGCCGTTCCGGGTCTACGCGCAAGGCAGCGCGGGTGAGGTCGCGTCGGTAGACGCGGGCGAGGTCGCGCTGCCGGAACACCCCTTCGTGCAATTGCTGCGGCGGCCCAATCCGCTGATGAGCCGCTTCGAGTTGATCGAGCACACCGTTGGCAACCTGGAGATTCACGGCAACGCCTACTGGTTCCTGGCCGGGCAGCCGGGCGGCGTGCCGCAGGAACTCTGGCCGCTGCGCCCGGATCGGGTGCAGGTCGTGCCGGACGCTATACGCGGCGTGCGCGGTTACATCTACGAGGTGGAGGGGCGGCGCATCCCGCTTGACGCGGCGGAGGTCGTGCACTTCCGGCGCTGGCATCCGGCCAGCGATCACTACGGGCTGAGCGCTCTCGAAGCGGCACGGCTGGCCGTCGAATCCGACCGGGCGATGGCCGAGTGGAACCGGCGCTACTTCGGCGAAGGGATGGCCGTTCCGGCGGGTATCGTGGCGATCCGCGACCGGGTGAGCGACGCCGATTTCGAGCGCATCAAGCGCGAATGGCGGGCGGCTTACGGTGGGCGCGAGCGCAAAACGGCCTTCGTGCGTGGCGCGTCGGTCGAGTGGCACAACGTCGGGCTGAGCCAGCACGACATGGACTTCCTCAATGCGCGGCGCTTCAACCGCGAGGAGATTTTCCAGATTTTCGGCATTCCGGTGGGCATGTTCAGCGAGAACGCCACCGAAGCCAACGCCCTGGTCGGCGAGCGGGTGTTCATCGAGCGCACGCTGTGGCCCAAGCTGGTGCGCATCGCCGAGAAGATCACGACCGACCTGCTGCCGTTTTACGGGGCGGGGCTGGTCGGGCGCTTTGATGACATCCGCCCCCAGGATCGGGCGCAGCAGCTCGCCGAGATGCGGCTGGCGCGGGGTATCCTGACGGTGGACGAGATGCGGGCGCGGTACTTCGGACTGGGCGCATTGAACGAATCAGCCGGTGATGCCCCGGAGTCGGGCGCGAGCAAAGGTCGTCATCGCACTCCCTGATAACCGGGTTGCCCCCATCCCTTGATCCCTTCCCCCGCGCAAGCGCTGGCCAGGCGACAGTTTCTGGGAGGGGGTGGGGGGCGAATCCGGCAGCGCGATCGCGCGTTTCACAGTATAACAAAAGGGGCATATTTCTCGCGGCGATTGGCTCGCCCGTGACCACCCAGGGGGGAAACCGTGTTATGGATGATACCACGCTGATCCTCAACCGCGTGCTGCCGATTCTTTTCTTGATCGGGCTGGGGCACTGGATTCGCCGCAGCCAGTTTTTGCCAGAGAGCACCATCGCCGACCTGCGCAAGATCGTCGTGACGCTGGCGTTGCCGTCGGTGTTGTTCATCTCGTTCCTGGAGATGAAGCTGGAGGCGAAGTACATCGTTGTGTTCGTGCTGCTGTTTTTGCTGAACGTCGCCTTGTTCGGGTTGGGGCGGGTGCTTCAGGGGCGGCCCGCTATGCAGTACACGTACTTTCCCTTCATGATGACCGGCTTCGAGTACGGGATGCTCGGCGTCAGCCTGTTTGGGAGCGCCTACGGGTTGGACGCGATCGGCTACATCGCCGTGATCGACTTGGGGCACGAGCTGTTCATCTGGTTCGTGTTCCTCGCGTTCCTGTTGGTGTTGCGCGACGGCGTGCAGGAGCCGCGCATGCTCATACGGGCATTCCTCACCTCGCCGGTGATCATTGGCATCCTGGCGGGTATTCTGCTGAACGTGCTGGGTCTGCGCGAGGACCTCAACGAGCGTCCGGTGACGGGGGCGGTGATGGCGACGTTACGCTTCCTCAGCGCTATGACCATCCCGCTGATCCTGATCATCGTTGGCTACGGGATCAGGCTGGATCGCGCGGGGATTCGCGAAGCCGCGCCGGTGATCGCGATCCGGCTGGTGGTGCTCATACCGTTGGCGCTGGTGTTGAACCGGCTGGTGATACGCGGCCTGTTGGACATGGCGAAGCCGTTTGAAGTGGCGCTGTTCACGCTGCTGGTGCTGCCGCCGCCGTTCATCGTGCCGCTGTATATGAAAGAGGGGCTGCCGGACGAGCGCCGCACGATCAACAACGTGCTGACGCTCTACACGGTGGTCTCGATTGCCATTTTCACGGTATATTTTGTGCTCAACCCGGAGTTGTAGCCAGGAAACGATGCGCCCATGCCCCTTGATCCCAATGCCGTGCCGGGGTTGCTGCGCGCGCTTGACAGCGAAGATGTGACGGTGCGCATCACCGCTGCCGAGGCGCTGGGCAAGATCGGCAAGCCCGTCGCCATCCGCCGCCTGTTCGAGACGTTCGACGATCCGCGCCCCGACGTGCGACGTCGCGTGATCGGTGCGCTGGAGCGCATCGGGCGGGAGCCGAGGGTGCGGGTCGCAGCGCAAGTTGTGCCGGGCCTGGAGCGTGGCCTGTACGATCCGGAACCGGTTGTGCGCTGGGCCGCCGAGAGCGCACTGCGCCATCTGGACATTTCCAGCGCCCGTGACGCGCTGGCCCGTTGGCGCGCGGGTCGCTGAGCGGCGCTTCGCCATCCATACCCGCAAAAACCGCGTAAAAACGTGCGGGGGACGCGCCTTGGCACGCCCGGTTTCCTGTACAATGGATCATGCGATCAGGCAGTGCGCTTGTTTCCCGGCGCGGCGGGACCCTCAGCGTTTGGGGGATACGAGCGCGTGCCGTCGGGTATAATCAACCCAGGTTGATCGCTCGCCGGGATATCATCACCACCCGCGTAGTAACAGCACGGGCATGCCGGTTCCATATGCGTTTGGAGGGGTGAGTGGGGAAAAATCTGCACCGCGTTTCATTCGCCAGACTCTTGACTTATCATCCAAATCCAAAACTCCTGACTCATAACTCCTGCCGGCTGTGCAGCGCCTGTTGGTGTGCTTCATCGGCAAACGGGGAGTCTCATCGTGACCGGGGCGCAAGCCCGGTGGCAAAGGGAGCATTTTCTTCATGAGCCACGTGTTCATCTCATATCTGGGCGAAGATGTAGAGTTTGTCGCTGACCTGACGCGCCAGTTAGAAGGCGCGGGCTTCCGCGTGTGGATGGATCACGAGCGGCTACGGTCGGGGAGTGGCGACTGGCGCGAAGCGATTGATCAGGCGATCCGCGATGCATTTGCGCTGATCGCCGTCATGACGCCCGCTGCCCGTGAATCTGAGCAGGTGATGTATGAGTGGATGTTTGCGCTTGGTGTCGGCGTGACCGTGATCCCCGTGGTGCGCGTGCCCACCGAACTGCACCCGCGCCTGGGGGCGCTCCAATCCCTTGATTTCTCGGACGTGGGCGCGTATCCCTGGGGGCGGTTGATCCGGGTGGTGCAAGAGGCCCACGATCACGGGGCGCGGCGTCCGTCACGGGGGCAATCGTCCAGAGGGCGGCCCGTGCCTTCTGGCGTGCGGCGCACGGAGGAAAGGGAGTCGGCGTTCATGCGGGCGCGCGAACGTCCCCTGAATGAGCGCGTAGTCCCCGACCTGGTCGATGAGGTGATCAAAGCCGGGGACGCGCAGGCGGTGCACAAGCTGATCGAGCGTCTGAACGCAGACAGCCGCGATATTCGCATTATGGCCGCGCAACGGCTCGGTGAGATCGGCGCTGCGGAGGCGATAGAGTCGCTGATCCGGACGCTGCGCGATGAAGATTGGCGGGTTCGGGAAGCGGCAGCGGGCGCATTGGGCAAACTTCGTAGTTCGAAGGCCGTGGTCGCGCTGGTGGAAGCGATGCGCGTGGGACGGCCCGGCCCATTCGGCGGTGGGAAACTGGTTCCCTTTGCGCATGCGCTGAAGACGATTGGCGCGCCCGCCGTGCCGGTATTGATCGACGCGCTGGGCGACGAAGAACCGCGTGTGCGCCTGGCTATCATCGACATTTTGGGCGAGATCGGCGAGCGTGATGCGATTCCGGCGCTGACGGGAGCGTTGCGCGACCCGGAATGGCGCGTGCGCTGGCAGGCGGCGGATGCGCTGGGCCGCATGGGAGACCTGTCCGCTGTGCCGGACCTGCTCGCGATGTTGACCGACGCTAACAAGGATGTGCGCGTGGCGGTCGCCTGGGCGCTGGGGCGCATCGGGCATATTTCGGCGGTCGAGGGGCTGGTGAGCCTGCTGCGCGACCGTGACTGGCGCGCGCGCTGGGCGGGGGCGCAGGCCCTGTGGGAGATTGGCGCTCCCGCCGTCCCCGCAGTGATCGCCATGCTTCGCGAGGCGGACGAGTATGTACGGCGTGCGGCGGTGCGCACCCTGTCAACGATTGGCGCTCCCGCTATCCCGGCGCTGATTGTGGCGCTGGGGGATTCTAACTGGGATGTGCGCTGGAGCGCGGCATCGGCGCTGCACGAGATCGGCGAACTGGCGGTGCCCGCCCTGATTGAGACGCTCGACAACGACGATTGGCAGGTCGCGTGGGCCGCCGCCGAGACGCTCAAGCGGATCGCCTCGTCGGAGGCGCTCGAAGCCGTCGAGCGCTGGCGCGAAGGACGCGGGGCCGAGGCTTCCGTCGATCTGGGCGAACACCTGGGCCTCAAAACGGAGACGCCGGACGACATCCGCGACGACTGACTGACTGACGCGCTCATCACGCACCACAATGAGGACGGGCCTGCCCCGTCTTTTTTGTTTCTGGCGGTGGTGTGCCGCACCTCTCCCCACAGATGTACCGCTTTCACGGGGAAAATTCACACTTAAAAATGATAGATAAAGACGATGACACACCAGAACATCCGTGCTATTCTGGGATCGTGCTTGGCGGGTGCTGCCCGAAAAACGCGGGCAGCCTCACGGGCGGGGACTGTGGGATCGGGTGAGTGCAGGAGACGCTATGACAGCAGGGAAACAGCAAACACCGGCGCGGACGGCGGTGAAGATGCTGGATCGACACGGGCGGGTCGGTGGTTACCTCGTCGTGTGGGGTGACGAGACGCAGCGCGATTTGCAGGGCGAGTTCTTCACCCCCGAAACCGATCTGGGCCTTGACTGGTATCCGCGCCGGCCGGTTCTTTACCATCACGGGCTGGATGGGGAACTTGGGCCGGTGATGATCGGCCAGATCGAAGTCATGACGCCGGA
>CAZSXY010000055.1:3286-7575 GCA_964611395.1 uncultured Anaerolineaceae bacterium | reverse complement strand
TGGATGGGGAACTTGGGCCGGTGATGATCGGCCAGATCGAAGTCATGACGCCGGACGATGTCGGGGTGTGGGTCGAGGCCCAGCTTGATATGCGCAACCGGTGGGCGCAGGCGGTGCTGGCGTTGATCGAGCGCGATGCGTTGGGGTGGAGCAGCGGCAGTTTGCCCCATCTGGTCGCCATCGAGGCCAACGGGCACATCCGCCGCTGGCCCATCGTCGAAGGGAGTCTGACGCCCACGCCCGCCGAGCCGCGCTACACCGATGCCGTGACGGTCAAGGCGGCGTTCCGGGTATTGGGATTGCCGACCGACCGGATCGAGGCCGCGCCGGTGGCGCAAAGCGAACATGGGAATGATCACCAAGGAGGGATGAGGATGGCTCAGGAACAACCAGGAAGCGCACGCGAAAACCACGGCGGGATCAAGCGGCTGCCCGTGCCCCAACGCGGCGGCGGGCCTCATGTGGAAGTCCGTAGCAAGTACGCCGAACTGGACGCGGTCGATATGGCGTTCATGCATACGTGGCTCAGCCGCACGGGGCAGTGGTCGCCGTCGGCGGCCTTTATGCGCGAACTGGCGAGCAAAGCCTATCGCGCCGTCGAACGCGGTGAGCTGGATGCCGGTGCGGTGCGCGCCTTGCCGGTCAAGGCCGATGAGCTGATGCATACCGCGCTGACCGGCTACGGGTCGGAGTGGGTCCCGGATGTCTGGTCTAGCGAGCTATGGCGCAAGGCCCGCGCCGAAAACGTGATTTTGCCGTTGTTCCGCGTCGTTGAGATGCCGTCGAACCCGTTCGAACTGCCCATTTCCGGCACAGACCCGGTGGTGTACTACGTGCCGGAGACGCAGGACGAGGACGACCTGACGCTTGGCGCGACCAACCCCATCCCCGACAGCCAGATCGGTAGCGGCAAAGTCACGCTGACGGCTCGCAAGCTGGCGTTGCGCGTGGGGTTCTCTGCGGAACTGGTCGAAGACGCGGCGATCCCCGTGATCTCCCTCTACCGCAAGCAGGCGTTGCGCGTGATGGCCGACGCCATCGACCATGTACTGCTCAACGGCGATACGGAAACGGGCGCGACCGGTAACATCAATAGCGATGACGCGGCTCCCGACGGCACGACCAAGTACCTGGCGTTTGATGGGTTGCGCAAATTGCCACTGGTCACCAACCCCGCCACGGCGTTGGATGCCAACGGCGATCCGTCGGTGTCCTTGCTGCGGACGGCGCGCTTTTTGATGCCGCCGCGTTACGCGCTACGCCCGAAGGATTGCGCGTGGCTTGTGGACGGCAGCACGTACGCCAAGCTGCTCAGCGATCCCAATCTGGCGACGGTGGACAAATTCGGCCCGCATGCGACGGTGCTCACCGGCGAGATTGCTAAGGTGGACGGCGTGCCGGTGCTCGTCAGCGCCGAGATGCCGCTGACCCAGGCCGACGGCAAGGCCGACACGGTGGGGAATACGAAAGGGCAGGCGGTCTGCGTGTACCGCCCCGGCTGGGTGGTGGGTTACCGCCGTCGCGTGGCGGCGACCATGAACTACCTGCCGTACTATGATGCCTATCAGATGGTGGCGACGGTGCGGCTGGCGTTTGCCCGGCTGGATACCAGTGTCGCGAGCATGCTCTACAACATCACCGTGTAGCGGGGCGTGGCGACAGGCGGGGCGAGCCACTACCGGCTTGCCCTGCTTCCCCCGCTCAAAACACGGCGCTGGCTTCAGCATGGGGAATAGAATGACACCCAGATGTGGAGCGTGCCCAGGATCAGCCGGTCGCCATTATGCAGCTCGTAATCCGTCTGCGGTTCGAGCGGGTCGTTGTTGAGGTGGGTTCCGTTCAGGCTGTTCAGGTCGGTGGCGAGCAGGCGCGAGTCTTCGTAGCGCAACAGCACATGATGGCGCGAGACCCCGTGTGACAGCGCGTTGAACGGGCTGAGGTCGATCACGTTGCTGGCTGATGGGTGAGTCCCGCGCCCCAGAATAAGGGGGAACCTGTCGTAGGTGATCGGCTGGCAAACGCCGGATGGCAGGAGTTGAAGCACAAGGGTGGTTCCTGCGATGAATGGCTCGTGTTCCCACGTGAGACCAGGGGGCACAAGCGGTTCTCGGCTGAGCGGGCCGGTCTCTGGCAGTTTGGTCGTTGGCGGGGCCAGCGGGTAGCCACACGAAGCGCAGTACGTAGTCGCCGCTGATGCAGCGGTGTCGCATCGCGGGCAAAGGGTTGCATGACGAGCCACGAAGGCGGTCTCCTGTAGGAATTCCGTGGGAAGCATAATTCATTCCGGTTATTGGGCGTCTAGAACGCCGGGTGTTCAAAACACACGGCCAGGTGCAATGTGCCCAAGATCAGCCGGTCGCCGTTGGCCAGCATATATTGGCGGTACGGTTCCAGTTGTTGGTCGTTCAGGTAGGTGCCGTTTGTGCTGCCCAGATCGGTGACCCAAAGCTGCGAACCGGAGTGTTCGATCAGGCAATGCTGGCGCGACACCCCGTGCCCCTGAGCGTCGAGATCGTCGAGCGACACCAACGCTGTGTCGGGTGGGATGCCGGTGTCCGCCGCGCGGCCTAGGATCGTTGCCTTTCGTGCCGGGAGGGGAATGCATGTGCCAGAAGGCAACGCCTGAATGATGATGACGGTGGATGCATCCAATTCGTTTGTGCCATTCCCTGTGGTGGGGATGGTGGTGGGGAAGTGATTCAGCGGACGGGTAAACTGCGTGCTGTCCGGTGACACCGCCAGCGTGCAATGCGGGCACTCAGAATGCCTGGGATCGTATGGTTTTCCACAGCGCGGGCACGTGACAAATTCCGTGTTGGGCGAGATTTGTTCGGTCATGTAATTGTATTGTCGGTTCCGAATAAAAGAAACCCGGTCACAAGTGACGTTCATTATACCGTGAATATGCCCGCAATGTGACGTTCAATTTTCAGGAGGGAGCATCCGTGAACATCTACGCCACCCTGGACGATCTGCGCGACGTGCTGCGCCTGGATGAGGAGCAAACGAGCGATGACGGCCTGCTGCTGGCCTTGCTGGACGCGGCTTCGCGGCTGATCGAAGGATTCGCCGGGCGGCAGTTTTACCCGCAACGTGCCAGCCGGAGGTATACGGTCACCGATCCGCAACGGCTATGCCTGGGCGCGGACCTGCTCGAACTGCACAGCCTGACCAACGGCGACGGGTCACCTATCCCCGCCGAGGCCATCCACCTGGAACCGGCAGGGCTGGCGGTGCGGTCGAGCCTGGTGCTGGACCGGACGCAGGTGGCCTTCACGCACAGCGGCGATCCGGTCGATGCGCTGGTGGTGGACGGTACGTGGGGCTACCACCCGGACTGGGCGACGGCCTGGCGTGCATCCGGCGACACCGTGCAGAACGATCCGCTTGGCGTGGCGGATACGGCGCTGCTGGTGTCCGATGCGGATGCGCCGTGGCCGACCGGTTTTGGCCAGCGGTTTGCTGCCGGACACCTGATTCGTATAGGGGACGAAAGCCTGCATGTGCTGGCAGTGGACACTGGGGCAAACACGCTGACCGTCGCACGCGGCGTCAATGGGACAACCGCCACGACCCACACCCTGGGCGCAACCATTGATGTCTACCAGCCGCCCGCCGATGTGCGGCAGGTGTGCTTGCGGGTGGCAACCTGGCTGTACAAGCAACCGGACGCCGGATTCGTGCAGCGGGCCGCCGGACTGCGCGGGCAGGTGATCGTGCCGCCAGCCCTGCCGGAGGATGTGCGACAGATTCTCGCGCCCTATGTGCGGGTGCGCGTGGCATAGCGGGGGAGGTGTCCGATGGGCGTGTTGAGCGCTGCGCTCGACAACCTGGCAGCCGTCACCGTTGCGGGCATGACATCGTTTGCGCCGGGCGATACGCCCGATACGCTGGGCCGGGCGCAACTTCCGGCCCTGGTGATCGTGCCCGAACTGGGTGGCGATGCTCCCGGCCTGGAACCCAATAGCTTCAGCGCGGGCGATGGCCTGCTGGTGGTACAGGTGGCGCACGTTCTGCTGCTCGCGCCGGTCGCCGGTGGCACCGGTATGCGCGGCGTGCTCCCTGCGCTGGCCGCCGCCATCGATGCGTATGCCGAGGCGCTGGCCGCCGATCCGACTTTGGGCGGGGCCTTGCCGGTTCCGCTGCAGTTCAGAGTGCGGGCGGGTGTGGTGCGTTATGGTGGGGTGGACTATCACGGCGCGACGTTCACGCACACCTGGCGACTGCATGTGACCTGAAGGAGCGGTCAGCGATTAGCAGTCAGCGATCAGCCATCAGCGATCAGCCGA
>CAZSXY010000055.1:0-3186 GCA_964611395.1 uncultured Anaerolineaceae bacterium | reverse complement strand
TCCACGTGCGGAGCGGTTTCGAGCGCCCGCGCGATGCCGTAGCCACCACCGGGCGGTGCACGATCACGCTCGCTAATAGCGACCGGCGCTTTTCGCCCGGCAACGCTTTGTCGCCGCTGGCGGGCAAGCTGCTGCCGGGGCGTCCCGTGCGGGTATTGGCTGTGGATGGGAGCGAGACGGTGCCGCTCTTTTACGGCTTCATCACGCGCATCGCGCCGGGGGCGGGCGCACAGGGCAGCACGTGCGCGATCACTTGCGTGGATGGGTTGGCGGTGCTGGCGCAGACACGGGTCGGCGTGCCGCACGAGGAGTCGAAACTCGTTGCCGCCGCCATACAGGAGTTGGTCGGCGCGGCATACAGTCCCCCGGCGTTTCAGGTGGCGGACAACGGCGACGGCCTGACGCACTACGGGCGGCACTGGCTGCCAGAGCATACGACGACCCGCGATGCGCTCTGGGATGTCTGCCGGGCGGTCTATGGGCGGTTCTGGATTGCGCGTGATGGGAGCGTGCGCGCCTGGTCGCGGCGCGAGCAACAGGTTCCGGCGGCGGGGCCGGCGCTGGTCATCGGTGATTACTGGGAGCGGGTGCTGAGCATCCGCCCGGCCAACCTGATCGGCTATTGGCCGCTGTGGGAAACGCAGGGGGTCACGGTGACTGACCAGGGCGAGAACGGGCTTGATGGTACGGCCACCGGTGTGGCATGGGGCCAGCCCGGAATTGGCGACGGCCTCACGGCTCCCCGCTTCGATGGAGCCGGTGACGCCATCGACCTGAGCAGTCCGGCGCTTGGCGCTGCCTTCGATGGCGACGAAGGCACGTTGCTGCTGTGGCTGAAACCCGCTCACGCTGCCTTGTGGGGCGATGGCGTCACCCGTTACGCGCTGGACATTCGGGTTGATGGGAACAATCGCGTTTCCTGCCACGTGGATGGCAGCGGCTATCTGCGGGTGGCACGCGTGGCCGGAGGCGTCGCGCGGGACTGCTCGCTGCTCATGACCGGCGTGGGCGACGGCTGGCAGTGCGTCATGGCGACGTGGTCGCGACAGGCGGACGCCCTCAAGCTATACCGCAACGGCACGCCAGCCGGTTCCCCGGCCAGCGGACTCCTTGCCTTCGCCGGTGCGCCTGGCGTGGCGGTGATTGGGGCGGACTCTATGCTTGCGCAGGGGTGGTATGGCTGCATCGGTCACGTGGCGCTGTGGAACGTCGCGCTTGATGAGCGCGAGATTGCGATGTTGGGGGTGGTCTGATGGCTGAGCCGCTCGATGATCTGCAGGTGGGGTTGGATGTGGAGGGCGTGATCAACCATGTGCAGGTCACGGTTTACCCGGTGGAGACGGTCGGTGCTGTCACCGTGTTGTGGACGGCCCGCACCGTGTTGCGCATCGCGCCGGGGCAGACCCGCGTGATCCATGCCCTGTTCCGCGACGAGAACGGTGCGCGCGTCGGCGCGGTGGACGTGGTTGCTCCGGTGGCGGGCGTCGATTACACCGTCAACGACCGGGCGGACGGAACCGGCTTTGACTACACGGCCAGCCCGCACGTGAGCCTGTCGGCGGTCATCGAAGCGACTCGCGCGGCGATCACGGTGCAGAACACGGCGATTGGCCCGTTGTATATGACGCTGCTTCAGGTGCGGGGCCGACCGATCCGCGTCTACGACCCGATCACGCTTGACGTGAGCGATGCCGCCAGCCAGAGCGCCTACCAACGGCGGGCGCTGGCGCTCGACCTGCCCTTGCAGCCGGACCCGGTCTTTGGCCAGGCGTATGCCGAATACCTGCTGGGCCGCGCCCGGACGCCCGCGCTGGCCGCCGAGTCGCTGCGGGTGCGTGACCGGGCGCGGATCGGTGGCGTGAGCATCTTCGACGTCGGGTTGATGGACTCTGTTATCGTGTCCGATCCGGCTTCGGGCCTGAGCCGGGCGGCGCACCGGGTGCGTGCGGTGGATTATGACCTGACGCGCACCGGCTGGACGGTCACCCTTTACCTGGAACGCGCCGGAGACCGGCATGTCTGCCTGCTGGATCGCAGAGGCTACGCCGAACTGGACAGTCACGCGAGGTTAGGACTATGACCTGGACGACGCCAAAAACATGGCAGGTGGATGAGTTGCTGACCGCCGCCGATCTCAATACGCACCTGCGGGACAATCTCAATGTGCTCAAAGCGCCGCCGACGGCTCATGTCGCGTGCGCCGAGAGCAGCGACTACACGACTACATCGACCACCTTTGTCGATGTGGACAGCAGCAAACTGACGCTGACGATCACCACCAACGGCGGCGATGTGATGGTTGGCTTTCACGGCGCGGTCAGAAGCTCGGATTCGTGGGGAAATGTCTATCTTGATGTGGCGGTGGATGGAACCCGCGAAGGGGGCGCGAACGGCCTTGTGCTGGCGCAAAGCAACACCATAAACCCGGTGGGGTTTGTCCATCTGGTGAGCGGGCTGGCGGCTGGCGAGCATACCTTCACGCTCCAGTGGCGGGTCAGCGGGAACACGGGCACGCTCTTCGCCGTTGATCTGGCGGCGCAGTTTTGGGTGAGGGAGGTGAGTTAATGGCAGGCATGATCGACTGGACGTTCGACGTGGAGCGCCTCAATCTCTCGCTGCTTCACGACGAGCTAAAGGCCGCGTTGGGGCCGAAATTTGTAGGCGTGAGCTGGAATGGCCGGGCGGTGCGCGTTCATGTGCTGGACTCGACCAGCGCGGGCGAACGCGCGTTGGTGAAATCCATCGTCGAGCAGCACGATCCGGCGCGGCTCACGGCGCGGCAACAGGCCGAACGCGACCGCCGCGCGATGCTCGCGGGACTGCGATCGAAACCCTGGACGCAGTGGACGCCGGCGGATAAGGATGCGCTGCTGCGCGTCCTGGCCGAAAACCTGGATACGTTGGGCGTGGGGTAGAAGGGGGCGCGATGATCCTGGAAAACATGATCACGGGGGATGTGCTTGCGGTATGGCGACTGCTGGGGGCGCTGCTGGGCACGCTGCTGCTGGTTGCGGGATCGCTGTGGGCGGGGGCGCAAGTCACGGCGCAGGCGCGGGCGCTCTGGCGGGCGGTGCGTGGGGTTCACCCGCAGCTTGTCGCGGCGGTTGACGATCCGGCAGATCCGTTGCTGGTGCAATTGGAGCGGCTATCGAGCGTTCCGGCGGCGGTTTGGGCCACGTTCTTGCC
>CAZSXY010000054.1:12034-23553 GCA_964611395.1 uncultured Anaerolineaceae bacterium | reverse complement strand
GCAAACGCGCCATCATAATTCCAAATACCGAGTGCGCGGCGATTCCGGCAATGGCTTGGAATCGCGGCTCGACACATATCGCAATGCCCGCAGGCAATGTTAATTTCACCCACCACCCGCTGGCCTAACCACTCTTCCGGCCCCTTGATCACCTCACCGACAAATTCATGGCCGAGCACACCTCGAAATCCTTTGTAACCGCGCACGATTTCCAGGTCTGTATTACAGATACCCGCCATGCACAACCGAATGAGAACCTCATCGGCCCCGACTTCCGGCTCAGGCCGCTTTACCACCCGCAATTCATCGTCGAACATCACAGCGCGTACCAGATGGCTCATAGAGATTCCTCCCAAGTTGTGTCAATAGCATCATAGCCTGAGTGTACCATGTTCCCCCAATCGCACAGCGATGTTTTGTCAACGGCTTGCGAGCTTTTTATAATCCGCCACCAAGATACTCGATCGAGGAGAAAAATGATGAGACGACAATTCTTCGCAGTGCTGCTGGCATCAGTTTTTTTGTTAGCAGCCTGCACCCAAAAAACCGCCCTTCGTTTTACCAACGAAACGGAATGCGGGACTGCTACAATCACCTTGACCAACACCAATACGGGCAATATCACTGAACATACGGTCAGTGAGGGAAAAACTGTCGAGATCGAGATTGACCCCAATGTAGAATATCACTACGAAGTCAAATACCCGCGCCAGCCCAACTATGTCATTTGCGATACAAAGCGCGTAACCACAGTGGTATCGAAAGGTCAAACGCTTAACATTTCGCTTCAGAGCGTGCGTGACCCATCGCTAGAACAGGCAACACCTCAAGCTGGCAGCTAACAAGCCCATATCTTTGCCCAACAAAAGACCCCCACGCGCAATATTGTGGGGGTCTCAGCCCGTAAAAAATAACCGAACCTATTCCCACCCGATCCACGTGAAGGATTGTTCTGCCACAACGTTCCCCAATGGGTAAAACAGCCCGTCGGTGCCGAGTCGAACCACTGACACCTGCCACGCAAATTGGTGCGTCTTGCCATCGGCAGGGAGGAAGCCGGTCGGGAGATCAAGGGATAACTGGCGCGTGCTGGCCGTGTATTCCGACCCGGTCGTATCGTCCCGCACCGTTACCAGGTAGAAATCATTCGGCCCCAGCACACCAACAGACATCCACGTCAACCGGACGCCTCCCGACACAGTGCTTCCGGCAGCCGGCAACAGGGGACGTGGAGCGCGATATGTTGGCGTTGGAGTTGGCGTTTCGCTTCCCGTGAACGTTGGAGTCAATGTCGGCGTCGGCGTCGGCGCAGGAACATTTACCGTTTGTCCTTCACTTAGCACCACGGGACTGGTGCAGCAGCAATTGGCGGATTCCCATGTGCATGCCCGGCAGTCAATGCCATCAGGGAGCGAGTTCAATTCACAAACCTGCTGGAGCGAACTGTCGAAGCGAATGGCGATGCTGCTAAGCGTGTCACCCGACTGGACAACATATTGCTGGATGGCAAAACTCGGGGAAATATCCAATGACACATGAGGCGGTGCGCTTGTCGCAATGGCTGTTTGCGTGAGATCCATCCCGATTGCGGTTGGTGTGGCAGTAGGATGCGGGATTAAAATCATGCTCCCCGGAGGCGGTAAAATCGAACAGTCTGCCATAGCATTGATCCGCTCAATTTCGCGCTTTACATCGGGGCTCATATGACCATATCGAGCAGCAATGCCCAAACACGTATCACCACTTTGGATGACGTGCTCGTATGGCCCAGGAGTCGGGGTAAACGTTGCCGTGCCCGTAGGGGGCGGAGGTGGAGGGCTATTAGTTGGCGTAACAGTTGGCGGCAAGGTGGGCGACGGCGTGGTAGTTGAGCCACCAGGCGTCTGGGTCGGCGCGGCAAGCACCACGGTTGGGTTAATCAGGTTTGGCGCGCCTGGAGACTGCACCTGTTGTTCGTCCACATTGTCTGCTCCGCATGCTGAAATCAGCAAAGCGACAGCCACACACCATAGCGCAATCAACCATGTTCGAAGAGTCATTATCCCATCCTCTCGCGTTTGCATGCCCCCCTACCCTGTCACAACATTACCGGCTGTCCCACGTGAACTGCCGGGGGGTGGTCAGGTGTTTTTCCTCCACGACGGCGTTCTCGTCATCCACCTGACCAACTGATATCGTCCACTCGAATGTGTGGCGGTTGCGGTCCGCTGGTTGCCATCCTCCGGGCAGAATATATACTGCATCGGTGACGGCAATCACATACTCGTCGCCAGATGTCAAATTTCGTACTCGCACAATAAAGCGCTCACCAGCAGCCAGGGTTCCGGTACTTCCCCAACGCAAGGTCACCATCTGGTCAGCAGCAAAGTGTGCGCCATCTGCGGGCGCTAGCGGATACGGGGCATTAAACGTCGGTGTCGCCGAAGGCGTAGGCGTAAGCGTGCCAGCAGGCGTGGGAGTTGGCGTTCCTGTTGGCAACGGAACGGGAACACGCACACGTTGCCCCTCACCCAACATCACCGAACAATTCGGCCCGCCGGACGGCATCCCATAATCGCATTGCAGAAATGGAATCTCTGGATTGATCTGCGATAAGGTCTCGATAGTAGTGTCGTATTGTATGGCAATGCCCAGAATCGTTTCCCCTCGCTGCACAATATGCCATGCCTGCCCAGGCCGGAGCGTCGGCTCCACGTCAGCATATTTCGCAAGCAGGTCGGGTGTTCCAAATTCATTCACTTGCGGTTGTGCAGTTGTCGCAGGGCCCTCGCTGGTGTCTGTCTGGTCTTCTGGAACGGCCAATGTAGGTTCCCCACCGGGTGTTGGAGACGGCCAGGGAATCACAAGTATCTGTCCCAATTGCAATTCCTGCGGGCTTTCCATATCATTCATTTCTAAGATCAAATCAACAACAGCCATTTCGCGATGCCCACATCTATAGGCCATCCCCAACACAGTATCGCCTTGCTGGGCAGTCTGATAGCACGGTTCAGGCGTCGGCGTATCCGTTGGTGTCGGAGTGTCCGTGGGAGTCGGCGGAGCTGGTGTCACGGTGGGTAGCGACAACATCATATTGCTTGTTTGGGTCGGGAGTATCACCCCTGTGTCGCCGGTGGGGGGAGTGCTACCCGGTTCGAGAGGGGCTTCTGTTATGATGCCTTCAGTACGCACATTGCCATCGCTTTCGCCATCGTTCCAAAGCACCCTGCTGGCTACTACCCCAACCCCAACGCCAACGAGCAATGCCACCAAAACTGCGCTCAGCGCGATCAAACGCCACAACCGCCCCGACAACTCCCCCACGTAAAGGTCGTCGTCGCCCGTAGCGGGATCGTAGGGCAGAGACATGGGCTGGCGAGCCTTACGAGCGCTACGGGTTGACTGGGTCGTTGCGTTCTCGCCAGGCAATTCCCCGCCACAAATAGAGCAGTTTTGCACCGAAAGTGGTTGAATTGCGCCACAAACCGGGCATTCTTGTGACGGGCCGACGCCAGTTACCAGGCTTTGGTCGTTCATTCCAGTTTTGTTTTTCTCATTGACAAGGATTGCCGCTATGTTTGCGGGCGAATTATACCAAGCCTGGAACGCTTGGACATACTCAGCTTCTTGCTGGCTCGACCGCGTTGTCGCCCCAGCACAGTTCCTGCACAGCGAGCACAAAAGGTTTTTTCCCGCAATTAGCCAATTTTGTGTTAACATTCACCAGTTGAAGACATCAACCTGCGACAACACAAAGAAAGGTTCCCTGCAAAATGCGCGTGGTCATTAACAAGGCGCAAATCAACCGCAAGCGCAAGATATCACACACCTTGTTTTTCATTAGTCTGGGCGGCATGGGCTTGGGTTTCTTCTACACATGGACCGCGGATCCCTCGTCGTCGGCCAGTCAAGTTACGTGCTTCATTCTGCCAATCCTAATGCTTCTCACGCTCAGTTCCGTCAGAATGGCCAACATCTGGATCCGTGAACCCCGCCCGGAGGATGCTCTGACTAACGGGCTTAAGGGGTTAGGACAGAAATACACCATTTTCCACCATCTGCTGCCCGCACCGCACGTATTGGTAGGCCCAGAAGGCGTTTTCACCATCACCATCGTATGGCAGGATAAATCCTACCGAATTTCGGGCAAAAAGTGGCATGGTGATGAGGGACTGTTAAGAAAGCTCAACGGCTATCTGCGCCAAGACTTGATCGGTAACCCCTTCAATGACGCCACACTTCACGCCCAGAAAGTCCAACGCTTAATCAACAAAATCGATCCAGATTCCGGGGTCGAGGTGCAACCGTTGGTGGTGTTCATTAACCCCCAGGCACAATTCGAAGCTGAGGACCCACTTTACCCCGTGCTCTATGCTGATCCCAAGAAAAAACCATCGCTGCGGCAATACTTGCGGGAGCAAAAAGCATCGCCCAGAACCACCCTCCAACTAGAACACCTCGATGTCATTGATGAAATGTACGGTTTACTTACCCGGCAAGAGATCGCCGAGCTAAGTGGTGAAAGCCTTGCGCATGAAGAGGGCAGCGATCTGTCAACCGGAGATGTTCTCGAACCAGATTTCGCTGGGAGAAGCTCCGAAACAGAAACGAGTGGTCGCTCTGAACGCGGTACTGTATTCATCGCTCAGGCAGGACAACTGTACTACATAGGCGCAACCGACAAGTCGGTGGAGGAAGCCATCGCTGAACTCCGCGAGTCATCTGAACAGGCGATCAACATTGTGCACACGCTCGAAACTGCCGATCCTCAAAGTGTATGCGACGCGCTTCGCCAAAAGTTCAGCCGAAAGCGGCAGAAAGAAATCTGGTTTGGTCTGAGTAAGAAGGATATTGCCTGGCTCAAGTCGCGCAAAGACGCCAACTAGGATCGATTCCCCATGAAGCCTGAGCGTAGGCAGGATCTGCTGGTAGTCACATTAGTGCTGCTGGCAGCGTTTGCCTTGCGGCTTTACCGGATTGAATCCGTCCCCTTCCGCGGTGATGAAGCGTTTGCCGTGCGCTATTGGGCGGATTCGCCGCGAGTGGTACTCCAGGACTTAGCCCAATGGGAACCGCACCCACTTGGCACTTTCTTGAGTTTCTGGGCCTGGAAAACCGTGGCAGGCGATAGCGAACTCGCGATGCGTTATCTTTCGCTTTTAGGCGGAATGGTTGGGGTTGCAGCCGTCGGTGCTCTGGCTCGCTTTTTCCTGAAACGGCGCATGAGTGTGTGGCTGGCTGCTGCCTACGCGGCCAGTCACCCTTTCCTTATCTGGCACGCGCAAGACGCTCGCAACTACGCCTTGTGGTTTGGAACCAGCACGCTGGCAATGTGTTTGTTCCTTCGTGCCGTTCATACGAACCGCACCCGCGCCTGGCTCTTGTATACCCTTGCCGAAACCATTGCCCTGTACACGTTTTTCCTGGAGGTATTTCTTCTCCCCGTACAGGCGCTCTACCTGGTGCTCTCATCTCACAGGCAAAACAGGTTTCACCCAACCATACGAGCCTGGCTGGCCATCGGGTTCCTGTTGATTCCTTGGGCCATTCAGGGTTGGCATCTCCAGAACAGTGATTATCGCGGAGCAACCGAACAGGCTGACATGAATCGACTCTTTACCTGGTTCCTGCCAACCCTCCTCACTGGGCGGGGCTATAACTGGCCGTGGGATATCATTGTGCCCGCAAGCTGGTTTCTGTTTGTGGGAATTACGCTGATCAGCGCACGCGATAGACACCACATCATGCGGTGGCTCGTTCTGTGGGGCGCAATGCCCATGCTTTTCCTACTCATTGCAGCCACAAGCATGAGCGTCTTCCATCCCCGTTACCTGATTGCCGCTACACCCGCCTTCCTGCTGCTGACGATCTACAGCCTCACAAGGAACATGCACCCGAATAACAAACATCCCCGGCTGAGGATGGGATTATGCCTGGGCATGGGCATCTTCCCCTTGCTGAGTCTTGTTGCGTTAGGGCAGTACTATTGGAGCGCGCCTCAGAAAGCTCCCAACTGGCCGGAATTAGCCACTTACCTTGAGGCCCGCTCGGAAGCTGGTGAATTAATCCTGCAAGCTGTGCCCGACCCGGCGTTCAATTACTACTATCGCGGTTCGTCCGACGAAATTAGTTTGATACCGGACACTGCTGTTGCTTCGCAGTTGCAGCCATTGATCGCTAAGTATCAAACGATCTGGATGGTTGGCGAAGCGCCAGCAGCCCGCGAAGCTCTCGCGGATGAAATGCAGGAGCTAAGCACGGACTCGCCTGGGGATTTCCGCGTAACGCAGTTCCGCAGGTGGATCGTTACGCCAGAAGAGATTGCCACCAGCACCGAAGCCCTGTTCGGAGACTTTGCGCGGCTCAAAGGCTTTGCCATCCAGGGGCCAGACCGATCAACCCTCTCTTTAACAGTGCTGCTTTACTGGGAACCGTTAGCGCAAACAACCACTGACTATAAAGTGTTCGTGCACCTCATCGGGCCGCAAAACCCGACTACTGGCTCGACGTTGTGGGATCAAGACGATCATCGCCCACAGTACGGTTTTGCCAGCCCACGATCCTGGCAACGAGGCACGCTGTACCGAGACCCCTATCACTTGCTTGGCGAACCTGCCCCAGCACTTGTGCCCGGCACTTACTCACTTCAAATCGGGTTTTACGACCCGGAAACCGGTGCGCGTGTTCCAGTGTTTGACGAACGGGGCAACGCAACAGGCGATTCTTTCACCCTAACCTCGTTTGTGTGGCCACTGGCACAGTAAGAGCGGGGCTTATCGAAACCCCGCTCTGACTATTCGCGATCGCCTTTTTAGGTCTACGCGTCGCCTTCCAGTTCGTTAAGGCGTGCTTCCCACTTCGCGTACAATTTCTCGTATATTTTTTCCGAAACCTCACCCGCCATGAGTTTGGCATCCAGTTGATCAAGGTAAGCCCGGATTTCTTCAGGCGTCTGCGGCACAACCGGTGCCGCTTGGGACTCAGCCTGTTGGGGTTGTTGCTGAAGCATCTGCTGCATCATTTGCATCATCATCATTTGCTGCTGTTGCTGAAGGGCAGCGGCCTGCGGGTTCAGCGCCGCTCCCACTTGTTGGCCCACTCCAAGCCCCACGCCAGCACTAGCCAGTGTCCCTCCCGCGCCAGGGTTACTCGCAGCCGCATCAGCAACTTCGAGCCGGCGGATGCGTTCATAGGTCTCAAAATCGACGTAGCTACGCAATTCTTCAGTACTCGCATCCTTGGCCGTGAACGGCTTCGCTTCAAAGGCTTTGATTCGCATACCAATCGCCGCAAACTGCTCATTCAGGCGGGCGAGCGCCGCCCCTTCCAGATCAGAAAGCAGCCTGTTGGCATCCATAATGCTTTGTGCTCCTGATGAGGATAGCAGTGTCGCCAACTCGCCCAAGAGCATCGATTGAATTCGGTCACGAATATCGCCCAACCGCACAATCGGCTTGCCCACACCATATTGCTTCATGAAACGCACCGGATCTTCCACACCGATATCAATCACGCCGTGCGTTATGAGCAACACGACTCCCACTCCCTTCCCTGGCGTCTCCAACACAATCGGAGGGTTTGTGCCCCAAGGAACCTGGGGGAGGTCTTTCAGGTTCACAAAATAGAGTTCAGCCGTGAAGGGATTCCGCCCACCCGTTACTAACCCGATCAATCCTGAGAGTATCGGCAGGTTCGCTGTACTTAATGTATGCGATCCCGGTCCCAGGGCATCAAGCACTTGCCCCTGGCGAACGAATACAGCGGCCTGACTTTCCTGCACAATGACTTGTGATCCCATACGGAAATCCCCAGCCCCACCCTGAGGTTCCCGATAGCACAATTCATCGTCCATCACGTTGTCATGCGATACAACGTCAATTATCCGTGGCATGAGTTCTCATCTCCTTACTTTCATTCGTGCGCAGCCACGAACCCAACAGAACTTAGTCGAGTCCATTCAATACATTCTCGCGCAGACTATACGCCTCGTTCGCTTCCACCGCCAGCGCATCAAGGTCGCGGATCGCATCGCCAATTCCTTCATTTGCCTGCACGGCATCTTGCAACGCATCAACCTTCTGCCCAAATTTGTCCGCATAGTCGAGCATAGCTTCGTCAAAGGCGTATACAACGGACAGATCATCAGCGCCGATCTTGATGGCATCAAAAAAGCCCGAATAACCAGGCACATCGGTCGCCACGCGGTCAATTAGCGTCTGGAACTTCATTTTGATACTGCGTGTTTTGCTCATGAATGACAGACCACCGCCATCAAGTAGCAAGTTTTCGACCACCGTCAGGCGATTTAGCTGTTCCTTCAGCTTCGCAACCACATAGTCCCGGATCAGGCGATCAGCTTGCCGCCGTGCGTTCATTTCCAGGTACCCCGGAAAACCGGGGAGGCGTTCCACAAGGCGCTTCAAGGAACCGCGATCGCGCACAATTCTTGAATAAAGATCGTCCATACTTGCTTGCTCCTTATACAGTGTCTGTCTTGCCCAAGCATACAGCAGATCGATGCCCAGGACAAACGCACACCCCCGGTGCTATAATCCCTCTGGACAGTCCAACCAAGGGAGGACAAACAAGATGGGAGCCAAAGATCAGGGGGCCGACGCGACGGATAATCGTTGGTTGATCATTCCACGCACGGTATGTTTTGTTACTCATGGAAACGACATTCTGCTGCTCAAGCGCGGTGAGCACAGACGGGTGTTTCCAGGACGTTACAATGGTGTTGGCGGACACATCGAACGAGACGAAGACCCGCTCTCAGGTGCCATCCGCGAGATTCACGAGGAAACGGGACTGGAAGTCTCCAACATCCGGTTTCGCGGTGTCATTCACGTCGATACTGGGCTGCCAACCGGCATCATCGTTTTCGTCTTCAGCGCAGAAGCTTTAAATCAGCTGTTCGTGGATTCTGAGGAAGGAACCCTGGAGTGGGTTCCACGAGACCGGGTATACGATCTTCCGCTCGTTGAAGACCTCCCATTGTTGCTACCCCTGATCCTTGATAACTCTACAGAGCAACCGTTTTTCGCCCACACAAGCTACGATGAGCATGATCACCTGGTGATGGTCTTCGCCAACCCAGTGTGCATAGAAAAAGCTCATCAACCGCCCGTGCAGCAAGAGCCTCGGATTGACGCGAACGATTCGGCCCTACCGGACTGAATGGCACTGCTGGGCATTCTATACTATGATGTAGGCGATACAATGTCACCATGTGAAGGAGGCATCAAGATGCAGCGTATGCGTCGACTTGTCATCATCCTCTCCACTCTGGCTTTGCTCTTGCTGACACCTATCTATGTCTTTGCACAGGATGGAAGCCAGCTTACGCATACCGTTCAGGCTGGCGAGAATCTATTCCGTATCGCATTGAAATACAGCACCACAGTTGATGCGATCGCCCAGGCCAACAATATCACAAACCCCAACATCGTGTTCGTTGGCCAGGTATTAGTCATTCCGCAAGGTAGTACGCCGCCCGTCGTGCAACCAGGTGGCACCATCACGCCATCTGCTTCTCCTGCGCAACCAATCACCCCGCCAACGGAAACGATCCATGTCGTTCAGCCAGGCGAAAATCTATTCCGCATTGCTCTCAAATATAATTTGCCCACAGCCGTCGTTGCCTCGTACAACAACATCACCAACCCCAACCTAGTTTATGTTGGGCAGCGATTGCGCATTCCACCAGGAGGGGTATTGACGGAACCGCAGCCAGCGGCGACACCAACAGTCGTTCCATCAGATGTCCCGACGGCGGCCGCTGCAGAGCCTACAGTATCAACAACGCTTCCACAGAACACCGCGACCAATGTCGGCTTTGCTTACGGTATACAGGTGCACCTCCCCAACCAGAATATCCCTCAGGTCATGCAATCAGCGAGTGATTTAGGCGTAACCTGGGTCAAGCAACAAATTGAGTGGGCCATCTATGAGGCTAATCCGGGTAGCATCAACTGGGCCCCGCTTGACGAGATGATCAATGCAATGGACTCTGCCGGTTTCAACATCCTGTTGTCGGTCACGTCAGCACCGAACTGGGCACGGGACTCGGACCAGGAAAAAGGTCCGCCCAGCGACTACCAGACCTACGCCAACTTTATCGGCCAGCTTGCACAACGGTACAAGGGGAAAGTCGACGCCTACGAAATCTGGAACGAGCAGAACCTGCGCCGAGAGTGGAATACGCCCAAGGGCATTAGTGCGGCCAGCTATGTGGAACTTCTGCGGCTGGCATATATTGCCATCAAGAATGCCGACTCGTCAGCGATTGTCGTTACCGGCGGGTTGGCTCCGACCGGATTCAATGACGGAGTGAACGCCATCGATGATCGCGTGTATCTCCGCCAGATGTACGCGGCGGGGGTTGCTGAGTGGTCAGACGCCATCGGCGCTCACCCTAATGGGTGGGCCAATCCCCCTGATAGCACATGCTGCCGCAACAATCGTCCGGCGGTACCCGCCTGGGATGATCACCCCAGCTTCTTCTTCAAGCAAACACTGGCAGACTATCGACAAATCATGGTTCAAAATGGCGACAGCGGAACCTACATCTGGGCAACAGAGTTCGGCTGGGGTTCAAACGATGGCCTGAATATTGAACCAGCGCCGGAATTTGCCTTCGTAGCGTATACCAGTCTGGACGAGCAGGCATCATACATTCTGCGCGGTTTCCAGCTTGGATCGGAACTCGGATATACCGGCCCCATGTTCCTTTGGAACCTTAACTTCTGCCCCGTTGTAGGCGTCACCGGAGAACAATGTTTGTGGAGCCTACTGGATCCGGCAGGCAATCCTCGTCCGGCGTACCTCGCATTACGAGATGCGCCAAGGTGAGACTTGCCCGCTACCGCTAACAGTAATCGCCTCCTCCCAATGCGGTGGGGAAGGCGATTTCTTTTTTTTACGCTACAGGGACTCAAAAGTCCCTAAGTTCCCTCGCCAATCAGCGTTTCCAACGGGTTTGGTGTGTCCGTCGGTGATGGTGTGACCGTCGCCGTAGGTGTGGAGGTATCGGTCGATGTCGGTGTCATCGTTGGCGTTCGCGTTGGGGTCGGTGTGCGCGTACGCGTGGGCGTGCGCGATGGGCGCGGCGTTCGCGTGAAGGTCGGAGTCGCCGTGGGGGTGAATGTATTGGTGGCGGTCTCTGTTGGCGTTGCGGTTGGTGTATCCGTTGCAGTTGCCGTATAAGTCGCCGTGGGTGTATTGGTCGGAGTTTTCGTCGGTGTTGGCGTTAGTGTCTTCGTCGATGTTGCCGTCGCGGTAGCCGTGTCCGTAGGCGTAAGGGTGAACGTCGGCGTCGCAGTTTCAGTGGCCGTGGGCGTCAACGTAACAGCCGGGGTGCGCGTAGCGAACTCGGTAGCCTCAGGAGTCGCCTCAATTTCGGGGCCAGCTATGCGCAGCGCACGAATAGCAAGCGGACTGGCCACTGGCGGCAGGCTCACCGTTAAGGCCCCACCGTCATCACCAGAGAGTACAATTCCCTCTTCGCCTAATACACTGCCAGTCACTGCGTCCCAAAAGGT
>CAZSXY010000054.1:0-11934 GCA_964611395.1 uncultured Anaerolineaceae bacterium | reverse complement strand
AGAGTACAATTCCCTCTTCGCCTAATACACTGCCAGTCACTGCGTCCCAAAAGGTTACCCGGTATTGTCCCGGTGGCATACCAGGAAAAGCCAATTCGAAGCCTAAAGGTTTGGGGTTCAGATCTTTTGCAATCCTGTTCCACGTGTAATCCCTGGGCTGGACCCATGCCAGTGCATCGCCCCGATCCCGATCCGCCAAAGCCAGGACTCGCACAGGAGAGCGATAGTGTCTCACTTCAATAAAGCCTAGCTCCAGCCAGTCTTCTCCTAGGTTATCAAGCACAACCGAATGTTCGCCTGCTGTAATGGGCACGGTGACCAGAATATCCTCACTGCCCGCGCTGAAATCCACGCGAGCGACTTCTTCACCGTCGATGGTCAGCGACAGCACAGCAGGCGCGATGGCGGAAACCTGCTGAACATGCACGCTGAGTTCGGTATCCACAGGGGGGGTGATAATAAACGTTTGAGGGCGACTCCAGCCAGCGTTACGCGTCCCATACAAATAGCTCGAAAGATCTCGTGTGGAAGGCACTGCTCCGTCAGCCGTGAGCCGGTACACGCGGTCCGGCGGTGAGACGCCCGGCACACTCCGATCAAAATCATCGATGCGTACCGGCGCATACGGCACAGGCGCTAACGCTATAAGCCGGACTTGAAGGGGCTCAAATGCGCTGGTATTCCAGGGCACTTCCCGGGCAAAAAGCCCCAGGGGAGCAAAAACGCTGTAAAGATCGGCCTGGTCAACATAGGTAGACCACCACCAGGGCATTGCCCCGCCAGCGCTCCCCGCCATAGCTGCCGCCCACACCGTGTTGCTCACATGAACACCGCCAGGATCGTCCGCCAGCGGCGCGAACCAGGGATTAAGCGAGAACTCCGTGAGCAGGACTGGTCCGTCGGTCTTGCCAAACACGCGACTCAATGCGCGGAGAGTCTCTGCGACTTGATCACGACCAGGGTTTATCGGACGAGCCTGGTAAAGTTGCACTTGAACGAAATCAATGTCTGGATTCTGGAAAATCGCTTCGTCGGGGTTCGTCGCCCCGGCCGTAACCAGATGATCGAACGGATCGATCTCATCTAGAAAGCCGGTCAAACCACGCAGCCAGGGTTTGGCACGAAGCGAGGTATACCCCAACACCTCATCCACTGCATCAATGATTTCCCAGGCAAATATATGGGTGCTATACCCCCACCGAGCAACGGCGTATCGCAGCCTTTGTTCAAGTAAAGATTTAACTTCAGGGTCAAGGAATAGCCCGGCAGGCCCACTCAACGGCCCACCATTATCCTCATTAAATGGGTTCTCGGCCCAACTTAGCTCAAAAGGTAGCCGAAACGTGCCTTCGGGCAACGGTACAGGCGCAGTCAGGCGGTTTGAAAACGGCCGGTGCCATACCAAAACCACCTGCAAATAAATGCCCCGCGCCTCGGCCATGTTGAGCAACGCATCCATGCGCCACGCTGCTGCCTGCGCATCGTCGTAATCGCCCACATCTCCGCCCCAGTCCAGCCCAATGAACCAGGGAACATCAATGAACACGCGAGCATAGTTCGCCCCGGCCTGCCTCAGCGCATCGAGCCAGTGCTCGTAAGCATAGATTCCACCCAGCGCCCCCCACGACCAGCCGAGGTTTTCGCCGATCGGGAAATAGGGCGTATTATTTTCGAATGAGAAATAGCGTGGGTGGGGGCCAGTTCTAACAAAACCAGGATCATCTGACGGAACGACTTCGAATGCCCCCTCCTTGATAACTCGCTCCCCGGCCTCATCATGTACCTCAATCCGAAACGTCCAATGACCTGGTTGTGAAGGAGCAAATCGTACGCGCCATTCGCCATTGCCGCCTGCCACAAGTTGTTCAGAAGCGCAAGCCCCCTCACAAACGTCACGGAAGGGTCGCATGAAGAACCCAGGGATCGTTGAGGTGATTCCATCTGGAGAATGAAATTCCGCCACGACCGAAACCACATCCGGATCGTAAGGGTTCCCGTATGTATCGGGCAAGGTAAAACTCACTTCGAACAGCCCGTATTGTGACACGACAGGCAGGGCCTCCGGCGCCGGGGTAGCGGAGGCAGGCAAATCGGTAGCCGTTGGTTGAGTAGGAGCAATGGTCGCGGTGGCATCTTGCTCTTGCGCCGCCTGTGACAACGGCGCAATCACAAAAACTCCGGCAATTAAAAGAATTATTACCAGAGCAATGCTTAAATAGTTGTGTACCGGACGTCTAATCATATCCGAAGTTTATTATGATAGTCCCCAAACGTGCAAGTTTTCAGCTTTGTGCGACATTTCGCTTGCGGTGGAGGCTCGCGAACGTTCGCGCTTGGCCATCGTCATTGGTAAAATCCTGATGCAGACTTGTTTACCAGACCCAGCACCTACTTTGGAGGTAACACTGAATGGCCGTCATCAAACCATTTCGTGGTGTGCGCTATAACCCAGAATTGATCGAGAATATGCAGGCGGTAGTCAGCCAGCCTTACGACAAGATCGACGAGTCCCTCCGCGAACAATACTTAAACTTAAGCCCCCACAATATTGTTCGAATTATTTTGGGGCCCTCTGAACCAGGCGATCGCGTTGAAGCCCCCGATGGCCCAAATGTCTACACGCGTGCCCGCGACTACTACCGGGCCTGGCTCAAGGAAGGCGTCCTCGTTCGTGACCCCCGGCCGGCTTTTTACGCATACGAACAAACTTTTAGCGCCGGTGGAATAACCTACACGCGACACGGGATCATCGCGGCAGTGGAGTTAACAGACTTCGATGAGGGCACGATTCTCCCGCACGAACGCACGCACAGCGGCCCAAAAGAAGACCGGTTGCGCCTTCTTAAGACCACCGAAGCGAACACCGAACAAATATTCATTCTCTACCCCGACCAGGACAACAGAATTAACCAACTCGTGGCGCGTGCCATTGGAAACCGCGAACCTGACCTGGATATCGTCGAGATTCGCGAACATGATGTACGCCAACGCCTCTGGGCCATCACAGATCCGGCCACTCTGAAAGCGATACAGGCTGAGATGGCCCCTATGCGCAACCTGATCATTGCGGACGGCCACCACCGTTACAGCACGGGCCTGACGTACCGCGATTTGCAGCGTCGAAACTATCCAGACGCACCGGCCAACGCAGCATTCAACTTTGTGCAGGCGACTCTGGTCAGTATGAACGATCCGGGGCTTGTCGTCCTCCCCACGCACCGGGAAATCCATCACTTTGCTGGCAAAACGCCACAACAGATACTGGAAAGTGCAACCCAATATTTCGTCATCGAGCAAGTTGTAGACCTAGACGCCTGTCTTGCACAAGTCAATGCGCATCCAGCCGGACATGCGTTTGGATTCTACGGGGGACCTTCCGTCGGATACCATGTTCTGACGCTCAGGGAGACTGTATCCCCTCAAACCTTGATCACAGGAGAACACTCGCCGGAATGGAAGTCTTTAGCGGTAAGCATCTTGCATAACGTCCTGCTCGATCAGATCGCGGAAGTCCCGGCGCAAGGCATCGAGGACAAATCGATGATTCGTTACCACCGCGATCCCCAGGTAGCCGTTACCAACATCGACCGGGGAGAAGGCAACTTTGTATTCTTCGTAAGCGCAACACGCATGGACCAGATCAAAGCAATAGCGGCACAAGGCGAGCGCATGCCTCAGAAAAGCACCGACTTCTATCCCAAAGTCATCTCCGGCCTCTCGATTCTGCCGGTCAATCCGAACGAACGCCTGTAATGTTTTGAATTCCAACGGTAGGGAGCGGACGAAAGGAAGAAGGCGAACAATGGAAACGGCGGAGCAAGCATTTGCCAGAGCCAAACTGGTCAGCGACGATTCGCGTTACACATTGATTCACCTGCCGCCCCAGGCCATCACAGCAAGCGCAGGAATCATAGCAGAGATAGGCGAACCGTTCAGCGCAATGATTGTTGACAAGGATGAGGTCACCTTGGTACTCCCTGCCGACAAATGGCGCTATTTCAGGGAGCGGCTTCCGGACTATCGGGAAGCCACTCCTTACCGGCTCATCACATTTGATCTGCCGCTCGATCTTAACATGGTCGGGTTCATGGCGCGGGTCAGTCAAATCTTGGCCAATGCAGGTGTGCCGCTACTGACGCTAGGCGCCTTTGAGCGCGATCACATATTGGTCCCTGATGATTCGTACACCGCCGCGTTGGAGGCGTTAGTCAGCGCACAATCATAATTGAGAGAATCCGGACAAAATCGAGCGCAAAGCCATGCCAGCCTACACAGCAGTTTTGGACTGAAGCGAAGAAATGAAACCACCCCGCCTGGCCTTGACACGCCGCCGGTTCGTGCAGTTATTGACAATCTGGGCATTTGCTCGATCGGCAGGGGTTCCCACCAAACGCCTCGATGCCGTTTTGGCACGCGCGGATGAGACACTCACCCGTGTGCCGATCTATCTGACATTTGACGATGGAATCGAAACGGAACTCGCGGAAGGAAAAGCGGGGACAACGCTGGACGTGCTGGATGTCCTCGATGCCCGAGGCGTGCCGGCCACATTTTTCTTACACGGCTTGAACACGGGGATGGCTGAAGGCCGTGTCCTGGCTCGGATGTTGCGAGCGGGTCACCGCATCGGGAATCATCTCTTTTCACAAGGGGGACAAACGCTTTCAGACAACCCCACCCCATCGTTTACGGCGGCTTCGTATCTCGATACCGAGGTGCGCATTCGCGAGGCATTAGCACCCTACCCCAATGAGCTGGCACTTTATACTGGCTCCGAACACCCACACATGTTCCGCAGACCCGGTGGGGGCTACGATCATCCGGACGGGAATCTCTTCTTACTACCGGAAAGTGGATACTGGGAAATATTCAAGTACGATCGTCTGCTGGCCAGACATCGTAGCCGGTTGCACTGGCTCGAAGGGGTTTACGACTACAGCGGGTGGCATGTAACAGTGGCACCACTGTGGATGAACGAGACTGATCCTGAGATTTTGGTCAGGTGGGCCATAAGAGGCGCTAGAGGCGTCGACGAATACCTGACACCTGATCAGGAACATCCCGAATGGACCTCCCAGGCCTCGCTGGATGGACTGGTCTTGCTCCTCCACGATCCCGACCCGCGAATCCCCCAGGCACTGCCGTTGCTCCTGGACGAGTTAGACAGTCGCGGCGCTTCGTTTCACGTATTGCCTCGCCCCGCGGATAAACCCAATTCCTATACCATTGGTATTGCAAGACCGATCGAGGTTGTCCACCTCGTGGAATGAATAGCGCCCGTTATAATAATTCTTACCGCTAAAGAGACGGCCTGGTATAGACACTATGGAAGTCACAATCATGCTTCAGGAAAATCGCAATCTTCTTCCTCGCAAAGACGTTCGAATCACAGGCATTACCGCCACGCCATACGATGACCGCCGCCGCGTGCGTGTGGAAATTGAGATCACACCGTTCGCCGAACGGCCCAATCTCGATATCAGCATCCAGAACGAACGAGGGCAGGTGGTGGCCAGTGCCAGCGCAATTGCCATCATGAATTTCCGCGTGTCCTTCACACTGCATTTACGTGAAATTGGCCAGCCTGAGACTGAATACTCCGTATCCGTCCAGCTTTACTATGATGAGGTTGATCAACCCCAACACACATTCTCCGTGCCGTTCTCTTTCACCAGTGAATCCCCTTCCCCTATGTAACAAAAACATGCGCCTGTGCAGAGCGCAGGCTCCGCGGAAAATTCGGCTAAACAAGCAAGCGAAGCTTGGGGGGCATTCTGATTTCGGCTATACTAGCATGAGTCAGAATCACGTTATTTGAGCAGCACGTGTTGTACCACTTGGGATAATCCTAACGGTGTCGAGACGAAAGCTAGGCAAGTACGAGATCATTGATCGCATTGGCCGCGGCGGCATGGCAGAAGTCTATCGCGGTTATCATGAAGCGCTTGACCGCTACGTTGCGATCAAACTGCTCCACCCCTTCCTGGCTGATGATCCTGAGTTCAAAGAGCGTTTTGAACGCGAGGCTCGCAATATCGCCAGACTCAAACATCCTAATATTGTGCAAGTGTACGACTTTGAGTACGACGTCGAGGGTGAGAGCTTCTATATGGTGATGGAGTTCATCAACGGCCCGACACTCAAGGACCGACTATTTGATCTCAACACAGCCGGTGAACGTTTTCCCCTCGATGAAGCCATTTACATCGTCAAGAGTGCTGCCCGCGCGCTGGCCTATGCCCATCAGCACAACATGATTCATCGGGATGTGAAGCCCGCCAATCTTATGCTCGATGAGGACGGGCGAGTCGTTCTGACCGATTTCGGGATTGCAAAAATCGTAACCGGCTCTCTTTATACGTCGAGCGGCGGCATGATCGGAACGCCTGCCTATATGTCTCCTGAGCAGGGATTAGGGGAAGCCGGAGATGAGCGCTCGGACATTTACTCGCTAGGCGTTATCCTTTTCCAACTGGCAACAGGTCGCCTGCCGTACGATGCTGACACACCCCTGGCGATCATCCTCAAGCATGTTAATGAACCGCTTCCTCGTCCGGGCGATTTTGCGCCGGACATCCCCGAAGGTTTAGAAGTGGTTATCTGTAAGGCGCTCGAAAAAGAGCCGGAAACCCGATACCAGACAGCCTGGGAATTCGCTCAAGACCTGGACCTGCTCGACGAAACCGGGCACCGCAAACCAACTCGTGATCCAGCCTCAAGCCTGACGGTTGAACGCGGCCTTGCGCCATTTGATACACGATCCGATCCGCTCAGCATCACAGAACGCGCCAGGTTACAGATAGACCAGGCCATGTATGGGAGTGCAGACTCCCACGCGACACCTTCGCGCGAACAATTGGTGACGCCACATGCTACGGGGGAACAGCCCGATCTCGGTGGCGATGGCAGCAGTTGGTCCAAGAACATCGGAGTTGTGATCGCTGCCCTTATCCTGGTTACGCTTGCCGCCTTCGCCATCGGAGGCGGTGACGCTCCAATTACCAACCTCTGGCGCAACACCAATTCGAATGCGTCACCATCTCCCTCTGAAACAGCGCTATCGGCAGCTTCACCAACATCACCACTGGCAGTAGCCGTCGCGAAATCGCCTTCTCCGCTAGCATCTACAACGGTCGCGCCGACCACAACACCGACACCGACGCCGACGGCCACCCGCACGCCTACATTGACAAGAACGCTTACGCCAACAGCCACGTTGACGGCATCGCCCACCCAAACGGCAACTCCAACACGCACATATACGCCGACGTCTACGCCTACGCCTTCGCCATCGCGAACGCCCAGTCCCACGCGAACCCCACGGCCTTCCTCAACGCCGACGCCAAACCTCACTGGTACAGCCGTCTGGATATTTTTCGAAACCCAATCTGCAGCTACACCAACCCCTAACATGACTCAAACGCTGGCGGCCTGCGATCTGGAGTACATCGTGATATCACCAAATCGTCACAACATCCCACCCGCAATTACGGATGCCAGCAATCCGCGTCTTGTCGAAGCCAACACAGACTTCACCTTTGAAATAGTGTTCCAAAACACAGGAAGCTGCGCTTGGCCGGAGGGCGCACGGTTGACCTTTAACGCTGAGTTGACGGAAAATCCTAATAGCACAATCGACCTGACACCGCTTGCCGACGCCTGTGCAGATGATCTGCGTCCCGGTCTTAATTTTGCACGCCAGCAACAATCCAACTTTTTCTTAAAAGAAGGCGTTGGTATCACCGAAACCTCATCACCCATCGTATTCACGGGCAGCGCTCCCCGTATCTTTGGTTGTTATTACAGCGTGTGGGAATTGCTCTACCCCAATAGCGATGTCAGAATCGGTCGCCCGCTGATTTTGAGCATACGCACCTGGGGCAGCGGTTAAGCGCTTCTTGTCATTTCTGCCATGAGGGAAAGCTCGCGCTGGAAAATACGATTGGGGCCACTCAGCGCGGAACCAGCCGGACGTACAAAGCCAAAGAAACTCTCAGATTATGCGGCGAATTTACGCAGCAGGGAGATGACAGTCTCGCTGGTTGCTGACCCAGTGTGGTGTAATCGTGCAGGGCTTGTACGCAAGAGAAACGGGCGTATTTTGAGGGGGCCAGGCTCATTACGGGACATGACTATGCGAAGCTCGTCGTGGGCGGCGATGCCCCCATGATTGCTTGCACATTCGATTCCCTGTAAACTGATCAAGAGCCATTAAGATATCTATAGACACGCTACATGTGTTCGACAAATGGGCCGTTCATCATAAACTTTACAAGGGAGACACCACAATGATATGGGCCAGACATCGCACAAAACAACAAAAACGCGGCCTTTTATTCGTCATTTGCTTGGTGCTGCTGGCAAGTTCATTCAGCTTGCCGGCACACGTTACTGCCCAAGGTGGCACGCACACCGTTCAGGCCGGTGAGAATCTGTTCCGCATTGCGTTACGATACGGGTTTACCGTTGAATACCTCGCCGCCGTGAATGGCATCTCCGATCCAACGCGCATTTATGTTGGCCAGGTTTTGACCATCCCTGATCCTAACACCTCTGCCGATCCTGCTCCGATTGTTGAACCGGTGGCCGCAGCGGTCGCCCCTCCCCCACCCGCCGTAACAGCGACCACTGTCCACACTGTCCAGCGCGGCGAAACGCTCGCCAGCATCGGTCGCATTTACGGTATTAGCTGGCCGGCAATTGCCCAAGCCAACGGAATTATCGAGCCCAGCAGAATCTATGCCGGGCAACAGCTTACGATCCCTGGCTCCGTGGCGCAGGCAACATCTGCCGAACCGAGTGTCCCGGCCCCGGCCCCGGCCCCCGCCCCAGCAGGTCAGCGCACACACACCGTGCGGGCCGGTGAACATCTCGCCAGCATCGCGCGTGCGTATGGCGTAACCTGGCCTGCAGTGGCTGCTGTGAACAACATATCCAACCCCAATCACATATACGCAGGGCAAACATTGATTATCCCCGAACCCGGCGTGGTCGCCGACACATGGACGCCTCCCTCAGCGCCGGCCCCAACTATCACAACCGGTAAGCAGATTATTGTCGATTTGAGCGAACAGCGCGTCTACGCCTACGAAAACGGCAGTCTCGTCCGGAATGTTCTCGTGTCTACAGGACTCTGGGGCACACCTACGGTGACAGGTAACTACCGGATATATCGCAAATACGATTCACAGCTTATGACCGGCCCCGGCTACTATCTCCCCGGAGTTCCATGGGTCATGTATTTCTACAAGGGCTATTCCCTACATGGAACATACTGGCACAACAACTTCGGCCAGCCCATGAGTCACGGTTGCGTAAACATGCCTACAGGAGAAGCAGCGTGGTTTTACCGCTGGGCTTCTATCGGTACTCCCGTTCATGTACAGCCGTAGCCACCTGCTCCAGGCCAGAAAAAACGGGATGGGCACTTTGTCCCATCCCGGCACACACAGGCACGTTACCAACTGTCGCCTATGTCGTTCCCACCTTCGCTATTACACGACGGCCCGCACGAAATGCCTCAATATTGCTCTGAACGACTTTTTCGCCCTTACGCACGAAGAGCTGCCCAATAGCTTGCTCAAGATCGCCCGCTTCAAGCGGCAAAAACACCGATGCGGCTCCAAGCAACACCATATTTGATGCTCGTGCCATGCGCAATTCTTTGGCTATCTCGGTCGCCTTGACGAGATACGAACGAGGAAATTCCCGAAGCGCCACTAAGACCTCTTCAAGTTGCGGATAATTGGGTATGTTGATCACAGGTTCGTCATCGGCCACAATCACCCCTTCGGAAGATAGAAACGGTACGTAGCGCAGCGTTTCCATTGGCTCCATCGACAGGAGCATATCGGTTTGCCCCTGGGGAATAAGGTCCGAATAAATGGGGTGATCCGCGATACGCAAGTGACTCTGAACGGCTCCACCACGCTGGGACATGCCATGTACTTCGGCTTGCTTGATATGAAGGCCAGCATCGACGGCTGCCATACCGATAATCGCCGCTATGGACAAGACCCCCTGCCCACCAACCCCTGCCAGGATCACATCGTATTTCATGGTTAAGCCTTCCTCTTGCGCTTGGCCGTCTCAACGCATTCGCGACGCGCAATAATCACCGACACGCCGTCATATTCCAACTCTTCCGTGATCACGCGCACATTCTCTTCGTGCCTTCGCGGCAAAGGTGTGATAATACGCACGTGTTCTGGCGACACGCCCAACCCCACGGCGATATCCTCCAGATGCCCCTGCCCTGCCGAATCCTGTCCGCCGGTCATGGCCGTCGTCTGGTTATCGACAATGATTACCTTCACCGCCTTTTGAGCATTAACTGCGTCCAGTAACCCCGTCATGCCCGAGTGGCTAAAGGTCGAATCGCCGATAACGGCCACAGAAGGCTCCAACCCGGCATCTGCCGCGCCCTTAGCCATCGTGATCGATGCTCCCATGTCTACACAGGAGTTGATAGCGTTATAGGGCGGCAAGACCCCCAGCGTATAGCACCCGATATCCGAGAATACACGTCCCTTGGAATACGCCTCCATGGCAGCATTCAAAGCCCGGAAGGTATCACCATGCGGGCACCCCTGGCATAACTGCGGCGGTCGCCCCACGACCACATCGGGCACCTGGTACGCCACCTGGCTACCACCACGACCAAGCCCTTTGGCGACATGGTTAGGATTTAGCTCTCCCGCTCGCGGCAACGTCCCGTCGAGCCGACCATGTACTTTCCCGGCATCGAAGGGATACCCGCGTAGCTGCTCCTCAACCAGCGGCATACCTTCTTCGAGTACCAGTATTTCCTCGCAGGCTTCGACCAATTGGCCAACCAATTTCATCGGAAGCGGATAGTGGCCGATCTTTAACACCGGATAAGGGCATCCATCTGGAAAATTTTCCATCAGATAGTTATAGGCAATCCCGCAAGCGATGATGCCAAGCGACTTGTCAGGGCCATCTTCATACCGGTTGAACGGGGAAACCTCGGCTTCTGCTTCAAACTCCCGTTGCTTTTCCAACAACTCGGCATAATTGCGGCGAGAGATTGAGGGCAACAGCACGAACTGAAGGGGATTCTCCGGCAAAATCAATTCTTTTTCGGGGAACACCTCACGGCGCACAATATCCGCGCGGGAATGTGACAACCGCGTCGTCATACGCACCATGACGGGGATGCCGTATTGCTCTGATAACTCAAATGCATAAAAAGGAATATCATACGCCTCTTGCTGATTCGATGGCTCAAACGCCGGAATCATTGCGAATTTCGCGTAGTAGCGCGAATCCTGCTCATTTTGCGATGAATGCATCGAAGGATCGTCGGCAACCGCGTAGATCAGCCCGCCATGCGCCCCGGTGATGGCCGAGTTCATAAACGGGTCGGCTGCAACATTCAAGCCAACATGCTTCATGCAAACCATCGCTCGCTTGCCAGCATAGGACATGCCTAAAGCGGCTTCCATAGCTGTCTTTTCATTGGCCGCCCAGTCACTATAGACTCCGCGCGACTTCGCTTCCTGGGATCGCTGGATGTATTCGGTGATCTCGGTCGATGGCGTCCCAGGGTACGCATAGACGCCAGACAACCCGGCGTCAAGTGCCCCCTGAGCCAATGCTTCATTACCTAGTGGGACGAATTTCTCCATTCAAACCCCTCTCATTAACTCAGACAAACATTTGACTTTTCGTCCGAACCATTGCTATCACAGTATACGCGTACCTCGCCGGGGCGACTATGGCATTACGCCACGAGTTATCCTGACGAAAGTTACCCTGTTGACCACCCCAGATCATGAAACGCGAACGTCCCTTCACGCTTTGATTGTGCCCGATCGCCCCTAGACGCATCTCTTGCGCATCAGGTATAATGACGAGCTCTCCCACAAACGGGGGGAGCGGGGTTCATTCCTCCACCTTAAACAAATGGCG
>CAZSXY010000053.1:0-23585 GCA_964611395.1 uncultured Anaerolineaceae bacterium | reverse complement strand
TTCTGATGCACCGGCAGTACACTTGTCCTGTGAAATAATCAGCATTGAGGTCCTATAGCCCGAACGACCGCGACTGTTCGAGCCAGGTCATCGGTTGTCAGCCCAGGGTCAACCATGGCCGAAGGTTGGACGGCAAGAAAAGGCACACAACCGATAACTGATAACTGAAAACCAACAACCGGGCACCGAACAACGCGCATGATGCAAAGCATAATGTGACCACGATGTGAATCTGTACTGGAATACGGGAGACTCTGACCGATGGATTTGAACCAGTTTACGACCAAAGCACAGCAGGCCGTTGTCGCCGCACAACGCCTGGCTGAGAGCTATAACCACAGCGAACTCGAACCGGCACACCTGTTGCTCGCGCTCTTGCAGCAGAGCGACGGCGTCGTGCCACAGGTGATCAGCAAGATCGGGGCGCGTCCACAGGTCGTGATCAATGCCGTCGAAAACCTGCTGGCAAACCGCCCGAAGGTCTACGGCGCGAGCCAGATCGGGGCCAGCCGGGCCGTGATCACCACCCTGACCGAAGCCGAAAAAGAAGCCCGCAAGATGCGCGACGAGTACGTCAGCACCGAGCATATCTTGCTGGCGCTGACGCAAGACCAGGCAACGGGCGATTTGCTGGCGCGGCAGGGCGTCGACCGCGACACGGTTTTACGTGCCCTGGCCGAGATTCGCGGCGGGCAGCGCATCACGTCGCAGGAGCCGGAAAGCACGTTCAACTCGCTCGAAAAGTACGGGCGCGACATGACCGCGCTGGCCCGGCAGGGCAAGCTCGATCCGGTGATCGGACGTGACGAGGAGATTCGCCGCGTGATCCAGGTGCTCAGCCGCCGCACCAAGAACAACCCGGTGCTGATCGGTGAGGCCGGTGTAGGCAAGACGGCTATTGTCGAGGGACTGGCGCAGCGCATCATCAACGGCGACGTGCCGGAAGGGCTGAAGGATAAGCGCATTGTGGCGCTGGACATGGGCAGCCTGATCGCCGGGGCCAAGTTCCGGGGCGAATTCGAGGAGCGGCTCAAGGCGGTACTGAAGGAAGTGGCCGACGCCGACGGGCAGATCATCCTGTTCCTGGACGAGCTACACACCATCGTGGGCGCGGGCAAGGCCGAAGGCGCGATGGACGCGGGCAACATGCTCAAGCCCATGCTGGCGCGGGGCGAACTGCACTGCATCGGCGCGACCACGCTGGACGAATACCGCCAGTACATCGAGAAGGACGCCGCGCTTGAACGGCGCTTCCAGCCGGTGTTCGTCGATGAGCCGACGGTTGAGGACACGATCAGCATTCTGCGCGGGCTGAAGGAACGCTACGAAGTGCATCACGGCGTGCGCATCCAGGACAGCGCCGTGATCGCCGCCGCCATGCTCAGCCACCGCTACATCACCGACCGCCAACTGCCCGACAAGGCTATCGACCTGATCGACGAAGCCGCGTCGCGCCTGAAGATGGAGATCGACTCCAAGCCGCAGGTGCTGGACGACGTGGATCGCCAGATCATGCAGTTGGAGATCGAGCGGGAGGCGCTCAAGAAGGAGCGCGACAAGGCATCCAAAGAACGGCTGCACGACCTGGAAGGCCAACTGGCGAACCTGCGCGAAGAATCGAATGCGTTGCAGGCACGCTGGCAACAGGAAAAAGATGCCATCCAGGCGATTCGTCGCACCAAAACGGCGATCGACGAACTGCGCGTGCAGTTGGAGCGGGCCGAGCGCCTGAATGACCTCGAAACCGCCGCCCGCCTGCGCTACGGCGACCTGCCGCGCCTGGAGCAAGAACTCGCGGACAGTGAAGCGCGTTTGCAAGAGTTGCAGGCAGACGGGGCCATGCTCAAGGAAGAAGTGGATGCCGACGAGGTGGCGGCTGTCGTCAGCAAGTGGACGGGCATCCCCGTGTCGCGGTTGCTGGAAGGCGAGGTCGAAAAGCTGCTGCGCATGGAGGAACGGATGCACCAGCGCGTCGTCGGGCAGGATGATGCCATCCGCGCCATCAGCAACGCCGTGCGCCGCAGCCGCGCCGGTCTGCAAGACCCGCACCGCCCGATGGGGACGTTCCTGTTCCTGGGGCCAACCGGCGTCGGCAAGACCGAGTTAGCCCGCGCCCTGGCCGAATTCCTGTTCGATGACCAGGACGCGATGGTGCGCATCGACATGAGCGAGTACCAGGAACGGCACACGGTCAGCCGGTTGGTTGGTGCGCCGCCCGGCTATGTCGGGTACGAAGAAGGCGGCCAGCTCACCGAAGCGGTGCGCCGCCGCCCGTATGCAGTCGTGCTGTTCGACGAGATCGAAAAGGCGCACAGCGAGGTCTTCAACCTGTTCCTGCAACTGCTGGACGAAGGCCGCCTGACCGATGGGCACGGGCGCACGGTGGACTTCAGGAACACGGTCATCATCATGACCAGCAACGTCGGCAGCCAGCACATCAAGGCGATGACCGGCGGCGATCCGGAAGACGTTCGCGCCGCCGTCATGGCCGAAGTCGATCGCACGTTCCGGCCCGAATTCCTGAACCGGATCGACGAGATCATCCTGTTCCATAGTCTGACGCCGGAACACATCAAGCAGATCGTCGACATCCAACTCAAGCACCTGGAAGACCTGCTGGCCGACCGCCGCATCAGCATCACGCTGAGCGACGCGGCCAAAGACTTCCTGGCCCAACGCGGCTACGACCCGGTCTATGGCGCACGCCCGCTCAAGCGCACGCTGCAGCGCGAGCTGCAAGACCCGCTGGCGCTGGCGATCCTCGAAGGGCGCGTGCTGGATGGCGATCTGGTGTACGTGGATGTGGCGTCGGAAGGCGACCGGCTCGACTTCAGCGTCGTTGAACCGGAATACGCCTAAAGGTGGCACAAGTACGGGGCGGACCAAGCAATCCGCCCCGGTTTGATTCTCACGATACGACCGGCTCCGCCGTCGAAATCATGGCCTCGTCCTCTGCGGGGGCCGCAACGGCAACCGGCTCATAGTCTGGCAATTCGCGCTCAATGTTACGCATGCGCGGCCACGCATAGAGGATCATGCCCAGGATCGTGCAGATCGAGCCACTGATCACCATCAGCAAACCGATCCCCGACCCGGGTTGGCTCCCGACAATGGGTTCCACCAGCGACCACGCCTCTCCCCCCACCGCCGGTTCGAGCACACCATCGGCCAGCGGCCCGGCAAACAGGAAGCCGAGCGGGGTCGCCAGCATCGCCAGTTGCATGATCGCGGCGAAGATTCGCCCCTGCATATCCGGCGGTGTCTTGGCCTGGATCAGCGACATGAGAGGCGCGTTTGCCATCGGGTTGGGCAGCAGCAGCAGGAACATGGCGATTCCGAGCGTCACCGGCGCGCGCATCACCCCCAGCAGCACCAGAAACACCGCCTGAACGATCAACGCAGGGAACGCAATATGCATCCGGCTCACGTTGAACTTCCACACGCTCATGATCACGCCTCCCACAACCGTGCCGAGACTCATAAGCGCCAGCAACGTGCCCAACATCTCTTCGCTGTCGGTCAGCAGCAGGATATACGGCGTCAGCATGATCAACGTCATGTTGAAAAAGAAATTCAAGGCCGTAGCGAATATGATCAGGTAAAACAGCAGCCGCAATTTCCACAACATCTTGAAGCCGGAGAGTGCCTCGCGCCAGACCGACCCTTTGGCTTCCTGGCCTTCTGCCGTTTCCGCTGGGCGGGGAATGTGAACGGCGGCGACCACAGCAATCGCCACGATGAACGTGCTCAGATCGATAACCATCACCCCCGTCGCACCGATCAACACAAACAGGAACCCGGCCAGAATCGGGGCGATGAACCCTGCCGTCGGGCCGGTGATCTGTTGGATGGCGTTGGCGCGGTCGCGCATCTCGTCGGGAACCAGTTGCGTGATCGATGCCTGGAACGCCGGACCCTGGAACATGCTGAACGTCGCCTGCCAGATCACGACGACGTACAAAATCCACAGTTCGAACGTGCCGGTGGCGAAGCTAAGCAGCAGCACGAACGTGCCGATGGCTTCGCCCACATCACCCGCGATCATCACTTTGCGGCGATCCCAACGGTCAGCGAGCACCCCGGCCACGCCCGTGACCAGCAGGCGGGGCACGATGCTAAAGAAGCCCACCAGCGCCAGCGGCGTGACCGCTTGCGTGTCGTTGAACACCTTGATGCCAATCGCCAGCCCGGTCATGCGGCTGCCGATGAGGGAAAACGTTTGCGTCAAGATCAGAATGGTAAAGGTACGGATCGAGTGTTTACTGGTCATCTGCGCGTCCTAAATGTGCAACCCGGAAATCGCCAGTGAGCCTTCATCACCGCACAGGCGTGAGGCATCCTACCCCGTTATACGCATATGCGGCTGATTCGACGCGCCCGGCACCGGCATACGGCAGAAATCCCCAGAAGTCTTCCTAAAAATGGCGCAAAAAACTCTTGCCAAACACCGATCTTTGATCTATACTGTTGCGCACTTGAGCCATGCGGGCGTGGTTCAGCGGTAGAACGTCTCCTTGCCAAGGAGAAGGTCACGGGTTCGAATCCCGTCGCCCGCTCAAACAAGAACGCACCCCAACTAGGTGCGTTTTTTGTTGCGTATCGACTGTGACGCGGTATCAGCCGGAGACACCTCACTCATCGACCTCAATGGCCAGACAGGTGTTGGTTTTAATGATGCCCGGAATCATCTGAATCTGGGCGGCAATCACCGCCCCCAAAGCCTCCAGGTCGCCGGCTTCCACGATGGCGATCGCATCAAAATCTCCAAAAGTCATCTCCGCCGTGCGGACGGCTTTGATATGGTGGAGACGGCGTACCACCGACGTCACCTCGCCAGTGTTAACTTTGATCAAAACGTACGCTTTCACCGGGTTCTCCTTTTTTACGTAATACTATGGAGCACACATAGACGTTACATAATCAACACGGGTGATGGGTTATGGGTTACGAGTCCAATGCCCATGAGACGCGATGTTGTGTTTTTCTCACCGCGCATAATTTCCACTTCACACCAGGCTAAAATCGTTTCTCCGCAAGAGTCTTTTGCGCCAACGCCACCAGCATTGCCAGCACTGCACGTCGCCGGTGGTGACCAACAGCAAAGCCCGACAAGGTGAGAAAATGAAGGCGGAAGACAGCCAGCCATCACCGACCGCCAGGGCCTCGAATACACGGCCTGGCGCTCAGCCCCATCGCTGGTTGACCAAAACCTGTTCTCATCATACAGGAACAACCACGCCAGCGTATAGGACAAAACTCCACCTCCGCGCTGAAGCCCCTCCTGTTTTTGACAGGTTTTTATCTTTACATGCCATCAGAAGCGTGGTATAACCAACGTACCCTGCCGTGCGCGTGATCCGCACATCAGTTTTGAGCCAACACCCACACATCGGGTATCGAGGTCGGGTCACAAACGCATTAGGATACGTCCAAAGCGAATGTGTCCGCTAGGTACCCCCCTGCGAGAGCAGGTTCAAAACGTCGCGGCACACGGCATGGCGGGAGGCATTATCACGACGCCCGGCTGCAACGCCGGGCGTTTCATTTTCCGCTGGAGGGCCGCCGCGACCCAACGACTCACCTTGATTCCGACTTCGCAAACCGTTATACTGTTTCACCTCACATTAAGCGAACTTGACTCAGGAAACCCACAAGAGATGCAGCGAGAACGCGTCGCAGATGACATCTACGTCTTTACGAGCGTACTGTATGCCAACGTCACCGCCGGAGCCGTTATTACCTCTGAAGGTGCGATCCTGATCGACACCCTGGTCTTCCCTGAAGAAGCCCGCGCCATTAAGAATTTTCTCGAAAACCGGCTCCACTGCCCGGTGCGATACGTGATCAACACCCATTACCATGCCGATCACACGTATGGAACCTGCTTCTTTCCCAAAGCCCAGGTCGTGGCTCATGCACGCTGCTACGAATTGCTGGATACACGGGGACGCGCAGGATTACAGGCCGCCCGGCAGAGCACCTCTGAACTACGGAATGTGCACATCATCCTGCCGCATATGGTCTTTGAAACCGGCACATTGAGCGTGCGTCTCGGAAACAAGACCGTCGAACTACGCCATTCGCCCGGCCATAGCCCGGACTCCATTGTGTGCCTGGTGAAAGAGGATCGCGTGCTGTTCGCCGCCGACACGATGATGCCGGTGCCCTACTTCGTCGATGGCAATTTCGACGAGTTCGTCGAGAGCCTGCAAGCGCTCATGAACGGCGGGTTCGAAAACGTGGTGCAGGGGCATGGCGAGGTCATGCTGCGCGGCGAAGTCGATGAGATCATCCAGGGTCACCTGGATTACCTGGCGATCATCCGGGCGCATGTTGAGCGCGCGCTTGATGAGGGGCAACCGCCGGAAGTGCTTGACGCCATCACCATCGAGGAGTGCGGCAAGAGCCGCATCCCGCTGAACGGGCTGGTGCAAGACCTGCACAACGCCAACCTGCACGCGCTCTATCAGGAACTGGCCGCCAAGCGGGGGCGCGGCACTTAACCGCCGGTGGGGAAAAAACAAACGCGGGATGCTTGTGCGCATCCCACGTTTTTAGGTAGCGGGGGCAGGATTCGAACCTGCGACCTCCGGGTTATGAGCCCGACGAGCTGCCACTGCTCTACCCCGCATCGTCGGCAGGTACTATACCAGAGCGTAGGGGGACCGTCAAGGCTCAGTTCACGCCGCATGAATTCAGGGTCAAGGATCGTTTACACGGTATGGCTCTTCTTTATCGAACCATCTATACTGAACCCAATAACCGCATCCGGACATGACAACCAACACGATGACCGATCCCCAGCCTGCTCCGCCACGCCGCCCGCTTGAAGTCGTGACCGGCGAACAGTTGCGCGAACGCGGGCTGACGCTCGCCACCGCCGAATCCAGCACCGGCGGCCTGATCGCCAAGCGGCTGACAGATGTTTCCGGCAGTTCAGTTTACTTCACCGGTGGCGTGGTGGCCTACGCCGATGACCTCAAACGCGCGTTGCTGGGCGTGCAGGCGGCAACGCTGCGCGCGCATGGCGCGGTGAGCGAGCCGGTCGCCCGCGAGATGGCCGACGGCGCTCGAGCTCGCCTGGGAACCGACCTCGCGCTCAGCGTCACCGGTATCGCCGGACCCACCGGCGCAACCGCGACCAAGCCCGTGGGATTGCACTACATCGGCTTGAGCGCGCCCGGCGGCACGTGGGTTCGCCGTTTTGTGTTTGCATTCGACCGATCCGGCAATCGATCGGCGGCGGCTGACGCTGCCTTCCGGTTGTTGCTGGATTACCTGGATGGTGCCCTGTGAAGTTTCAAGTCACCGAAGTCGAGGCCACCTTCACCCCCGATGGCTGGCCCATTCCGCGCCACATATGGTGGAAAGGCAAACGGCTCTACGTCGTCGATGTGGGGCGTCGCTGGCGTTCCGAGGACGGCATCCACGTGCTGGCGCGGGTGGAGGACGGGCGCGTGTTTGAACTGCACACCAACGGGGCGCTATGGTGGGCCGCCGTCCTCTCTGATCCACCCCGTTTTGTCTGATCCGGTTGGCACTGCACCCACGACTCCGTACAATCCTTGACAGAACAATCGACCAATGGGGGGGCAAAAGCTGACCGCCTTAGAAACGGCGAAGGAGCCTGGTTATGCGACGTATTGCCGCCGCTGTTGCCTTCATAAGCCTGCTGTTCGCCACGCTGTCGATTGGCCTTACCCCCACGACTGCAAACCGGTCGTTTGCCCAGGCCGGAACGCCCACCACAACGCCCGACCCCTACGCCGAATTGACGGTCGATAGCCTGTCCGAGCGGCTTTACGGGCACGGGATGGTGACCGTCCACCAGGCATTGGGCGTGTTCCCGGAATTCACCCGCTACCTGATTTCGTACCGCAGCGACGACCTGACCATCTACGGGTTCATGAACGTTCCGGAGGGAGACGGCCCGTTCGCGGTCGTGATTGCGATACACGGGTACATCGATCCCGCCCTGTACGGGACGTTGGATTACACCACCCGCTACACCGATGATCTGGCGCGAGCCGGATTCCTGGTGCTGCACCCCAACCTGCGCGGTTACTGGCCGTCGGATAGCGGCCCCGACCGGTTTCGGGCAGGGATGGCCATCGACGCGCTCAACCTGATCGGGCTGGTGCGGCAAACAGGCGGCTTGCCGGGGGCGCTTGCGCAAGCCGATCCCGATGCGATTGGGTTATGGGGGCACAGCATGGGCGGAGGCATTTCGCTGCGCGCGATCACGGTCAGCCCTGACGTGCGCGCGGCGGTGCTCTATGGAGCCATGAGCGGCAACGAGGAATGGAACTTCACCAAGATTCTCGAATGGTCTGGCGGGCAGCGTGGCCGCGTGGAGCTTAGCGCTCCGGCAGAGACCTTGCAGCGCGTCTCGCCGATCAACTACCTTGACCGGATTCAGGCCGCGGTGAGCATCCATCACGGAGCCGCCGACGAAGTCGTGCCCCCGGCATGGTCTGCCGACCTGTGCCAGCGCCTCAACGCGCTCAAGAAGTCCGTTGAGTGCTTTTCATACCCCGGCCAGCCCCACACGTTCTACGGAGACGATGACCGCGTATTTATCGAACGAACGATCGCGTTTTTCAACCGCTGGCTGCGCGGTTCCCCTGGCGAACTCAACTAGACTTGGCACCGCCGGTAGAGGTTGGGAGTCGGGGGAGCCAGGCGCGTTTCTCGTTGACTCGCTGCTCGAAACGCGCCTTATCGACGATGAACCGCTCATGTACCCCCGTCCCGACACGTTCGACCGGATCATGCGCCTCTACCTCGAACACCAGCCGCCGCCCATCGACCTCCGTGAGCGTGGCGCGCGCGCGGACGGTCAGCCCGACCGGAGTCGCGGCCAGGTGGCGCACGTCCAGGCGCGTGCCGACCGAAGTCATGCCCTCCGGCAAATGGCCGTCGAGGGCGTCAATCGCCGCCGCTTCGAGCAGGGCGATCAGCGCGGGCGTAGAGAAAACGTCCACGTTGCCGCTGCCGAGCGCCGCCGCCGTATGCTCCTCGCGCACACGGATCAATGCTTCGCCGGTCAGGCCGGGTTGCAGGGTAGCAGGTTGGTTTTCTGACATGGTTCCCCCGTAATCATCCTTCCGAAACAATTCTAAAACCTTGCCGCTCCCGCCCACTCACCAGGCGGGCAAATTGGGCACGATGTACACATCCAGCGCGTACCAGGCAAACGCCGCCAGGCCGAACATCACCAGCACAGGCAGCCACCGCAGCGCCGGAATCCGGTCATCGAACAGGGCAACCCACCCGCTCAGCCCAATCCCAACCAGCAGGGCAATCGGGATCAGCGCGGGGTAAAGATAGCGGCCCTGAAACTGCACAAAATCGCGGTTGTAAAGCAGATAGGCCAGGCCAACAAAAACTATCACCGCCGCGAAGATCACGAGCGCATCGCGCTGTGGATCGCTGAGGGAGCGCGGCCCGCCCTGTCGCCGGGCAAACAGCACCACACCAGCCAGCACCGCCAACGTAAACAGTAGAAAGAGCCGGTAGACGTTGGCGGGCATGGGGATCGCCATCCATCCAAACTGGCCCCAGAAGCTGTGAAACGTCGTCGTGACCATGTTTTCGAGGTACTGCCGCTCGCTGCCGCCAAGTACCACCTCGATATAGTCACCGGTGCGAAGCTGCCCGACGGTCACGGCATTGTGGCGCTGCAGGCCGAACACATCCACGCCCCCATAGACGGCGATGTTGCGTCCCCACCAGAGGCCACCCATCAGCAACACGGGCAACACCACCGCCCCCAGCTCGCGCCCGGCACGTCGCAGCGGCCACCGCTCGCGCCGCCAGCGCAACAGCACCGCCAGCGCCACGATTCCGCCCAGGAAGTAGATCGTCGTCTTGGTGATCATCGCCACACCGGCCAGCACGCCCAGCGCCAGCGGGTCAAATTGCTCGCCAGACCGCCGCGAGTCGAGATAGCGCACCACCGCCAGCAGCGTCAATCCGGCGATCAGTTCCGCCAGGGCGTCGTTGTTCACGCTTGCCAGGATGCTGAGATGCTGCGGCAGAAACGCCACAAAACCCGCCCCTGCCAGTGCGACGGCAGGCCATTGAGGGAACACCAGCCGGATCACGGCCCAGGCGCATAGCACCACGCCCGCGCCCAGCACCACCGACACCAGACGCAAGGCGTGCAGATTGCCGTCCGTCAGCGCGTAGATTGGCGCTTGCAGCAGGTAGTAGAGCGGGGGCTGGTGATCTTCATACTGCACCGTGTCGAGCCGATCCAGCAACGCCGGATCGAAGCCGGTGGCCGTGAGTTGATCCTGGTAATTTTGCTGCCAATCGCCCATGGCGATCACCGGCAGCTTGTGTTCGTCCGCGATCTGGCGGATGTAGTTCACGTGTGCCGGTTCATCGGGGGCCTGCCAGTCCGGGGTGCGCACGACATAGAGCGTAGCGAGCACGAGATAAATCGAAGTGACGAGCGCGAGAGCAACCCATTCGAGGCGACGAGTCATGCCAACCCTTCCCGGTCCGATGCCAGACGACGCCTGTCATCTGCCCAACGACAACGCGCCGAACACTCTACCACCAAACCGCGCCGGAAACCAACACGCGCCCAGCGCCGATCACCGGCCCCACCCCTCGCGCAGCATGCGCAGGGCATTGGCTCCGAGCATGTTCTCGATGTCTTGGTCAGAATATTTGCGCTGGCGCGTGGAACGGATTTCTGCCAGCAGGCGCTCGGTCAGGCGCGGCAGGTCGGCGGCGTCGCGCAGGTCATCGGGCGGGTCGGTGAAGCCGTCGAAGTCGGTGCCAATGGCGACGTGTTCGGTCGCGCCGCCAGCCATCGCGACAAAGTGCTCGATAGTGCGCGAGATGATGTTCAAGCCAAGCTGCACCGCGTGCGGTGCCAGCCAGTAGTTCATGAAGATCACGCCCACTACCCCGCCATGCTCGGCGATCCAGCGAATTTCCCAGTCTTCGAGGTTGTAGGGGCTGGGGTTGATCGCGTACGCGCCCACGTGAGAGGCCATCACCAGGCTGCGTTTGTCACTTTGGGCGACGATGTCGTACACCTGGCGGCGGGCCACCGGCGTGCAATGGCTGACATCGATGATCATGCCCAGTTCCACCATGCGCGCAACGACCTTGCGGCCAATCGTCGTCAGCCCGCGCGTCAAATCAATGTCCTGCCACAACCGCTCCAACCGGCGACGCGACACCAGCGGCAGCATGGTCGCGGGATACGGGAACACCGGCATCACCGTCGCATTCGGGAAGAAGTGCGCCAGCGTCAGCGACGCCACGCCCCGCTCGAACAGCGCGTCCAGGTTTTGCAGGATTTCACGTTCGCTGCCAGTTGGCCCCTCGATGTTGTGTGCCCCTTCGACGGTATGCACAAACGCGATATCGCCCTGGTCGATCACCGCATCCAGTTCGGCCACCGAGCGCACCACCCGGACGCGGCGCTGCCCGGCGCGGCGCTCGGCCTTCTTGTTGTGGGCAGCGGTCTGTTGCTCCACGTCATCGAGCAGGCGGTTGGCAACGGTAAAGTACGGGGGGACGATCAACGTGCGCCAAGCACGCCGCACCGACGCCCAGGGCACAAAGCGCAGCAGCCGGATCAACGGGAAGTCATCTAACAGGCGCTTTTCGGGCGCGTACACTGCCGACAGCAACACGTCCACGCCGCCCGCCTGCAGGGCGGGGAAGTTGGTGCGCACGCTTGGCGGCCAGAAAAACGCCAGCACAGGCCGCGCTCGCTTAGTCAGGTCGCGGTGGAACAGGGCCGATTTCAAGGATGGGTGGGCATGCACATCTACCAGGGTCGCCTGGTGATGGAGCGCAAGCCACCTGGGCAGCGTTTCGTTGTTGTTGTTCATGACCCTCTCCTGGCGCTTGCGGCGCGGCTGGCTGCCGCCCGCATGGACGGTGTGTCCATTGTACACGGCACGTACCCCAGCGAAAAACGGGGCGACTCCCGCTGGAAGCCGCCCCATCTACACCAGAAAACACGCTACCCCGCCACGTTAAACGACGAAGTGACGGTCGTCAGGACATTCCCCTGCCCCCCAACAACCACCAGTTGCACCTCGTAGCCGCCCGGTGGCAGCGCCCCGCCCATGATGCTTTCCAGCACGCCGTTAGATACGCCGGTGCGATTCTTCCAGTTGTTCACGTCACCGAGCGTCGTCCAACTGCCAAACGGCCCGCCGCGAATCTCGACTTTGTAGAACGCGCTGCTGTCTGGCGGGAATAGCGCCGTGCCGGTGATGTCGATTGCCTGCCCAAAAGCATACGTCTGCCCCGGAACCGGCGACGCGATAAACGCCGTCACGCCGGGCGCGCCGCCGCTGGCCTGGGGTTGCGCGGCGAGCATCTGCTGGTTGCAGGCGAACTGCGGCAGAATCGCCACCCCGTTCGCCTGCGCCCACAACCGCGCGTAAAACGCGTCTTCGGGAATCGGCGGCGGGGTAATAAACAACTGTTCCTGCACGCCGGGAACCTGATTCACCACCTCGATAGGCACCTGGCAGTAACGCGGCGGGACCGTCTGGTTGCCCATCGCCTGGGCAATGGCGTTCGCCAGATTGGGTTCCACCGGGTACACATGCACGCGGATCAGCCCCGGTTCGACCTCCACCGGCTGCGGCCCGTTGGCGGACTGCGGCGGGGGCGCGGTCGGCGCGGGGACAATCAGGTTGCCGTTAACGTCCGGTATCGCCGCCGGGCCGTCCAGAAACCACTCGACATAGCCCGGCGAGCAGGTCGTGGCCGGATCGCGCAAGGCCGTGCGCGAGATGTTGCAAAGCTGGCGCTGGTACACGCCCCCCGGCGGCTGCAAATGCCCATCTTCCGGCTGGCGCGGGCCGAGCTTGTCGATCATCCCCGGCGTGGTGTAAATGCCGGTCATGACCCGGTTCCAGATCGGGGCCGCGCCGTCCAGCCCGGAGATGTTCACCATCTGCGTGTTGTCGGTATTGCCCGCCCACACCCCAATCGCCACATTGCGCGTGAAGCCCACCGTCCAGTTATCGCGGAAGTCGTTCGTCGTGCCCGTCTTGACCGAGGTCGGGATGCCGGGCGTATAGAGCGGGCTATTAGCGCCCATCGCGGGGGTCCGCGCCGCATTGTCGGATAGGATATGGCTGATCACAAAGGCGATGCGCGGGTCAAGCACCTGCCGCCCGCTGGCGATCACGCTCACCGAGCGATCGGTCAGGCGGGCGGAAGCAGGGCAGCGGCGCTCGTACTCGTACAGGATTTCGCCGGACGAATTGGTGACGCACACAATCGCCACGTTCGGCACGTAGATGCCCCCGTTCGCCAGCGTGGCGAAAGCGGTGGTCAGTTCCAGGGGCGTGACCTCGCCGCCGCCGAGCGTCAGCGACAGCCCGTACCGGCCCGGATCGCTGCTCAGGCTGCTGACCCCGACGCGGTTCATCATCCAGATCAGGTATTCGACTCCCACCTGGCGCAGGGTCTTCACCGCCGGAACGTTGTACGAATTCGCCAGGGCTTCGCGCACGCGCACCGGGCCGTGAAAAGCGCGGTCGTAGTTGACCGGCACATATTCCGGCTGGCCGGGGATAGAAATACGCGTTTCCGTGTCCCAGACCACCGTAGCCGCGCTCCACCCGTGCTCCATCGCGGCGGCGTAGGTGAACGGCTTCATGGCGCTGCCGGGCTGGCGCGGCGCGGTCGTGACATTCACCTGCCCGTCGATGGTCTCATCGTAGAAGTCCACCGAGCCGACCATCGCCAGAATCTCGCCCGTGTCAGGGCGCACCACCACCACCGCCGCGTTGTTCATGTTGTGCGCGGCCTTAAGCTGGGCCACCTGCGCGGTGGCCACGCTCTCCGCCAGGCGCTGGATGTCCATATCGACGCTGGTATAGACGTGCAGCCCGCCCCGCGCCAGCTCTTGCCGGAAGGCGTCGGCATCCAGCTTTGGCTCGCGGTCGGGGAGCGCTTCAAGCTGGTTCCGCGCGTAGACGACGAAATGTGGCGCGGAGTCCAGTTCGATATCCGGGCTGACGAAGTTCAGCGATTCGGCAAAGGCCGCGTCGGCTTCTTGCCGGGTGATGTAACCCTCATCGACCATCAGGTCAAGCACCAGGCGGCGGCGCTCCATCACGCGGCGCTGCACGTTCGGATCAGGATTGAGCGGGTCAAGATCGGCGGGGGCCTGCGGCAGCCCGGCCAGCAGCGCCGCCTCGCCGAGCGTCAACTCGGACGCAGGCTTGCCAAAATACGTCTGCGCTGCCGCCTCGACCCCATACGCCAGATTCCCATAGGGAATCTCGTTGAGGTACATCTCCAGGATTTCATCCTTGCTCATGCGCTGCGTGAGAATCACGGCCAGCAAGGCTTCATCCATCTTCCGGTTGAGCGACTGCTCGTACTTGTACTCGTCGGTGAACAACACATTACGGATCAACTGCTGGGTGATCGTGCTGCCGCCAGAGACGACGTAGCCATAGCGCACATACTGCCACCCCGCACGCACAATGCTGGGGATGTCGATGCCCCGGTTTTCGTAAAATGTGTCGTCTTCGATGGCAATGGTCGCCTGGATCATGTGCTGCGGAATTTGATCGAGCGATATCCGCGTGCGGCGACCCTCACCGATCACCTCGTATAGCTCGTTGCCTTCGCGGTCATAAATGACCGTCGTCTCAAACGACTTGTAGTTCGTCAGGTCGGCCAGCCGGTCGATCTCCCCTTCGAGGCGGTTGCTGTAGTGCTCATAAACCAGGAAAGCCGCGATCAGCATCCCTAGCAGCACCACCCCCACAATCCCCACGCATCCCAGGATGATCCCCGGCCCCAGCGAAAGCCCCCGGCGGCGGCGCTTATGGGCGCTCTGCGGGCTGCCGTAGGGTGGCCCACCCGGTTGCGCGTTCGTCCCGTATCCTGATGCAGGGGGCAGCGCCCCGCGCCGCCGTCGGGACGAACGGTTCCACAACCGTCGTTTTTGCGGCGGACGTGGCGTGCGGCGTTTGTCGCGGGGATCGGGCGGTAAAGGCTGGTAACTCATGGCGCTATGTCGCCTCACTAAGCAGTCGATGCACCGGAAGAATGTTGTTGTATTGATTCTAACACGCGACAACAAACGCCCGCTATGCCGCTCACCTACGTCCAGGGGACGGTTATGCAGCGGCGGGGCGGGCGCGTGCAAGGCATCAAGGCCGGAGCCGGACGCCTATTCGCTTTTCTCTTTCGGCGGCTGTGAGTTGTCGTCGTAGAATGCATCGATCTGCTCGAAGACAAGCGCGCGAAACTCCTCTGGCTTGTGGATATTCTTCATGATGATCTCGGTGCCGGTGCTACCCGCCGTCTCGATGCGGATGTCGCCGTGACCGAGCAAACGGCGGATAATGCCATACGTGATGGACACGTCCTGCACCTGGTTGAGCGGCACCGCCCGTTCCTCTTTGGTGAAGACACCGGTGCGCCGCACAATCGAACGGCGAGTCAGGGCCAGGTAATCGTTGCGCCACCACAATAGCCAGATACCCAGGCTGAGAATCGTCTTCAGCCAGAATTGAGGGCGGCGTTTACTCTGTCGTTTGATGCTGATCATCTCGTCCTTCACGAGTCAATTCCTCCTGCTCTGTTTCTGAAACTAGTCTGACATCCGATGATGGCTGGTTGGCCCGAAAAAAGAGGGCAATGATGACGACTACCACAGCAAACCCCAGCCCGGTGACGACACCGGCGAAAATCGCTTGCGCCGTTGATGTTTTCTCTGCGACGAGCGCGTAAAGAATGACCCACAAGATGCTCAATATCGCGCCAACGCTGCCGTTGGTGAGCGTATCGCCCCATGACCGGCGCACCGCGATGTACAAGATAAACAACGTGGCCGCAAACAACATCAAGAATACGACGCCCATGCGACACTCCTTCCTTCCCGTCCACTCGTGATCCGTGTGCGGCTGAACGCACGCGCAGCGCCCAGCGCAACTCTCGTCCCAAGTGTAGATCATTCGGGTCGCTGGGGGAAATGCGCCCTCAATAACAGCGATCTTTATGCCCCCAAGCGCGCCCGTGTGCCTCTAGAAAAACGGTTGACCGTCCCCTGTGAACATGCTATACTGAACCCGCCTCGGAGGGGATGTTTCCGTCGGGAGGCAAACCCGGAGGGATGGCCGAGTGGTTTAAGGCGGTGGTCTTGAAAACCACTGAGGCGTTATACGTCTCCGGGGGTTCGAATCCCTCTCCCTCCGCCTGCCAATTTCATATCCGGGGAGGTGCCAGAGTGGTTGATTGGGGCCGCCTGCTAAGCGGTTAACCGGAGAGTATCCGGTTCGCAGGTTCGAATCCTGTCCTCCCCGCCACATGAAAAAAGCCACGACATGGTTGCGCGTGGCTTTTGCGTTTGAAACCGGCTGCCGGTCAGCAGCAGCCAGCAGAATGATCGTTCGTGTGCTCGCCACCCGGCGCATCGCCGCGCGACAGCCGCCCCTGCGTACCCACGATGATCGGGCCAGCGAACAGCTTGTCCTCGTGACGTTTGAACTTACGCTTGTGTTTCGCCTTCGCCCCACCAGGCCCCAACGAGTCTTGGCGCTCGTTCCACAACAGCAGCGCCGTGCCCAACAAGATGAGCATGATTGCACCGGTTGTGCCGCCGAAGCCGCTCAGCCCCAAAACCAGCTCAAGGAACAACGCCAGCACGGTGAAGATCGCCAGGCTAACCTGGACAAAACCACGCCCGACGGCGTGCAACTCCCGGCTTGGCAGCTTCTGCCCCATCAGCATGAAGGCCATGCCCAGGAATACGCCGTACAACGTCCAGGCATAGGCCCAACTGCTCCAGTAACCGGTGATATTCTGCCACAGCAGGAGCGCCCCCGTACCGGCGACCAGCATGCCGGGGATGGCAAACACCGCCGCCCCCGTTGCCCCACCGGTGAAGGCCGGGATAAGCAAGAGCACACCAGGCACCAGGATAAACAGCGGCCACAACAGCCCCGGCCCGGCGAACATCAGAAGGCCGAAGCCCATCAGGCCGCACGCAACAACAATGCGGGTCGTTCGATTCCAGCAGGCAACCATATATGCCTCCTCCACGCTTTTCGCCATATTCGTTACCTTGTAGTACGTGACAGGCCGCCGAAAGTTGTAGCCGCGACACGGTTCGGGACGAATTTGTCGGGTATAATCAGGTGGCATGTTACCGGCCCCGACGCCGGAACTTTGATGGAGTGAGGATAGCCTTATGCCCGACCAACCCGGCACACCCCCGCCCACCATCGCGCCGCCACTATCGATCCCAGAAGACGACGCGGTGGCCCCGTTTCGGAGCGACCAATGGCGCTGCCCGCGTTGTGGTTCGACCGACCTGGCGTCTGCCTATCTGATCGACTACAGCGACAAATTCCGCCAGCTCCAACTGGCACCGCGTGCGCTTAAACTGTCCAAAATATCGCGGCTGCTTCGCCCCTTCAAGCACATGATCAACGTGAGCGCGCGCGTGTGCCGCGAGTGCGGCATGATCATGCTCGAAGTCGATCCCGAAGCGTTTGCCGCAGCCGAGCGCAAACACGGGCGGCGCTAGCCGCGTAGAATCCTGGGGCGGGTGAATGCGCCGCAAAGTCACTTACGATCCGGAGCGCGACTATTATGCTATTCTCGGCATCTCGCCCAACGCGACAGCCACCGAGATCCGCCAGGCGTACCGGCAGAGCGTCCGCGAAGCCCACCCTGACCTGAACCCGCACCGGCAGGCATGGGCCACAGAACAACTCAAGCGCATCAACGAAGCCTACGACGTGCTGCGCGATCCACGCCTGCGCCGTGAGTACGACCAGTTGCGCTGGCCGCACGTCCCCAGCCAGCCCCACGGCAGCACCACCTACCGCCGATCAACCCCTACGCCTGAGCGCCCCTGGTGGGAGCAGGCCACCAATCCGCAGCCTTACTGGTCCACGCAGCGAAGAACCGGTCGCCGTTCACGGGCACGAACGGCCACGACGTCGCCGTTTTGGTTACAGGTGGCGGCCTGGTTGAAACGCCACCACCTCGGCGCACTGGAACCGACATGGCTCACCCTCATCGGGCTGTGGCGCAGTCCCTACGTGGGGTTGTTGACGTTTCTGGCCGTCGTTCTATCGCTCAACGTGGCGTTCATTGTCTATGCGATCATCACACCGGACGATGGGATGTCGCCACCGGGGTTCCTGGCGGCGGACAACGCCACGCCCTCACCCGAATGGACCGCCGCGCCCACGTCCACGCCGGATCGCTTGGTGCAGAACTGTCCGCATGAGTACGCGCAGATCACAAGCCCCGCGTCCGGGGATCGCGTGGAAGACACGTTCCGGGTTTTGGGAACCGCCAGCCACCCGGATATGTGGGCATACACCGTCAAAGTGGGGTATCTCGGCCAGAGCGTGACGGTCAACTCCGCCCCGTTGCAGTGGGACATCGTGCGCAGTCCCCCGCCAAACCAGAGCATCCCCGAACCGGCGATCACCGGCGGCCCCCTGACGTCAGGGCCGGTTGATCTGACGGACGGGCCGCCGGGGTTCTATGCGATTCGCTTGCGGATCATCCTGCGGGATGGCGAGGCGTTTCCGGCGTGCGACGTGGTCGTGCGCCGCTGAGCGGCGGCTGGCTAGAGCAGCACATCGGGATCGCGGTTTTCGGCATAGGCAATGCCTTCGATGAACCCCCGCGCGCGCTCCGTATGCGGATACCGCGCCAGGTATTCCCAGAAGCTGGCACTGTGATTCGGGTATTTGCGATGAGCCAGCTCGTGCGCAATGATGTAATCCACGACATACGCTGGCCAATGCCGGATCCGGTCGCTGATGCGAATGTCGCCGTCGGTGCTGCCGCCGCGCGTGCAACTGCCTAGCCGGTGCTGCATGTTGCTCACCCAGCGAATCGTGTGCCACGATAGCTCGCCCCCAAAGTAGCGGCGGTTGATCGCCCGCGCCCGTCGTTCCAGGTCGGCGTCATTCTGTTTGCGTGCGCGCGCACGCTGCTTGATCACGCGGGCGACGATGTCATCGAGCAGGCGATCGAGGTCTTTTCGCGCCATGCGAGCCGGTACGCGCACCTCGATGGTTTCACCCTGAAGCGCCCAGCGAGCCGACGTCCGCAGCCGCCGGTCGCGCCTGACCTCCACCGTGAGCATATAGGGGCCATCCGGCACACGGCGCATGACTTCGGGCTGGGGCTGACGCGGTTTGCGCGGCATCTGGCACTCCTCCACCATCAAACAAAATACGTAAGAGGCACCAACAACAACCAATGCAGACAGTAGAGACGCAAAACAGCGCCGCATACATTATGCGACGCTGGCTGGAATCTTCCTCCCGCGCCACGGCTAGCGCCTGCGGATGGCCTCATACAGGTCGCGTGTCTTTTGCCCCGGCTTGATACCGAACATCTCGTTGAGCGTGCGCTCCAGTTGCCGGTATTGGGCCACCGCCTCGTCGATGCGTCCCTGCCTGTGGTAAATCGTCATGACGTCACGGTGCACGTCTTCCCAATCCGGCTTCTCGCGCAGGGCACGCAGCAGGTAGCCGAGCGCCCTGTCCGGTTCATCCTGCTTGTGATGGTAACGCCCCAGCCCGATGAGCGCGTGGGCGTACAGATTCTGCAATTCTTGCCGGCGATTGATCACCCAGGGCATGTTGATGTAGGGCAGGAAGGGCAAACGGTAGAGTTGGACGGCTTTATACCACAGCGCGGGCGCTTCCTGCTCGAATTCGATAGCCTTCTTAACCGCTTCTTCGAACACGCGCGCGTCGTAGTGCACCGCCACGGTTGGGGCTGGCACATAAAACCCACTGGCGTAGTTGGTCAACTCATGCCCCAGGCGCTCTGAAATCTTGCGCTTGGTCACATGGAACACATTGGTTGCTTCTTTGACCCCCATCTTGGGCCAGAAGACGGCGAAAATCTCGTCGCGTGTGATCATAGGGTGATCGACGAAAAAGTAAAACAGGTTCCGGGGCAGCGACCCTTCCCAACTGATCACCGGACGCCCGTTGATGTAGACGTTCCCACCTGAGAGCGCGAATACTTCAAGCTGCGCCCGCTCCGGCTCGTCGCCGAATATCCCGCCACCCAACGCCCGATCATTGCCCACCACCACCGCGTGACCGGCGTGGATCAAATCCGTCCAGGGCTGGACACTCAGCAGCCGGGCGTTAATCACGATCTGCACATGCGATGGCAGCCTGACGGCCAGCGTGCGGAAGAAGCGGTCTGCCTGCGCGTCGAACGCCAGGTTGTCAAACTGGTCGAGTAACAACACAAACGGGTCGCGTTGCACATTCGCCAGGTCAGCGCTGAGGGCAGCGGCCAGGTCTTCCGGCGCGGCATTGGCTTCAAGCGCGGCACGCGTTTGCGCCCCAAATGAGGCGGGGAACGCTTCATCACGGGCCATGCGCCCCAGCCATTCCACCAGCGTGCTATCGTCAGCGCCCAGGGGATAGTAGACGATGCCATGCTGATACACATCCAGCAGCATCGATACCAGCGCCGCGCGGCTGGGATGGCGGGGGTACAGGATGACAAGGCGCTTATCGTGAAGTTTCTGCTCGAAGAGCGAACGGGTTGTTTGCGTGACTTGCTCTAATAGGGCCGACATTATGATGTTCCTCATTCCGAATGATTTAGCTAAGGACAACGATCATCCGGCCCAATGCACAACAGACAGCAACACAGGCGTAACTGCCCCATGCTACCGTCATTTACCCGCTTGAATCCCACCCCGGGATTGCCCTACGTTTATATACTACATTCAACCATTGTAAAAAGCTAGCAAGTACTAATATTAAGTCAAATTCATTTTGGCAGCAAATCCTAAATGTGTCAATTACAGACAAATTATTGCAAAATATCGTTCCCTCCCCCTGAGATGGGATCGATCGGGTTCCAGCATGGAAGAATACCCCCGACGCGCCGAAGTCGCTATAATTCGGGCACGGTTCGCGCTGGCACAGTCTGCGGGGAGGCACTGCACAATGGGGTTTAGACTACGTGTCTTAGGGGCTGCGGTTCTGGCGTTACTGGCGCTGGGAGGTTGTTCAACGGCGGGCAAGGACGACATCGTCGTGCCCACCCTCGCCAGCCTCGACACGCTGCCCACGGCGATCTTTCTCACCGAAAACGCGCCCCCACCCGGTTTCTCGACGGTCCAATTTGATCCCATCGACCGCAATCTTTCCGTACGCCCAGGGTGGGTTTACACGATCAGCGGGAGCTTCGAGGGCACGGCAGACGACACCGGCGATCCCGTGACCGGCACGCTCGCGGTCGAGGTGCTGGCCAATGAATTGGGCCAGACGCGACGCGTCGTGCTGGCCGTCGAAGGGAGCGCCTTCTTGCCCAGCGACGCCCTGCTGGAGCTTGAAGGTGTCCGCTTCTCAAACGATTACTACATCGTCGATGTCAACGGCCAGTGCTCTGAAGACACCGGCCAAAACACCGGCGGCGCTGAGATTGCCGATCTGGCCGCCGGGCAAATCATGGGCGGTGTCGTCGAGGCGATCCCCACCGGCCACCGCGACACCATTGGCGCGCTTCCGGCATGGCAATATACGTTCAGGCCGCAGGATGCCCGTCTGCCCGCCATTCACCAGACGGCCAGCAGCGCCGTCACGCTCGCCGCCGATCTGTGGATCGCGCCGGAGATCAACGCCGTGTTGCGCTACGAGATCACGGCAACCGTGCGCGGCGTGCACCTGCTATGGGCCGACCGGACACAATCGACCGTTTCGGGCACACTGACCCTGCAGTACGCGCTGGACGTGGCGCAACTGGACAGCCTGCCGAACATCTCGGTTCCGCACGGATGTTGAACTATTGCCCCCGCGTGAGCAGACTGTATAATTGGGGACAGCTAACCGTCACTGGTCTATAACGTGCGTACCGTAGGAGAGTTTGTATGCGTGTCTCAGTGCTCCAAGAGAATCTACACAAAGGCTTGTCGATCGTCAGCCGCGCCATTCAAAGCCGGCCCACGCTACCGATACTGGCAAACGTCATGATCGCCACCGACGACGCGCGCCTGCAGCTCTCCGCGACGAATCTTGAACTGGGCATCACCCACTGGATCGGGGCGAAGGTTGAGCATCCCGGCTCGATCACCGTCCCGGCGCGCACATTGCAGGAACTGGTCGGCACGCTGCCGCCCGAACGCGTGGACATGGAACTCGACCTGCGCACGCTGACCGTGCACCTGCGCTGCGGGGCCAAGTCCGCCAACATCAAGGGCATGGACGCCAGCGAGTTCCCGCTCATGCCGGAGTTCGACCCCACGCATGCCATTGCGGTGAATGCCAGCGTCTTCCGCGAGATGATCGAGCAGGTCGTTTTTGCCGCAGCGAAAGAAGATAACCGCCCGATCCTGACCGGGATTTTGATGCGCTTCGACGACGACGTGATGACGATGGCCGCAGCAGACGGCTACCGGCTGGCGGTGCGTACCACCATCCTTGAATTCAGCGTCGGGAACCAGGCTCCCGAACCGTTGATCGTCCCCGCCCGCACCCTGCAAGAGCTGGCCCGCATCATTAGTGATGAGGACGAAGAAGTGCTCATTGGCCTGCCGGAAGGTCGCGGGCAGATCATGTTCAGCATGAAGAACGTGGTCGTCATTTCCCAGTTGATCGAAGGCAAGTTCCCCGACTACGAGGCGATCATCCCGGGCAGCTACCAGACGCAAATCCTCACCTACACCGATGACCTGCTGGCTGCGTGCCGGAGTTCGGAGGTCTTCGCCAAGGATTCGGCCAACACCGCCCGCGTGCTGGTCGAGCCAAGCGGCATGGTCAACGTGCCGGGCCGCGTGACCGTCGCCGGGCGCTCGCAGGAAAAAGGCGACGCTGAAGCGCCGGTCGATGCCAGCATCGACGGGCAGGCGGTCGAGATTTCGTTCAACATCCGCTACCTGATCGAAGTGCTGAGCGTGATCAAGGAAGACCAGGTCGTGCTGGAGACCAGCGGGCCGACCGCGCCGGGCGTGGTGCGCCCCGCCGGGCGGGACGATTTCATCCACGTGATCATGCCCATGTCCGCCGGGCGGTAGAAAGGCCACCGCGTGATCATCTTCGGGACGCGCGCGCGTTCAAAAGTGATTGGCGAGGGACGGTTTTACTGCCCCCGTTGCGAAGCCCAGCGCCCCTATGTCCGGAAGCGGGCCACTCGCTATTTTTCGTTGTACTTTGTGCCCGTCATCCCGATGGGCACGCTCGGCGAGTTCGTGGAATGCCAGACCTGCGGCACTGCCTTTGAACCGCGCGTGCTGGACATGAAGACCCCGCGCCCAGCCCCGGCAGGGCTGGCGCAGATGCTTAATGCGTTGGGCGAGCGACTGGCGGCCGGAGCGCCGGTAGAATACGTGGTCCGCGACCTCACCGCCGCCGGCTTGGAACGCGACATCGCCCTGGACATGGTGCAAAAGCACCTAGCTGCGGGGGAAAAGACCTGCGATGACTGCGGGTTGACTTACGCGGCGTCCGTCGCCACATGCACTGAATGCGGCCAGCCCCTCTAAGCAGGGGCTTTTTGATGGCTCCCTACCCATGAGCAAACCCTTCGACTACCGGCGCACGTATGATCGCCTCGCCCCGTTCTAT
>CAZSXY010000052.1:0-23653 GCA_964611395.1 uncultured Anaerolineaceae bacterium | reverse complement strand
CTACTGGCTCTCTTTTCGTCGATCATGTGGATCACGATCCCATTGTCAAAAACAACGAAGAAAGAGAGGTGATAGCAGGGGCGTTAGAAATAAAAATGGCTACGAGTATGCCTCGTAGCCAGAACGGGAGCGACGGGATTCGAACCCGCGATCTCCGGCTTGACAGGCCGGCATGTTAACCGCTACACTACGCCCCCAACTCGTTAACGGCTGAAATCATAGCATAGCCTGTCAGTTCAGTCAAGAGCGTTTCTCCCTTTTCTTTCCTCGCATGACAATTCTAGAAACCGGGCGTTCGGAGTGAAAAAATCGCATCCGTGGCGACAGGGTTTTCCCGTAGATTGCAGGATACAAGTGCATACCTGGCCAGAAATTTCGCTTGCCCCCACGTTGACATGCTATGCCGTTTCTCAGTGTACGGCATGGTGCGATAGTGGCGCGCAATCTGCTGACGTGCCGCGTTCTTTCACCCAATAAACTGCTTGCGTTTAATCAGGATTACACTATACTCGTCACCCATCAAATAGCCTACGGAAAAGACAAGAAAAAGCCAGTGACACGTGACGAGATCATCCGCTTGACCTCCCTATCATCATGTGCGGGTTGAGCGTCCAAGCTGGCCCCTGAGGCCCTGGCGCAGGTTCTGCGCCCAATTCAAGACATGTTTAATCCCGCCGACCACCCGAATCTGCTTGTTGGTTTGGGGGTGCCGGACGATGCGGCTGTCTACCGGCTGGATGATTCGCATGCGCTGATCGTCACAACCGATTTCTTCACGCCTATCGTCGACGATCCGTACCAATATGGCGCAATTGCCGCTGCCAACGCGCTCAGTGATATCTATGCCATGGGCGGGCAACCTTTGTTGGCGTTGAACATTGCCGCGCTGCCTCCCGACCTTCCGATCGACATGAGCAGGCAGATCATGGTCGGCATGGCGGAAAAGGTGCGCGAAGCTGGGGCCGTCATCGCTGGAGGGCATACCATTCAAGACAAAGAACCCAAGGTGGGGCTGGCGGTCGTCGGCATAACCTCGCCTGACCGTTTGTTGACTAAAGGGGGAGCGCGTCCCGGTGACAGGCTGATTTTGACCAAACCCCTGGGAACCGGCTGCATTACCACAGCGGCTAAAGCGGACCGGGCAGAGCCTGACGACGTGGTTGAAGCGATCACCTGGATGATGCAACTCAACCGCGCAGGGGCCGAAGCAGCCACTGCGCTGGGCGCTAAAGCGGCAACGGATATCACAGGGTTTGGGTTAATAGGTCATGCCACCGAAGTTGCCCGGTTCAGCGATGTCACGCTGTATTTCGATTTTACCCGTATTCCCCTGCTTAACGGTGCCAAGCGCTACGCAGCGCAGTGGATATTCCCCGGCGGGTCGACCGCCAACCGACTGGCCTATGAAAGTGATATTCGCGTGGAGGGCACTCTGGCTGAAGACCTGCTAATGCTGCTGTTTGACGCGCAAACTAGCGGCGGACTTCTTATTGCGCTACCTGCCGCGCAACTCGATGCATTCGCACACCACATGCAGGAACGAGAAGCCCCCTGGTGGCACGTGGGAGAAGTCGGGGAACAGGCTGGCCCCCACGTCGTGGTTCGCTCATAGCGACGCCTGCGCAAAATGCGTGCAGGGTCGTCCGGTGTCTGCCCCTGGCCTGGCAGTCACTACAAGATCATAAGGAGGAACGGATCGTGAAAAGAATAGCCCGGCTCACGCTTTACTTGTTCCTGGTAGTTGCGATGCTTCCGGCAATCGGTGGCCTGCGGGAGGTCAAGGCACAAGCGCCAGTGGAAATTACCTTCATTCATATCTACCCTGACGACCGTGATATCCGCCGCACGGCAATCGAGGAGATTGCCGCAGCATTTATGGCACAAAACCCAGGGGTTGTCGTCAACATCCAAACTACCACGGATGATTATGGCGAGGTTTTCGAAGGCGCGCTGAGGGCTGCCAGCCAGGGCAACGCTCCTCACCTCATCCAGATCGAGGATTCGCTGACCCAGATAGCGATTGATTCCCAGTTCTTCGTCAAGATCGGGGATTACGCAACCGATGCGCAATTGGCGACGATCCCCGATATCATCGGCCCGATGCGCAATTTCTACAACCTGGATCGCGAAATCTGGGGCATCCCCTGGAATGCCTCAAACCCGGTCATGTATTACAACCCGGACTTGTTTGTAGCCGCCGGACTGGATCCCGACTCTCCCCCACGCACATTTGCAGAAATCACCGCTACCTGCGACGCGCTGATGAATGCCAACATTGAGGGATTGGAGGCTTGCATCAATTGGCCGGTCAATAGCTGGTTGCCTGAGCAATGGGTTTCCATGCAGAATGCCTTGTTCGTGAACAACGATAATGGGCGCAGTGGCCGCGCGACCGAAGCCTTTCTTGACAGCCCGGCCATGCTGAACGTGTTCACCTGGTGGAAAGACCTGGTTGACAAGGGGTATTTCACCTACAGCGGCGTTCCCAATGCGTACACCCCCGAAGGATTGATTTTCATCACCAAAAAGACGGCCATTCACCTCAGCACCAGCGCTGGCCTGAGCAATATCTTGAAATTTGGTGAAAGCATGGGCAAGTTTTCGCCGCGAGTTGCACGCTTTCCCCTCCCTGACGAATCCGCCACAAACGGAGTTACGGCGGGCGGCGCGGCGCTGTGGGTCATGGCCGGACATCCGGAAGCAGAAACCAGGGCCGCCGTCGACTTTGCCTTCTTTCTTGTCAACGCAGAAAACATGAGCACGTGGCATAAGGTCAGCGGTTACTTCCCCATCCGGCAAAGTTCGATCGAGCAACTCACGGCAGAGGGCTGGTTTGAAGAAAATCCCTATTACCGGATTGCGCTCGACCAACTGCTTGACTCGACGCCAAACGCGGCCAATGCCGGTGCAACTATCGGCGCGGCGAGTCAGGTGAGGGAGGCGGTCACTCAAGCCGCACTGTCGATTATCGATAGCGGTGAGGATCCGGCGGATGCCTTGGCCGCAGCCAAAACCAGGGCGGACAAAGCCCTCTCCGAATACAACAGCGTCGTCGGGAACTAATTGCACGAAAGGCGCGTTACATCGTAGGATGGGTTGCACACTCATCCTACTTTTCATTTACCACAACGGGCATGACTGATGCGCAGGTTGGCCGGAGTCAGATCGCAAATACTTCTGGAACGGGTGCTAGTTGGTGGCGCGGCGGCCTTCTTGGGCGCTTTTGTGGTTTTACAGTGGGGCGGATTCCGCGCCATCTGGCAGTTACTTGATGACGCGATCACATCCCTTCCCGGTTTCTTCTCCCATACGGCCACGTACTTCAGCCAGGTTTCACCTGAGCAGCTCGTGGGTTCGTTGGCCGTTGGCGGTCTGTTCGGTTTGCTTGCAACCGGCATTATCCTCAAAGCTGTAGGGGATACTAATTCCGGGCAAACCCGCTACCAATCGCCCGTCGTACTGGGTCTTGGGGCGTTGGCCGGGGCGTTGGGCGGGCAGATTTTGATGGTTCCAACCCAACACTGTACCTATGCCTCCGATACTGGCGGCGCAGAATTTCGATTAGGGCTGCTGGTCACGGTGCTGAGCGCGTTGCTGCTGCTGGTTCCATTATGGACATTGCTGCGCCAGCGCAACAAGGGGCAAGACCTGCCGCTGGGACGGTATAGGGGGCGTTTGCTGCCGTATCTCTTCATTATGCCGACCCTCTTTTTTCTCGCGTTGTTTCTGTACTACCCCACCATCCAGATCATGCTGATGTCGCTCAAACGGCGCATCTTCCCGCTTCCGCAAGAACAGTTCGTTTGTTTGGAGAACTACGTCAGCTTGGCCGAAGACACGGTATACCGGAACAGCTTCGCCGCGACCCTCTATATCACGTGTTTCGTGGTGCTCTTGAGCCTGGCCATTGCCCTCGGCATCGCCGTGTTGGCGGCCCAAAAAGTCAAGGGCGCTTCTGTTTACCGCACCCTGCTGGTGTGGCCGTATGCGATATCGCCGGTTGTCACCGGGGTGATATTCCTGTCGATTTTCCGCGAAGGTGGCACAGGTGTCTTGAACTGGCTGCTTGATTCACTGTTTGGATTCAGCGTGCATTGGTTAACCGATCGCGATATTGCCCCGTGGGTGATCATTTTGTCGGCGGTGTGGAATCTCCTGGGATTCAACATTCTCTTTTATGTCGCGGGGTTGCAGAACATACCAACGGATTTATTGGAGGCTGCGGCGCTGGATGGAGCAGGGCGCGTTCGCCGGTTCTGGCGCATTACCTTCCCGCTGCTGGCTCCGTATACATTTTTCCTGCTGGTGACGAATATCACCTATTCGTTCTATGGAATCTACGGCGTTGTTGATACGCTCACGCCGGAAGGTGGGCCGCGTTTTGGCCCAGGCGGTGAAAGTGGCGCAACCAATGTGTTGATCTTCAAACTGTATCGAGATGCCTTTGAAACCGGTGCCCCAGCCGGTTTTGGAGCGGCCCAGGCAGTCGTCTTATTCGCAATGGTAGCGGGCCTGGTCTTGTTACAATTCCGGTTCATCGACCGTCGCGTGACATACGAGGGATAGCCATGAATCGACGAAAGACGCGTTATGGTGTGCATCTTGGGTTGATTCTTGCCTGTTTGTTTCTGGCTGCTCCCGCTCTATATGCGTTGCAGGTGGCAACCCTGACATTGGAAGAAGCATTTGTTATTCCCCCGAAGCTATTCCCCCCTTCGACGGATTTTGGCAGCAATGTGCGCGGCCTGTTTGAAGGTCAGCACTTCGGACAACTCCTGCTGAACACCTTTACCGTCGCGGTAGCTGTTGTCATCGGCAAGACGGCCCTTTCCATGTTTGCGGGGTTGGCGTTTGTGTATTTCGAGTTTCCGGGCAAATGGCTGTTGTTTTTCTTTGTGCTTCTTACGCTGCTCATGCCTACTGAATTGATCCTCGTGCCGCTCTCGGACCTGGTCGCGCAACTACATTGGGCCAGGGACTATCCCCAACTGGCGCTCACGATGCCCTTTATGGCCAGCGCGGTAGGCGTGTTCCTTTTTCGCCAGCATTTTGGCAACATTCCCCGCGAACTATCCGAGGCTGCTCAGCTTGATGGGGCAAACCCTTTAGTATTCTTGTTTGCAGTTCTGCTCCCCATGTCGTGGAATGTCATCGGGGCACATGCCATCATCCAATTCATTTATATGTGGCACCAGTACGCGTGGCCGATTTTTCTCCAATTGCGGCCAGAGGAGCAGTTGATCCAGGTGGGCGTTCGGAACTCGGTGATCAGTGGCACACAAACCGATTTTGGGTTGCTCATGGCCGCGGGCGTCATCGCCTCCATTCCGCCGCTGGTGTTTTTCTTGTTGCTCCAACGGCAGTTCATGAGCGGTTTTGCGCTTGCAAAAGAAGAATAGCAGCATGTGGCAGGGGGGAGCACCCGACCAGAGAACCATTGTTGACGAAACAAACGGCTCATGCTAGGCTCAAAACGCGTCTTCCCGCCGAGGGTTTGCCGGGCCTGGGTAGCGTCAGTGGGCGGATGTTTCCCTGCGCCGCCACCCCGTGTACGCAAGAACCGTCACCGGCCTTGCCGGGTGTCAAACCAGCTATGGATTAGGAGAGAGCTATTGTGTCAGAACCACGTCAAATTACGGTGATCGTCCTGGGGATAGGACAGGTGGGGCGTGCATTCCTGGCGCAACTGATGCAGACCCGCGAGACATTAGCCAGGCGGTATGGCGTAATACTCCAGCCCGTGGCACTGGCAGATAGCAGTGGCGCTGTGTTCGATGCAGCGGGCTTGACGGGCGATGTCGTCGATGCGGTGGCGGCCTTGAAAGATCAGGGAGGATCGTTGGCGGACTATCCTGGGGCGCAGGCTGGCATGCAGGCCATCGACCTGGTCGGCGAAGCGCATAACGCCGGGCTTGAGCGCGTCGTTGTCGTCGATACGACGGCGGCAGATGGTATGGAAGGGACGCTGCTCCGGGCGCTGGAAGTGGGATACAGCGTGGCGCTGGCGAACAAGCGCCCTTTGGCCGGGCCGCTGGACGTTGCGAAGACGTTTTTCGATACGCCCCGCGTGCGATTCGAGGCGACGGTCGGGGCCGGATTGCCTGTCATAAACACGCTGCGCTACTTGGTGGACACGGGAGATGAAGTGTACCGCATTGAAGGGGCGCTGAGCGGCACGCTTGGTTTTCTGTGCAGCCGGCTAGAGGATGGCGATCCGTTTTCGATGGCTGTTGGCATGGCGCGGTCGATGGGGTACACCGAGCCGGACCCTCGTGACGACCTGAGCGGAATGGATGTGGCACGCAAAGCCCTGATTTTAGGGCGTTTGGCCGGTTGGCCCCTGGGAATGGATGACATTCGGGTCGAGGCCCTGTATCCAGATGAGATGGCAGCGCTGAGTGTTCAAGAGTTCATGGCCCACCTGCCGCGCCTTGACAGCGATTTTGCGGCGTACATGGGGGCGCTTGCGGGCGTGCCGCGCTATATGGCCGAGATCGATCCCCAGGGTGGCGTAGTCGCGTTGCGAATGGTGGGGGAGCGGCTGGCGGCCCAGTTGAGAGGCACTCAGAACCAGGTGTCGTTCTCAACCCGCCGTTATGCCGACCATGCGTTGACTCTGACCGGGCCGGGTGCTGGCATCCAGGTGACTGCGGCGGCGGTTCTATTGGATTGCATCCAACTGGCTCGTGTCTCCGAATAGGGGAATTTTGGTCATTTCATCCAAGTTTATTGACTTGTGGGAGTGATTTGTGGTAACGTCTTAGCATTGAGTTGGTGTATTCACAGGTGTCAGCTAAAACCATGTTAATTGTCGTTTCTGTACCGCGTTTCCCGCGTCGCCCTCCGGCCTGCCATTTGAAAGGTCCGGATTAGCGGTGTTTGGGTACAGAAATTAGCTACCGCAACAGTGTGCAACCGCTCTCGGACCTGAGAGCGGTTTTTTTGTTGTCTTGTCGGCGAGGAGTTCATGAACGTTCGTGTAGGTGTTTTTGGCGCTACCGGGTACACCGGTCTTGAGCTTATCCGGTTATTGGGTTCGCATCCGGATGTAACCATTGATTTCGTCACGTCGGAGTCATCAGCGGGACGGAGCTTGCGGCAGGTCTGGCCGCTTGCCCCTGATCTCACGCTCGTTAAGGCGGCTGATGCGCCGCTCGGCCATGTGGATGCTGTGCTGCTTTGCTTGCCTCACACGCGTTCCGCCCCGCTAGCGGTCCAGGCATTGGCGCAGGGAGTGCGGGTGGTCGATCTCTCTGCTGATCTGCGCCTCGATGATCCGGCGATCTATGCTCAATGGTATGCGGTGGCGCACCCGGCCCCCGATTTGCTGCCGATCCCCTATGGCCTGCCGGAACTGGGACGTGACCGGTTACGCGGCGCGCGCTGTATTGCCAACCCCGGTTGCTATGCTACGGCAGGGTTGCTGGCGCTTGCTCCCTTAGCCCGTGCCCATGTGGTGCAACGGGACGCACCGCTGATCATGGATGCCAAGTCGGGGGTGTCAGGCGCGGGGCGAACCCCTAAGCTGCACACGTTGTTCTGTGAAGTACACGGCAATTTTTCTCCCTATAGCATTGGGCGTTCCCACCGGCATTTGGCCGAGATTGAACAGGTCTTGTCAGGCGAGGATGATACCCTTGGCCCCCTGATTTTTTCGCCTCATCTTTTGCCCACCGATCGCGGCATTTTGGCGACCGTTTATGTGCCTGTCACAGACATCAATCAGGCTATGGATGTGCTGGTAGCTCACTATAGCAATGAGGCGCTCGTCGATGTGTTGCCCCCTGGTGAACTCGCGACCCTGGCCCATGTCGTGCGAACGCCGCGCGGCGTTCTCTCCCTGACGCCCGCAGGCGACGACCTACTGATCGTTGTGTCCGTGATTGACAATCTGCTCAAAGGCGCGGCATCTCAGGCAGTGCAAAACCTGAACCTGATGTTCGATCTTCCCGAAATTGCCGGGTTGATGCCGGCATAGTGTTGAAGGTGAAGGATTATGCAACGTTCGATTTCACCCCAATGGCCCATCGTCGTCAAAGTCGGGGGGAACGACCTCGAAGACCCGGGGTTTGTGGCTGGCCTGGTTCAGGCGGTGGCGGCCATGCATCGTCACACGCCGTGTGTGCTGGTGCATGGTGGCGGGCGCGCGATCAACCGCGTGCAGCACCAGCTTGGCCTGAACCCGGTCTATCGCAACGGCCAGCGCGTAACGGATGAAGCGGCGCTGGCGGTCGCCGAGATGGTGCTTTCCGGGCTTGTCAACAAGAAGCTCACGCTCGCTCTTTTGCAGGCCGGAGTGGATGCGCTTGGGGTCAGCGGGGTTGATCGGGGGTTGTTGCAGGTCGAGTCCTGGTCGCCAGAAATGGGACGTGTGGGGCGTATCGTGGCGGTGCGAAGCGAAGTGCTGCTCGAATGGTGCGCCCAGGGCGTTGTCCCTGTGATCTCTCCTATTTCGTTGGGGCCGAATGGGCAATATAACGTCAACGCCGATCACGCGGCAGGGGCCATTGCCGCGGCTTTGCACGCGGCCCGCGCAACATTTGTGACGAATGTGCCGGGCGTTCTGATCGGGCAACAATTGGTGCCCAACCTGTCGGTGACCGAGGCCAAAGAGCTGATTGAACGCGAAGTCATTACCGGGGGGATGATACCGAAGGTGCATGCGGCCCTTGCTGCCGTGCAGGCTGGCGTGCACCGCGCTGTCATCACTGACCTTGCGGGCCTGGCTACAGGGTCCGGCACTGTGTTCGTTGCGTGATGTACAACAGATTGTGAGGAACGATGACCGGTACGATACAGGAAAAAACGGCTCAGTATGTTTTGAATACATATGCCCGTGCTCCCTTTGTCCTGGTGAAGGGGCAGGGCATGACGGTGACCGATAGCGACGGCAGAACCTATCTGGATTTTGCATCGGGGATCAGCGTCAATGCGCTTGGCCATGCGCACCCGGCGATTGTGGAGACTGTCAGCCGCCAGATCGGGCAACTGGGTCATGTGTGTAATCTATACCATACTGCCCCACACGCCGAGCTGGCCGAAATGCTGTGCCAACAATCGTTCGCTGACAAAGTGTATTTTGCCAACTCCGGAGGGGAAGCGGTCGAAGCGGCGATCAAATTTGCGCGTAAGAGTGCGCGGGCCGAGTTCGGCCCTGGCAAGACGGGATTTGTCGCGTTCACCGGGAGCTTTCACGGACGGACGGCAGGCGCGCTGGCTCTTACGGCGCGTGAGAAATATCAGGCTCCGTTTCGCCCCCTCATGCCAGGTGTCACCTTTGCCCCTTTTAACGATATAGCGGCAGCCGACAAGGTGATTGGCCCGGAAACATGCGCCGTGTTCGTCGAGCCGGTGCAGGGCGAAGGAGGAATCCAGCCCGCCACGCGGGAATTTCTGGCCGCGCTGCGCGATCAATGTGACCGGCATGGCGCGTTGCTGGTCTTCGACGAGATTCAATGCGGCATGGGCCGCACCGGTAAGCTCTGGGCCTATGAGCACTACGGCGTCGAACCCGATATGATGACGGTCGCCAAGGCGCTTGGCGGGGGACTGCCCATTGGGGCAACGCTGATGACCGAGCGGGTAGCGTCAGCGATTGTCCCCGGCGATCACGGCAGCACATTTGCCGGTGGCCCGGTTGTCTGTCGTGCGGCCCAGGTCGTTTTGGAGCATGTGGGCAACCCGGAGTTCCTGAAACACGTCGAGGCGATGGGAGCCTTGTTGGTCGAGCGTCTCCAGCGGCTCGAATCGCCCCATATTGTAGACGTGCGCGGGCCTGGCCTGATGATCGGTGTTGAAATGGATCGGGACGTTGAGTGGTTGATAGCGGCGGGATACGAGCGTGGCGTGTTGCTGCTCAATGCCGGCCCCAAAGTGCTGCGGTTGCTCCCGCCGCTCATTGTGGAAGAAGCCCATATTGAGCATCTGGTTGTGGTGTTGCAGTCATTGTTGCAGGAGGCCGCGGCCTGATGATCATCCGCCATCCTTTCCCCTATGAAGTCGAGACGGTTCGCGCCCTGTTTGAAAACGAGGTGCGGTTGGGACTCATGTTGCCCCGTTCGGCGGATGATATTCGGGCGCACCTGACCGACTGGTTTGTGGCCGAGATCGACGGGCAGATCGTCGGTTGTGTGTCGCTGGTGTTTTTCGACGGGTCGCTGGCCGAGGTGCGCTCGTTAGCCGTTCATTATGATTGGCGCGGGCGCGGCATTGCGAGCCGGTTGGTTGAAGTGGCGCTTTTTGTCGCCCGCACGCGCGGGCATGAGCGCGTATTGGTCTTGACCCGCGCGACCCGCCTGTTCGAACGATTGGGGTTCCGGCAAGACAGGATCGGAAACTTTCCTGAGAAAGTGTGGCGGGATTGCGCGCCATGCCCGCTCAAACACCGCTGTGACGAAGTCACCTTGTTCTGCTCGCTGCGCTGAGATGGAGACGATGATGGAATTCCATAAGCCGTCCGGCTTTCGCATCGCCGGGATACATTGTGGGCTTAAGCGCGAAGGCAAGAAAGATGTGGCCCTGTTGTCCAGTGAACGGCCCTGCAATGTGGCCGGTGTGTTCACCACCAACCGTGTCAAAGCCGCCCCCGTTCTGCGTGACCAGGCCATCCTCTCAAGTGGCGATGCGACAGTGCGTGCCGTGCTGGCCAATACCGGCAGCGCGAACGCCTGTACCGGCGAACAGGGATTGCGGGATGCGCATGAGTCGGCGCGGTTGGTCGCCCGGCAGCTTGGATGTCGCCCCGATGAAGTGCTCACGCTGTCGACCGGCGTGATCGGCTTGCCGCTCGACATGGTGGCGTTGTCACGAGGCATTCGATCACTGGCAGGTGCGCTGTGCTCCGATGGCTGGCAGGATGCAGCGACAGCCATCATGACGACGGACACGCGGCCAAAGCTGGCGAGCGTGCGGTTGTCCTCCGGCGTGACGATAGCCGGGATCGCGAAGGGGGCGGGGATGATTGCGCCCAACATGGCGACCATGCTCGGTTTGATTGTCACCGATGCCGCGATTGCCAATGATGCTCTTGCTTCGATGGTGCGGACCGCCGTCGAAAAGAGCTTCAACCGCATCGTTGTTGATGGTGACATGAGCACTAACGATACGGTGCTGGTGCTGGCCAATGGCGCATCCGGCATTGCATTGGGGGAGAATGCCGGGTTTCAGTCCGCGCTGGACGACGTGTGTCTCGCGTTGGCGCAGGCGATTGTGCGTGATGGAGAAGGAGCCACCAAGTTCGTCACGATTGAAGTCACCGGGGCCGCCGATGAGGCGAGCGCCCGAACGGTGGCGAACGCCATAGCCCGATCGGCACTGGTTAAGACGGCCTTCTACGGGGCCGATCCCAATTGGGGGCGTATTTTAGCGGCGGCGGGGTATGCTGGCGTTGCGATGAATCCTGCGCAGGTGGGCCTCTGGCTGCTGGACGCGCAAGGACATGCGGTTATCCAGCTTGTGGAGGGGGGGCAGCCAGCAGCGTATGACGAACCGGCGGCCATCACCTTGATGCAGGAGGCAGCGTGGGGCGTTCGCCTTGACCTGGGGATGGGAATGGCTCAGGCACAGGTTTGGACTTGTGATTTAAGTCATGAGTACGTCACCATCAACGGCCACTACCGTACATAGGCCATCCATCATGTTCATGTCTGGCAAAGCCATCGGGTGATTGTACTGATTGTACAACAGCCATTGGTAGAGGCATCAGTATACTTTAGCTTAAAGGGCGCAAGCGATCGGGTATGTGCGCTTTCTTACGCTATCGCCCCCCTTCATCGAAACGTGGATGCCATGTCCTGCCTGCTGCATACCTCAACCATTAGGCATATTGCCCGATAATCGGTTCGTCATCCGCATGAGTGAGTAGGCGGTTTTTCCCTTCGAATTGTCTGATTTGACAGTACGCACAAAAGCTGATACATATGGAGGAAATAGTTAATATTCATGCAAGGCAACAAATTACATATTCGCAGAAGAGAGGAGGTCGATTAAAGCCCATAGATAAGATTTCGTTCAGACTCCCATCATCGTGAGGCAGCATGCTGCTTCGCACTTCGTTTCTTCACTAGAATGCTCAATCTCAGGAGGATAGCATGAAGAGAAACACACGTTTGTTTGGGCTGTTGCTAGTGTTTGTTTTGCTGGCTACGCTTGCGCTGCCGACCGCATTCGCCCAGGATGGCGGCAGCATTCTCGACGAGGTTCGGTCACGCGGATATCTGATCTGCGGTGTCAACGGCCAGGTTCCGGGCTTCTCGTTCCTTGATCCTGACACGGGTGACATGAGCGGGTTCGATGCTGATTTCTGCCGGGCGCTGGCTGCGGCCATCTTTGGTGAGGCAACCGAAGATAATATCGAGTTCGTCCCGCTGACCGCGAACGAACGCTTCACCGCCTTGCAGACGCGCCAGGTTGATGTTCTGTTACGCAACACAACGTGGACGCTTCAGCGTGATGGCGAGTTTGGGATCGACTTCGGCCCCACGATCTACTACGACGGCCAGGGGTTGCAGGTCAAAGCAGATTTGGGCGTGAGTTCCATCGATGAACTGGATGGCGTTTCGATTTGCACGCTGACCGGCACCACCACCCAGTTGAACATTACCGAGGCGTTCGAGTCGCGTGGCCTGAGTTATGAACTGGTTCCTTTCGAAAACTCCAGCGAAACTTCTGCTGCATTCGAAGAGGGACGCTGTGACGTGCTGACGTCTGACCATAGCCAGTTGAAGGGCTTGCGCTCGCAGATGGCCGACCCCGGATCGATTTTTGTGTTGCCCGAAATCATCTCCAAGGAACCGCTTGGCCCCGCTTACCTCGAAGGGGATTCAATCTGGGCGGATGTGGTGAACTGGGCCGTGTACGCGACGTTCACCGCCGAGGAGTTTGGCATTACGCAGGCCAATGTCGACGAATTCCTGAATACCACGGACACGCGTATCCAGCGGTTCCTGGGCATTGGTGAGCAGAAGAGCGGCGAACTGATCGGTCTTGACAACGATTTTGCCGTGAATGTCATCCGCGCCGTTGGTAACTACGGTGAAATCTACGAGCGCCATGTGGGCATCAATACCCCGTTGGAAATCGACCGGCAAGCTGGTCTCGGCCTCAATCGCTTGTGGCGCGATGGCGGGTTGATCTATCCTCCTGCCTGGCGTTAATCAGTTTGGAGTAACCCGGCTGCTTCTTCGACGTTAAGTAAACAACTGGGGACGCATAAGTCAATGCGTCCCCAGCGTACATGACCACAAAGCTTTGGCATCCTGCCCGGTTGGGTAACACACCACAGTGTGGGGTAATTCTTATGGCCGAGCAACGTTCCCCCTCGTTTGACATTACATCCCATGCCCCCATTCCCCTATGGCGCGACATACGTGTCATACAGGTATTCCTGCAAATAGTGTTCTTGATTTCGGTGTTCATTTTTGGGTATGTGCTGATCCATAGCCTTCTCAGTAACCTTGAAGCCAGCAATCTGACCATCAATTTTCGAATGATTGAGCGTCCCTTTGGCACGATGATCTCCGAAGGCACAACGGATTTCAAGCCCGGAGAATCCTCAAACCTGGACGCGCTACTTGTCGGATTCAGGAATACGTTGCGCGTGGTGATCGTTGGCCTGGTGGGGGCAACGCTTCTTGGTGTGCTGATTGGCGTTAGTCGCCTGTCCACCAACTTTCTGGTGCGCACTGTAGCGACCAGTTACATAGAAGTTTTTCGCAACACACCCTTACTTGTACAGCTTTATTTCATCTATCGCGGGTTGCGCACGACGGTTCCTGAAAGCCTCAGAGATTCGTATAAACTTCCGGGGCCGATCTACATCAACCGGCGGGCGGTAAACTTCCCGTTGATCCAATCGACCGATACGACCTGGATGTTTTATGTGGCCGTTGGCCTGGGTCTGGTCATTGCGGTGATTCTGTGGCGCTGGCGATTGCGCGTCCAGGATCAAACCGGGCAGCCGGCCAATACCGTGAAGTGGTCGCTTCCCCCACTCCTGATCCTGTCCTCCATCGGGTGGATACTATCCGGCGGGCCGTTCTCGGTGGATTACCCGGAGTTGCAACGGTTCAACTTTACAGGGGGGGATCGCCTGTCGGCGGAATATATCGCGCTGACGATCGGGCTGATCCTCTATACTGCCGCCTTCATTGCTGATATCGTGCGTGCCGGCATCCAGGCCGTGCCCTATGGCCAGATCGAAGCGGCGCGCGCGCAGGGGTTCAGTGGCACACAGACGCTGCGTCTGATCGTCTTGCCACAGGCCTTGCGGCTGATCATCCCGCCGCTCGGCAACCAGTATTTGAATCTGGCGAAGAACTCCAGTTTGGGGATCGCGATCGGGTTCTTTGATGTGTACAACGTCGCCAATGTGATTTCCAACCAGACCAGCCAGTCAGTGGCCGTGTTTGCAATCATGATGATCATCTACCTGGGCATGAGCCTGACCATTTCGGTGATTATGAACGCGTTGAACTATTCCATGCGACTGAGGGAGCGGTAAGATGAGCGAACACTATCCAGAGGGGGCGTTTTACGTCGCGCCGCCGGAGCCACCGCCCAGTCGCCGCCCGCCCCTGACTATTGTCGGGCCGATTGGATGGATGCGAGCCAACCTGTTCAGCAGCAAGGTAAATGCCGCCGCAACGATTCTCACGGCTGTAATTATTGGCTGGTTCCTGTATAGCTCACTTGTTTGGTCGATCCGTACTGCGCAGTGGGCCGTTGTGTACAACAACCTGCGGCTGCTCACCAGCGGGCAGTATGATCGCCACGAAATCTGGCGCATGGAGCTTGTGGCCGGAATCCTGGTATTTTTGTCCGGCCTGGGGTTGGGGATATGGGGGCGCGTGGCCCGCAGCGTATTCATCGCCGTGTTGCTTACGTTATCTGTGATCCTTGTCGTGCCGCTCATCGGCGCGCAGATTCCTGAGCCGACGATCTATGTACTGATGGAACCGGCCAAGACCCCATCTAGTATTGTGTTTGTGGGATATGAGGGGCAGAAGGTTTCGTTCGAGATCGATCCGCTGACCGATCCGGCAGATGTCGATGAGCCGTTGATCGGGCTTGTCGAGGCCAGGTCGCGTGTCGAATGGTCGACACAAGCCCGCAACATCCGTGACGGTACGCTGGACTTGTCCCAGTATAACCTTGACATCACCCTGCGCCTGCGGGATGGGAATAACAGGATCATTACGCGCGAGGGCGGGCCTGTCGAGATGCGTTTCGATGCCAGCAACCCCGCCGGTGTGCTCGAATTCACGTTGCCGGCTGATGACTGGTATGTGCTGGAAGTTATCCGGCACGATGGAGCCAGTGATCCCCTGGGCTTTGCCTGGCTCAAACTGGAGGGGGTCGAGTTGTTTTCCAGTCTGGAAAACCAGACGATCGCCCGCATCGAGGAATTTGGGGAGCCGCCCGAAGTAGAGCCGGTGCTGTTCGCTGAAGAAAAAGCCTATCGCTTTGTTGGGGCGCGAACGTTTGCCGAGTTCATCAGCTTGCAGTTGTCGCCCCTGTTCAACCGCATTGCACTGCCTCTGACAGTTGGCGCGCTATTGTTCTTCAACGGTTGGGTTATCGGCACGCTTGGCAAGCACGAGCGGGTGGTGCGCCGCTCGACCCTGGCCGGGTGGGTGCTGTCCATCCCTGTTATTTTGATCGTGCTGCACGGGTTCAAGGGAACGCGCACCCTGCCCGAAGTGCCTACGTCGGTGTGGGGTGGTTTGTTGCTGACCATGTTGCTCACCATTGTAGGCATCACGGCGTCGTTCCCGCTGGGGGTGGCGCTGGCGCTGGGTCGTCGTAGCAGCCTCCCGGTGATTAAGTGGACGTGCACGCTGTTCATTGAGACGATTCGCGGGGTGCCGCTCATCACCATCCTGTTCATGGCCAAGCTCATCGTGCCCTTTTTCTGGTCGGCGCTGTCTGACCTGGACATGACGATCCGCATGATGATCGGGTTGACGTTGTTCAGTGCGGCATACCTTGCCGAAAATGTGCGTGGTGGTCTTCAGATCATTCCGTATGGGCAGATCGAAGCGGCGCGTGCGCTGGGGCTTAACCCGTTGTTGATGACCACGTTTATTGTTCTCCCGCAAGCCCTGCGCGCGGTGATCCCGGCCATTGTGGGGCAGTTTATCAGCCTGTTTAAGGATACATCGCTGGTGGCTTTGGTGGGATTGTTTGAACTTGTTGGTATTGTGGATACTATAGTCAGTGGACAGCCAATCTATCGCCCGTATCAGCGCGAAGCCTATATCTTTGTGGCGATAGTATACTTCATTATCAGCTACGCCATGTCGGACGTGAGCCGCCGGCTGGAAGCGACAGGAGCTGGTAGTGTGCGTCAGTTGCAATAGGCTGTTGGGAGGACGGTGATATATGACTGAAAGTCAGCCTGCAGAACCCATCATCATTTGCCGCGATGTAAACAAGTGGTTTGGCAATTTCCATGTGCTTAAGGATGTGAACCTGGAAGTCGGACTCCAGGAAGTCATGGTTATCATTGGTCCGTCCGGGTCGGGAAAGTCTACCTTCATCCGCTGCATAAACCGCCTGGAAGAACACCAGGAGGGCACGATCATCGTGGATGGCATCGAGCTGAGCCATGATGTGCGCAATATCGCTGCCATTCGCAGCGAAATCGGCATCGTGTTCCAGCAATTTAACCTGTTCCCGCACCTGACCGTGTTGGAAAATATCTCGCTTGCGCCGCGTTTTGTACGTCGCCAGCCCCGCCGCGAAGCCGAGGAGCTCGCATTTCAGTTGTTGGAGCGGGTCGGCATTCCGGAGCAGGCGCGGAAATATCCCGCGCAGCTTTCGGGCGGGCAGCAGCAGCGTGTGGCCATCGCGCGTGCGCTCGCCATGCAGCCGAAAATCATGCTGTTTGACGAGCCGACCTCCGCCCTTGATCCGGAGATGATCAAAGAAGTGTTGGACGTGATGAAGGAACTGGCCCAGAGTGGCATGACGATGTTGGTCGTTACGCATGAGATGGGCTTTGCCCGAGAAGTCGCGGATCGGATCGTTCTCTTCGACGAGGGCCGTATTATCGAGATAGGAACTCCGGAACACTTCTTTGAGAACCCGCAGCATGAGCGCACCAGGCTGTTCCTGTCGCAGATTTTGTAGAGGTCTGGAGAAGATCTCATGACTGTCCCAGCCCGCATTTACAATCGGGTATTGGTCCCGCTCGATGGCTCATCCGCCGCGGAATTTGCGATTCGGTTTGCGTCTGACCTGGCGGTGAAGCATGAGGCCGCGTTGATCCTGCTTTATCTCGATTATCTACCGGCATTGGTAGGAGAAGCGGCGGAGACATCCAGCGAGGATCGCCGCGAACAGGTCGAGGCCTATCTGGATGGGCTGCGCAAGGATTTGCGTGCGGTGGGCATTCGTGCCCAGGTTCAGGTCGTGTCAACACGTGACCTGTCTGGCGCGTTGATGAAGACGATCGAGACCGAACACATCAGCATTTTGGTCATGTCAACGCAGGGGCGTGCCCCTATGATGAGGTGGCTGTTTGGGTCGCAGGTCGAACGGGCGCTCAACACGATGCCCGTTCCGGTTATGTTGGTGCGCCCCATGTACCAGCACATTGTCGTGCCCCTCGACGGCTCGAAATGGTCGGAGAGCGCCATTCCTCGCGCCGTGGAGCTGGCCCGCGTGCATGATGCCGAACTCGTGTTGCTGCATGTGTACCAGTCCAAAGCCGGAGATTACGCCGGGCAGTGGGCACTGGCCGGGCAGCAGCAGATCGCGGACCAGCCGGTCGAACAGATGCGCGAGCAGTTGCTCGCACTCCGCAACCGGCTGCGCCAGGAAGGTCTCAAGGCGCGCGAGGTGCTTATTCGAGGCAATAACCCGGCGCAGGCGATCTGTGAATTTGTTGAGTCCGAAGATGGGATAAGCATGGTCGTGATGTCCACTCATGGGCGCACAGGGTTGGCTCGTTGGCTGATTGGCAGCGTGGCCCAGCAGGTGATCAAGAATGCACGCTGCCCGGTGTCGCTGGTGAATCCCAACAAATGACCAGGCGCTGAAAGCGATTCACGAGAGACGGGAGCAAGCAGAAGCCTGCTCCCGTTTGTCGTACTCATGCTATGGTGATGCGGCACTGCCAATCCAACGTCCGGTAAAAGCTGGCCCTTATTCCAACGGCAGTTTCACCGGCTGCCCGCTGGCGGCAGAGCGGTAGACCGCTTCGACTATTTCGACGGCCTTGTACCCGTCATGGCCCGTGATGGCGGGTTGGCGATTGTCGCGCACTGCGGCAACAAACTCGTTGATCATCGCCTGGTTGGGATCGGAACCCCAGTATGACCATGCTGGGCGCGGCGAATCTTTGCCATACACCGCTATTACCTGGCGGAATGGATCAAGCGTGATCAACCCGCCTTCGCCGACCAGTTCCATCGTCAAGCCGCCCCAGGTGGGATAGTTGGGGGGCTTGCTCCAACTGCAATCAATCGTGGCAAATGCGCCGTTTTCAAAGGTCAGCATGACCAGCCCCCCGGTTTCCACGTTGATGCCGGGTTCCTGGTAAAAGATAGTGTTTAGTTCAGCGTAGACTTCGGTCACTTCGCTCTGAAAATACCAGCGAAGCAGGTCGGCGACGTGAACCGTATGGTCGGTGGCAGCGCCCCCGCCGGCCAGCGCTTTGTCCACGAACCAATCACGCGGATATGCCGTGTGCAAGCGGGGAAGTTGCCCCTGGTTGGTGGCATTACAGCCATAAATTGTACCCAGTGTGCCGGAGTCCATGACCCGCTTGATCTCCATAACGGGTGCGCTAAAACGCATGGGGAATGCGGTCATGAGTTGGACATCGTGGGCCGCACACACGTCGATCATGGCTTTTGCATCGTTGAGCGTGGTCGCCAGCGGTTTTTCTGATAGCACGTGAACACCGGCCTGGGCGGCCATTTCGGCCAGCGGTCGGTGTTTTGCATTTTCCGAGCAAATGATGACCCCATCCGGTTTTTCGGCCAGCAGGGCTTCGTAGGTGCTGAACCAGCGTGTGTTGTAGAGGTCTGCAAAGTGTTGGCCGCGTGCCGGGTCTTCGTCCGCGAACCCGATCACCTCGACGTCAGGGCTGGCTCGCAGGTTGTTGATGTACGCTTCCGCATGCAGGTGCGCAAAACTCATGATAGCGAATCGCACGGCTACACCTCCTGCATCATGACACGCTGGCCACGCCGCGTTGATTCGATGGCTGCAAATGCAATCTTAAGCGCGGCTAGCCCATCTTTTGCCGTGACGCGGGGGCGGACATCGTGGGCCAGCACATCGTAAAAGTGCTTGATCTCGGTCACGTACGGGTCTTCCAGCAAGGGGCTTGCCGGTACGGCAATTTCGGGCGTATCACCGGTATCGGAAGCCATCAGGTGCATGCTGAGCGGGATCGAACTGCCCGGCGGATGTTCTATCAAACCGCTATCACCCGCGATTTCCAGACTGGTGCGGAACATGGGCGGCGGATAGGCCCACCCCCCTTCGATGTGCGACAGTGCCCCGTTGGTATGGCGCAAAATGGCCAGGGCGTAATCACCGGGGGCGTCTGGCTGGCGGCTCCGTACGCTTCTGGCAAAGACACTCTCGACTTCTCCGGTGACCCATCGGGCATAGTCGAAATCGTGGATCATCAGGTCAAGCATCATGCCGCCTGATTTTTCAACATCCAGGAACCAGTTATCGTCTTGTCTGCGGGGCTGGAAACTCACGCGCTTGAGCCGTACTACCCCGACGCGGCCAATCTCTCCCCGGTCGACAATGGCTTTGGCTTGCGCATACTCCGGGAAGAAGCGTACCACATGGGCCACCAGCAGCTTGACGCCAGCGTCTTGGCACGCGGCCACCATTTCCCCAGCCTGCGGGATAGTCCGCGCCAGCGGTTTTTCGCAGACGATATGCTTGCCTTTTGTGGCTGCCCTCAGGACCATGTCATGGTGCAAATGCGTGGGCGTGCAGATGTCGACCACATCAACAGCGTCCAGCAGCGCGTCGAAGCTGCCGAAGGCTTCTCCACCGTACTGGTCAATCAGTTTATCAACGCTTTCCGGATTCTTAGAATAGTAACCGGCTATTGTCGCCGGTGTGCTTGCCCAGCCGGCGGCATGGAACGTCCCCATGAAACCGGTCCCGACAATTCCAACCCTAAACATAAATCCACTCTCTCCGCAACAGGTTGTCGCGCGCCGGTTATTTTACTGCGCCGGAAGTCAGACCCCGGATCAACTGGCGCGAGAACAGGATGTACAGGATGATCAACGGCACCATGGCCAACGACAGTGAGGCCAGCACCGCGTTCCAGTCATTGACGAACTGCCCCAGGAAGGTTTGCGCCCCCAGCGTGACGGTCTTATTTGCCTCGGATGGCGCGAGGATCAAGGGGAACCACAGGTCGTTCCAGATCGGAATCATGTTGAAGACCATGACTGTTCCGATTGCCGGGCGCACCAATGGCAAGATCATCCAATAGATGCGGTATTCACTGGCCCCATCGACGCGAGCGGCATCTTTCAGGTCGCGGGGCACCTGTTTCATAAAATTGGTCAGGATGAATATAGCCAGCGGCAGACCCTGTGCCGTATACACAAAAATTAGCGCCCACAGCGTGTCCACGATTTGAAGATCGACGACCAGGCGGAGGATGCTCACCGTGCCCAGCCGGATCGGAATCATGATCCCCAGCGCCAGATACAGGCCCATGATGGCGTTGCCGGGAAAACGATACTCTGCCAACGCCCAGGCCGCCATTGTTCCTGCGACCAGAATAAAGAGCAGTGCGCCGAGCGTGATCACTGTGCTATTGAAGAAATAGTCGGGGAAATTGGCACGCTCAAGGACTTTTTCGTAGCCGATTGTGTCCCACGTTTCTTTACTTGGTAGGGCATAGGGTGACTTGAAGATCGCCCGCCGGCTCTTGACCGAGTTGATGATTACCAGGACAACGGGGAACAGTGCCAATGCCGTATATGCCAGTAACATGGCGTGCGCGGCGGCCAATTGGAGCATCTGTGCAGGTTGAAGACGTTGAAGCCGTGTCATCATGATCGCTCCTAATACTCAACCTGCAGAATGCGACGCTGCCAGCCAAACATATATAACAACACGCCAGCCAGGATGATGAGGAACATGACCCCCGCGATGGTGGCCCCCATGGTTGGATTCCCCGGCTGAAGCTGGACGCCAAAGAACGTCCGGTAAAAGAATGTGCCGAGAATATCCGTGGAGTAGTTGGGGCCTGCGGTGGCGCGCTGCGTGGTATAGATGAGATCAAACGCGTTGAAGTTGCCGACGAATGTCAGCACGCCAACGATTCCGACCGTTGGCAGGATCAGGGGAAGCTTGATCTTCCGAAAGACCCCCCAGGCCGTCGCCCCATCAACCCGGGCGGCTTCGATCAATTCGTCAGGGATGCTGATGAGCGCCGCCAGGAAGAGCATCATGGGGATGCCAACCCATTGCCACACCGACACGAGTGACAGGGTTGTGAGGGCTGTGTCTTCTAACCCCAACCAGGGTTTGTTATATTGCTCCAGCCCGAACATGCCCAAAAAGTCTTCTGAAATTCCCCACACCGGGCTAAGAATCATGCGCCAGATAAAGCCAACGAGCACGACGGATAGGACAGTTGGCGTGAATATCAGCGTGCGGTAGATGGCGCGTCCCCTGATGAATTGGGAACTTAATAGCGTGGCCAGTAATAGCCCCAGCGGATTTTGTACCAGCATGTGGACCAGGAAGAACTTCATATTATTCTTGATGGCGCCTTCCAGCCGGGGCCGCCAAAGATCGTCAGTTGTTATTTTGCGATAATTGTCAAGACCGACGAAAACCTCTTCGCGCGCCTCATTGGGGGCATACAAACTTAGCCGCAGTGAATCGACAAGCGGGTAAACCATGAACATGGTGTAAACGATGACGGCTGGAGCCAGAAAAACGATGATGTGAAAGGGGAACGGTCGTCTGTTTCCTTGCACGGCTAAGTTCATCGGCTTCTCTCCGTGTGGTTAAGCGATACCGGTGGCCTTCATAACAAAAGTGAGGTGCCGCCAGAACGGCAGCACCTCAGAATCCATTAAGGGGCGATTACTTTTGCTGCGGTTCGTACCAGGCTTCCAGGCCCGACTGCACGATGTCCGCCGCTTCCTGCGGTGTCAGTTCGCCATTCAGCAACCGCGCGCTGACTTCCCATAGCTGCAATTCGTTGTTCGGCTCGCCGCGCGACAAGATTTGATAGGCCGAGCGGATGGTCGAATCGCACTCGTTGCGCCAATCGAGGAACTCTTGCGCCAGCGGGTCTTCGAGCGAGATCTGGTGATCAGACAGCGTGAAGAAGCCGGGCAGCGCGTTGGAGTATAACTCTGCAAATTCGGCGGTGGTGAGCCATTCCAGGAACGTCATGGCCGCTTCCTGGTGCGGGCTGGAGGCATTCAGGCCAAGCGCGATGTCCACGTGATCGCTGATATAGCACTTCTCTGCGCCTTCGGGCGCGGGGGGCTTGAAAGCGCCCATTTCGAAATCGAGGTCCATGCTACGGAAGACGCCAATGTCCCATGAGCCTGTCGGATACACAGCGCCCATACCCAGCGCGAACAGGTTTTGGGCATCCGGATAGCTGAGAGCCTGGTAGCCGTCGGGCAGGTAGGGCTGCCAGCGAGCCAGCGCCTCAAATGCCGCGAGGAAGCCGCCTTCGTTGTACTTGGCCGTTCCATTAATCAGGCCCAGGCGGCCTTCTTCACCATGCCAGTAGTTCGGGCCGATGTTCTGGAAGCCCATCGTGGCCGATTCCCACTGGTCAACGGTGCCCATGACGAGTGGCTGGTAAACGCCATCGTCTTTGATCGCCTGGAGCAGATCGAGAAATTCCTGCTCGGTTTCCGGTTCTTCAAGGCCGAGTTCGTCGAAGATGGCCTTGTTGTAGATGAAGCCATGAATCACCGAAGCCATTGGTACGCAGAAAACGTCGGAGCCGTCGTCGGTGATCCACGCGCTGCGGGCCACGTCGCCAAAATGCTCCATGCCGGGCAGGTCGTTGAGTGATACCAGATAGTCCTGTTTGAACAGATCAAGCGACTGATCGAACGGGCGGCAGGTGATCAGGTCACCGGCAGTGCCACCCTCTAGTTTGGCATTCAGGGCCGCATTGTATTCGGTCGGGGCGGTCGGGGCGAAGATGACTTCGATGTCAGGATAATGAGCATTGAAGGCAGGGATAATCACGTCCTGCCAGATTTCCAGGTCGTCGTTACGCCAGCTTTCGATGGTGAGGGTGACTTTCTCCTGTGCCTGGGTGACAGCAGTCGGCTGGTACGCGGGTGCGAATGCCATGACCAGCGCAAAAACCAGCATCAGACCAAGAAACTTCTTCATTTTTTCTGTCTCCTCGAGCTAAAACTGTTACTGAAGCGTGATGGATTGTTTCTGAGGTGTATCCTAAATTGCCCGATCGTTTCGTGATTTGCTACCTCCTTTGGTGATTTATTGATTGTATTTTAGCACAACCCGGTTTCGGAGATATTGAAGGCTGGGTTTCGAATCTGGTTGGTTTTGAGATTCGTAGGTTGTATTTTTGCGGCAGGATGATCTTTTAAGTTGGCTCAACAGTAGAACGAGTGCAAACGGACTAAGCGAGCGATGAACAGTCCTG
>CAZSXY010000051.1:14348-24190 GCA_964611395.1 uncultured Anaerolineaceae bacterium | reverse complement strand
CTCTTCCCGCCAATCGCGCGGTGTGTGCCGGCAGCGCAAGTTCGCCGCTGGCATGCACCGCGTTTGTTACCTGCATCCGGCTTGCTTCCTCCGAGGGGGGACGCAGGTTCCGCCGAGCCGAAACCATACAGGGACATGATGAGGGCACTGGCGCTGGTGACGGTGTCGCACTCCCCCAGGATGGCCGTTGACAACCTGCTCGCCAGCACCAGCAAGGCATTTTCACCATCGATTTCAGCAAGCGAGACAAACGCATGGATGAAAGAACGCGCACTGAACAAATGCTACCCGGAAATCTCCCACCGCCTGATGATGGCCACGAACTGATCACTCCCCCCGGCCCTTACGAGCGCTTCATTGGTTGGGCCGCCGGGCTGCCCTGGTGGGCGCTCATCTTGGGGGTGGTCGCCGTCATCGTGATCTACTCGATGCTGACCTCCGAAGCTTACCGGCGCGTGATCGAGTCGCTCATGGACGATCCGCAGGTGTCCACCGAAGACCTGTTCGAGGTGGTGCAAATCGTCGGTGAGCCGACTATGGTCACAGGACGTTATGTCGGCGAGACCCAGGACTCCGTCACGACGGTGATGGCCGAATTGCTCGATACGGTCATTGACAGCGACCTGGTTACCTACTCCGGTTTCATCGAATCGGAGACCCCGGCATCACTGACCATCCGCACCGATACGGGCCTCTTTACGATTCCGAAAGAGCGCATCATTGACGAGCAGCGCGAAGAAAGCGGCGCTGACACCCTGATCACGTTGACGTACATCGACCGCATGACGGTGACCGGAACTCTCACCAGGAAGACCGACAAGACGATGACGATCCGCACCGTGGATGAGGTGGCCGAGGCATTCGCCACATCGCGCATCCTCAGCCGTGAGGTCATCCCGTGCGCCGAAGTCGGAACCGCCGATTGTGTAGAAGGCGAGTATGTTTTCATCGAGCGGGAAGGTGAGATCGTCACCGGCAGGCTCAAGACGCTCAGCAATACCAACCTGAGCATCGCCGGGGAAGATGGCCGGTCATATGAAATCCGGCGCAGTGACATCGACTACTTCTATGTGCCAACGCTGACGATTGCCATCAACGCCCGTGCTGAGAACCGCCCCATCGTGCCCGGCGATGAATTGCGCATTGCATTTGTTCAGGGGACAGACATTACTGAGGCGCTGGAGGAACTGGAATCGCTGGAGGATGTGCCCGTACCGTTGCGTTACGCCGAGGGCGAGGCGCGCGTGGTGTTGGTAGCATACCCGGCGGTGGACGAGGCGCTGCAGGCGACCGGGGCGGGCGATGTCACCGCGCTGCTGTACCTGGATGACGGCCCCGATCGCATGGCCGTCGCGGACTGGGTGGAGTCTCACCCGGACGCCGGGGTATCCCTGCCCACACCGCCACGCGAGTGCCAGAAGGGGTGTACCGTCACGGTCAAGCGCCAGGACGATACGATCAGCGGGCGCGTCGTCAAAGAAACCGATGACGAGATTCGCCTCGTCACGACCGAAGCCCAGTTCGTCGAGATTGATCGCAGCAAGATACTTGAGAATCGCCGGACGGAGCCGGGCGTTTGTGCGCTTAACAACCTGCGCGGCTGCAATGCCGGTATCTTCCTGACCCTGCGCGTGACCTTCCAGGCATATGCGTTGGCGCTGCTGATCGGGTTGATCTTCGGCATCATGCGCGTGCAGCACAACCCGGTTCTGTACGCCGTTTCGACGCTGTACGTCGAGGTCATTCGCGGCATTCCTTTGCTGGTGATCCTGCTCTATGCCGGTTTCGTGATCAGTCCAGAGCTGCGCGACAACTTTGGCATCAGCCTCAATGACGAACAAGAAGCAGTCTTGGGTCTGGCGTTTGGGTACGGCGCATTCATTGCCGAAATCTTTCGCGCGGGCATTCAAAGCATCAGCCGGGGGCAGATGGAAGCCGCCCGCAGCCTGGGCATGAGCTACCCGCAGGCAATGCGCTATGTCGTCCTGCCCCAGGCGGTTCGCGTCGTGCTGCCGCCGCTGGGCAACGACTTCATCGCCATGCTCAAGGACTCGGCGCTGATCTCCGTGTTGGCGCTGCCGGACTTGCTCCAGTTGGGCCGCCTGTACGTCTCGCGGACGTTCCGCGCGTTCGAGGGGTATAACACGGTGGCGATCCTGTACTTGCTGATGACGTTGTTCCTCTCGATGATGGTGCGCATCATTGAGCGGCGCACGCGGTTACCGGGCTAACGGCGGGAGGTGACGCGATGAGCCAGAATTCAGAACCCATCATCCAGATTCGTAACATTCACAAGCGTTTCCACACGCTGCGCGGGACCGTCCATGCGCTCGATGGAGTCAGCCTGGACGTGAACCCGGGCGAAGTGGTGGTTGTCGTCGGGCCGAGCGGCTCCGGGAAGAGCACGCTGCTGCGCTGCATCAACCGCCTGGAAACCATTGACAGCGGGAGCATCGTCGTCGATGGCATTCCCCTCAAGGGCGCGAGGAACATCAACAAGGTGCGCACCGAGGTGGGGATGGTGTTCCAGCAGTTCAACCTGTTTCCGGATCGCACCGCGCTGGGCAATGTCGTGCTGGCGCAGCGCGTGGTTCGCAGGCGCAAGAAATCCGAAGCCGTCGCCAGAGCGCATGCTCTGCTGGAAAAGGTCGGCATCCCCGAAAAAGCTGACGCATACCCCATCCAACTTTCGGGTGGGCAGCAGCAGCGCGTGGCGATTGCCCGCGCCCTGGCGATGGACCCCAAGATCATGCTCTTTGACGAGCCGACGTCGGCCCTTGATCCCGAAATGATCAAGGAAGTGCTCGACGTGATGCTCGAACTGGCGCAAGAGGGCATGACCATGGTCGTCGTATCGCACGAGATGGGCTTTGCGCGGGCGGCAGCGGATCGGGCCGTGTTCATGGACGAGGGCAAGATCGTCGAAGAAGATACGCCGGACATCCTGTTCTCGACGCCATCGCACGACCGCACCAAGCTGTTCTTAAGCAAGATTCTGTAGGCGCAGGTCAGGATATGCGGGCCTGGCGTGCTATCAGACGCTAAACCTCACCCCCTGGCTGCATACTGTTCGGCCAGGGAGTGAGGTAAACGTTAAGCCGGACTCAGGTTCTGTTACAATCTCCACCAGCGCAAACCAGCGCATGGCAAGGAGGCTTGTAATCATGTCCGGTTCATCATCGCGCCCGTCATGGTGGCGTAACTCGCGCGGCGAGTGGTACGTCATCGCCCAGACCGTGTTATTCGCCCTGATCGCCATTGGCCCCGGCTGGCTGGACGTGCGCCCCGATCTGCCTGACGGCGTGCGGCTGGTGGCGATCCTGGCCGGGCTGGCGCTGGGCGGGTTGGGGGCGCTGCTGGCCCTGGCGGGGCTGCTGTGGTTGGGGGATAATTTGTCCGTCTTGCCGCACCCGAAGGATGGTGCGCGACTGGTGCAGACGGGCGCGTATGGCGTGGTGCGCCACCCGATCTATAGCGGGCTGATCATCGGCGCGACGGGCTGGGCGCTGCTCAATGCCAGCGTGGTGACCCTGGTTTACGCCGCCTTGCTGTTCGTGTTCTTCGACGCGAAGTCACGGCGCGAGGAGCGGTACCTGCTGGCAGAATTTCCCGACTACGCCACGTACCGGCAGCGGGTGCGCAAGCTGATCCCATTCATCTACTGACGTCATGGGTGGTTGTGAGCGGCGAGTGAGAAGTTTTTCGCGCGGCGGTATCGCGAAAGCGCCCACGGGGTTACCCTCACCCGCCACCCGACCACTGAAAACCGACAACTGATCAACTGAAAACTGATAACTGCTCGCCACACTACTAAACGCGGGCCAGCAAGAGCCTGTTGAGGGAGATCATACCAAGATGACCGTTCGTGTACTGTTTGTCTGCCTGGGCAACATTTGCCGCTCGCCAATGGCGGAAGCCGTGTTTCAGCACCTGGTCGATGAAGCCGGTCTGAGCGACGCGATTCTCGTGGATTCGGCGGGGACGAGCCGCTACCACATCGGCGAGCGGGCGCATCGCGGCACACGTGGCGTGCTGCGCAAGCACGGCATCGACTACGATGGCCGCGCCCGCCAGATCACCCGCGATGATTTCGCCACGTTCGACTACATCCTGGCAATGGACGACTCGAACCTGGACGACCTGCGCATGATGGTCCCGGACGGCACGCAGGCCGTGATCCGGCGCTTCCTGGACTTCGCCGAAAGCGTGCCCACGCGTGACGTGCCGGACCCGTACTATAGCGGCAAGTTCGATGTCGTCTATAGCCTCGTGCGGCGGGGGGCGGAGGGTCTGCTGGCGCATATCCGCGCAGAAAACGGGCTGGAGCCATGACGCTGCCCCCCGCGCTGCGCGATACGCTGTCGGACGTGCTGGGCGCGCCGGTCGAGCGGGCGCAAGCGGTCTACGGCGGCGACATCAACCAGGCCGCGACCGTCTGGGCTGGCAGCGAAACGGTCTTCGTCAAGTGGAATGCCAGCGCCCCGCCCGACATGTTCCCCACCGAGGCGCACGGGCTGCGGTTGCTTGCCAGCGCGGACGCGGTTCGCGTGCCGCAGGTCATCGCCCAGGGCGACGCGGACGGCGCGTGCCCCGCGTTCCTGGTGCTGGAACACATCGACACCGGCGGGCGCAGGTCAGTGGACACGATGGCGCAGTTCGGCGCGGCGCTTGCCGAATTGCACCGCCACACGGCATCCCGGTACGGCCTCGACCGCGACAACTTCATCGGGCGGCTGCCGCAACCCAACGACCAGATGCCCCGCTGGGTGGACTTCTACCGCGAGCACCGCATCGGCTTTCAGATGCAACTTGCCCGCCGCAAGGGGCGGTTGCCTGCCCGCCGTGAGAAGCTGCTCACCCGCCTGATGGAACGCTTGCCGGAGTGGATCGATGAGAACGCGGTTGTTCCGTCGCTCATTCACGGCGACCTGTGGGGCGGCAACTACCTGGTCGATGGGCAGGGGCGGGCCGTGCTGATCGATCCGGCGGTGTGCTACGCCGACCGCGAAATGGACCTGGCCATGAGCGAATTGTTCGGCGGCTTCCCCGCGCGGTTCTATGACGCCTATTTTGAAGCGTATCCCGCGCCCGGTTACCCGGAACGGCGCGCGCTCTACCAGCTTTACTACATCCTGGCGCACCTCAACCTGTTCGGCGAATCCTATGGCGGGCGCGTGGATTCCATCGCGGCGCACTACGTAGGGCGGGGATAGGTTGGAGGGAGCATGTGAAGGTTAGTGGAAGTCGAACATGTGCGCCTGCCAGGGCATGAGATCGATGTACAGGCCCTCGTAGGCCATTTCGTCCCCGTTGCGCTCGTAAGTGGTGTGGTGCAGCACGTCGGTCAGCATCCAGGTGCGGCCCTCCAGGTCAAGCTCCGGTAGCCGGATGCGCCCCTGCGCTGACGCCGCCGAATAGTTGATCACGATCAGCCGCCGCGCGGCCCCTTGCTGCCACGTGTAAGCGACTAGGTGGCGGTGGCTCGCGTTCAGGTCCCAGGCGGGCAGCGGATCGCAGAGCTGCCACGTCCCCTCGTGGTAGACCGGGTGGCGGACTTCCAGTAGCAACGTGCGGTAAAACCCCTTCACCTGGTCATTGTCCAGTTCTACCGGGCGGCGGCCCAGTTGCACCGGCAGCTTGACGCGGTGCCCGGTGAGTTGCCCCTCGTGCAACAACGCAGCGCCCGGCAGCGTGGCGATCAGCACGGCGGCAGCCAGGTCACGCACCGGCCCCAGCGCTTCGGCGGCGCGGCGTTCGTCGTGGTTTTCGATGAAGCGGATCATGCGCTGCTGGTAGTCGGGATCGCCGCGCAGGTGTTCCAGAATCTCGCGCACGGAAGCGTGTTCCAGGTAGTCATACAGCCGCTTGTCGTAGGCGTATTCGAACCCCTGTTGCAACAGTTCCCATTCCATATCCCAATACACTTCGGCCATGAACAGGAAATCCGGGTGTTGCTCCTTGATGGCGGGGATCACCACTTCCCAATACTCGGCATCGGGCACGCGACCGGCGCGGTCGCCCCACGTCTGCGAAAAGACGCGGTTGGTGACCAGCATCGCCATGTCGCAGCGCACACCGTCGCACTGGCTGGCGATTTCGAGCAGCATCGTGGTGGCGCGGTGGCGCAGCGCCGGGCTGAAGGCGTTCACCTGCGCCGTATCCGTCCAGGCGGGGAAGTAGGGATCGCGCCCGTGCGCGAAGATGCGCCCGCCCGGCCCCCGGAAGAAGGTTCCCAGCTCGCTGGCGAGGTCGCGCTCCGTGCCCTGTAGCAGGCAGTCGGGCGTTTCTGACAGGCAGGGGTGATCGACGGCGAGGTGATTGGGTACGAAGTCCAGCACGAGCCGGATGCCCCGTGCCGCCAGCCGCTCGCGGAGCGTTGCCAGGCCGTCCGGCCCGCCCAGGTGCGGATCAACGGTGTAGCGGCGGATGGCGTAGGGCGAGCCGACCACGTCGTCCGGCGTGAAGTCCGGCAGGGCGCGGCGGTATTCGTCCTGCAGATCGGGGTGTTCAAGCGCGATGCGGCGTCCGGCGGGGCTGCGCTCCCACACGCCCATGAGCCACACCGCGTCGAAGCCCCAACCGGCGATGGTGTCGAGTTCGCTGTCGGGCACATCGCCAAGCGTGACCGCGCGGTTGTGCGCGACGCTGAGCGCGTGGAGCCACGTCCAGGTGTTGATCTCGTAAATGATCGGGTTTGCACGCCAGAGCATCGCATACACCACCGTTCTGAGTCGTTGCGTGTCGCTTAAATCGAGCATAGCAACATTGCGGCAAAAAGGGAATAGGGCCGTTTCGCTATTCCACGCTGCGAAAAGAAAATCGCCCGCTTTCCCACGAAGGCGGGCGATAGATGGGTTTATCGCTGGCCCGACGGTCAGGCTTCCTGGGGCCGGCGCTGTTCCTGTGCGGTTTCGTGCTCGGCCAGCCAGCGCTCGGCGGCCATAGCGGCTGCCGTGCCCTGCCCGACGGAAGTGGCCACCTGGCGGTAGATGCGATCCTGGATTTCACCGGCGGCGAAGACGCCTTCCACGCTGGTGCGCATCAGCTTGTCGGTGATCACATAGCCGAACTCGTCGCGCTCCAACTGGCCCTGGAACAGGTCACTGTTGGGGTCGTGGCCGATGAAGATGAACACGCCGTCGGTCTCATAATCGCGCACTTCGCCGGTCTTGACGTTGCGCAACCGCACCGCCGTGACGTTCGTGTCGCCGAGGATTTCCTCGATGACCGTGTCCCAGATGAAGTGCATCTTCTCGTTGGCGAAGGCGCGCTGCTGGAGCGTCTGCCCGGCGCGTAACTGGTCGCGGCGGTGGATGACATCCACGCGGCTGGCGAACTTGGTCAGGAACAGCCCCTCTTCCAGGGCGCTATCCCCGCCGCCGACCACCACGACGCGCTTGTCCTTGAAGAAGAAGCCGTCGCACGTGCCGCAGTAGCTCACGCCGTGGCCGGTGAATTCTTTTTCGCCCGGCACGTTCAGGTGGCGCGGTGTTGCGCCAACCGTCACGATCACGGCGTCGGCGGTGTACTCGTTGCCGTCGTCTGTCTTCAGCCAGAAGGGTGAGCCTTTGGTGAAATCGACCTCGGTCACGGCGCTGAAAAGCTTGATGCGCGCGCCGAAACGCTCGGCCTGCATCTTCATCTTTTCGACGAGTTCTTGCCCGCTCAGCGCCTCTGGGAAGCCGGGGTAGTTCTCGATTTCGTACGTCAGCGATACCTGCCCGCCCAACTCGTGCCCGGCGATGACCAGCGGATTCAGGTTGGCGCGAGCGGTGTACAACGCCGCCGTCAATCCGGCGGGGCCTGAGCCGATGATGATCACCTTTTCGTGCTGGGGGTCGCCCGATGCCGATCCGTGCGATTCGCCCGCCGTCGAGGTGTTCAGCGTGAAGCTCAATCCGTCGTTGCCCATAATCTCCTCACCTTCTCGCGATGTTCTCGGTTGTCGGGGTGGTGTGCCCCGGCTGTCGACTGTTCTGTTGTGGCTGCGGAAGCCACTCACCCATAAGCCTACCATATTGAGATGCGCGAATGGTCGTTCCGTTGTAGATTTTACGCGATTCTAATCTCGCGCGGTGTCGGGTTGAGGTGGTATCCTGTATTACACTGCGCACCAGTCTATCCTATGGCCGCGCAACCGTCTGTTGTCCAGGCGACACCGGCCTTGTCACCGGCGAATCGAGTGGCGAACGATGCAACGTCTATCCCGTCGAACACCCGCCCTGGCTGTTCTGGCGATCCTGCTGGGCGTGGCGTTGTTCCGCGCCTGGTTGATTGCCGAAAACGCCTTCTCGTTCGATTCGGATGAGGCGGTCGTGGGGCTGATGGCGCGGCATATCACGCACGGGAAGCCGGTCCCCACATTTTACTACGGGCAGGCGTACATGGGCAGCCTGGATGCGATCCTGGTGGCGGGCGGGTTCGCGATGCTGGGCGAGTCCGTGACCACGATCCGCGTGGTGCAGCTTGCGTTGTACCAGATCGGGTTGGCGACGGCGTACGCGCTGGCCTGCGCGATCACCGGCAGTCGTCGCGTGGCGGCGGTGGCGCTGCTGCTGCTGGCCTTCCCGACCGCGCTCGGCACGCTCTACACGGGGATCGCGCTCGGCGGCTACAACGAGATCGTCATCTTGGGCAACCTGGTGCTGCTGCTGGGCTGGCAGATCGCCGTCCAGCGGCGTGATCAGCTTTGGCGGTGGGCGTTGCTGGGCCTGGCGGCGGGAGTCGGCTGGTGGGTGAACGGCGCGATTGTCACCGCCTGCCTGGTGGCTGGCATTCTGGGCGTGCGGTTCTCTGGCTGGCGTCACCGGCGCGGGGTTGCGCTGGTCGTGCTGGCCTTCCTGGCAGGCAGTAGCCCCTGGTGGCTTTACAACCTGCGCCACGACTGGGAAGCGCTCCGGTTTTTGACCGGGGGCTTTGCTCCGCCGCCGGGTGCGGAGCCGGTCGCGCCGGGTGAGGCGCTGGCGGGGCTGGCGCTGCTGGGGCTATCGGCGCTGTACGGGCTTCGCTTCCCCTGGGACGCCGAGCTTGTATTCTCGGCGGGGGCGGCTGCCGGTGTGGTGGTGTATCTCGCGCTGGCGTCCGACCTGGTAGCCGGGTGGGTGGCTGCGCTGCGCGGGCGGGGAATGGCCCGCAAAGACACGGCGGCGCGGCGCTGGGTGTGGGGCGTATTCGGCGTGTTCACCCTGGTGTTCATGGTTTCGTCGTTTTCAGACGCGACCGGGCGTTACCTTATGCCCCTGTGGGTTCCGGCGGCCATTGGCGTGGCGCTCGGCCTGGAACGGCTGCGACGCGCCGGGTGGATGGTGCAGGCGGCGGCGCTCGCGGCGCTGATCGTGGCGCAAACCGGCCCCGTGATACGCGCGGCGCGGACGGGGACGGGCCTCACCCCCCAGCTTGTCGAGTGGTTGCGTGTGCCGGCTGCCTATGACGCGGTCTTGCTCGAATTCCTCGCCGGTGAGGGCATCACCCATGGCTATGCGGGGTACTGGACGTCGTTCCGGCTGATCTTTCGCTCGCACGAGGCGCTGATCCTCGACACGGCGCTGCCCTATGACGACAAAGGCTACCGCCCGGTGACGAACCGCTACCCGCCGTATCGCGTGCAGGTGGTGGCTGCGCCACGCGTGGTGTGGATCACGCAAAATTTCCCCGCACTCGACGCGGTGATCGCGGCCCGACTGGCGCGGGCATCCGTCACGTATCGCACGCGTGACATCGGCCCGTACCGCGTATACTATGACTTCTCGACGCGGGTCGCCCCGGCAGACTTCGGGCTGTCTTCGACCCGCCCGCTGGACGAATGGGGCGTGCCGTAAGCGCCCCGGCCTGCGCTTTCGCGT
>CAZSXY010000051.1:10993-14248 GCA_964611395.1 uncultured Anaerolineaceae bacterium | reverse complement strand
CCGCCCGCTGGACGAATGGGGCGTGCCGTAAGCGCCCCGGCCTGCGCTTTCGCGTGCGCCATGCGTTTTTCGCGCGCGTGGTGCTTCACGCCCGCTGCGCCGTAGTGTATCATGGGGGTAGCGATCACCGGAGAGGACAATGCCCCGCCCACCCGACTATGAGATGCTTCGCGAACGCATGGTGCGCGAACAACTCGCCGCACGTGATATCGTTGATCCGCGCGTGTTGGAGGCGATGCGCCGCGTTCCGCGTCACGAGTTTGTGCCGGAGGCGTTTCGCTCGCGGGCCTATGACGACGGCCCCTTGCCCATAGGCCACGACCAGACGATCTCGCAGCCGTACATTGTCGCCTTGATGACGCAGATGACGGAACTGACCGCCGATGACGTGGTGCTGGAGATCGGCACAGGGTCCGGCTACCAGACGGCTATCTTGTGCGAACTGGCGCGATTTGTTTATTCGCTGGAGCGGTATGCGTCGCTGGGGGATCGTGCCCGCGCCTTGCTGACGAGTTTGGGGTATCACAACGTCGAGGTCTACATTGGCGATGGCAGCCAGGGTTTGCCCGATATGGCTCCGTTCGATGCGATCATTGTCACGGCGGCGGCCCCGGCGATCCCCGGCCCCTTGCGCACGCAATTGGCCAATGGGGGGCGGCTGGTGTTGCCAGTTGGTGATCGCTACCAGCAGGTGCTCCAGCGCGTGCGGCGTCATGACGACACGTGGAAGATCGAGTCGGTCATCCCTGTGATGTTCGTGCCCCTGTACGGGCGGTTTGGGTTCGTCCCGCCCGATGATCCTCCGCCTCCGAAAACCCAGTTCTAATGGAGCACACAAATAACCTTTGCACCATTGGCATGGGTGCCGGGTAGCGAGTTATGTGTCGTGAGTCACGGGGGAGAGTTCCCACTTATCACTCCAGACTCATTACTCCAAACCCACCACTCATAACTTCCAGTTCATGCAAAGCTGAAATGGTTTCTCCCATCTCCCCTCAACCAGAAGGCGTACACTGCCTGGCAGGGTGCTCCGGTGCTCCGGCGTGAAGAATCGTTAAGCCGGCATGCGTGTTTAATGTTTACGTTATGCGTTCCCCAATTCTTTTATGGCGGGCAATCATGCGGTAAAGTATTTTCCAAAAATATGATTGTGTGATTATACTTCTAATAACTAAATAGATTTCGGCGTCTCGTTCATGGTCGGTTGCATCATACAAGGGGAGGATAGGCAATGGTTGGTTCAAGGACGCGCATTGTTGTGCTGGTGGTTGGGCTGATCTGGGGGGTAGCCGCCCTCGCGGGGATCGGCGCAACGCGGGATGTCGTTCACGCCCAGGTTGCTCCTGCTCAAGTATGCTATGTGGTGGCGGACTGGGGCGATGCTCTCTGGCGTGTCGATCTGTCACCGCTGGCTACTACCCGCGTCGGCGTGCTGGATCCCGGTGGGACAAATTTTACACGGGTCGAAGCAATTGCTTTCAATCTGGATGGCACGATCCTCTATGGCGCTCACGATGATCATAGTAACGGGATTTGGGGCACGATCAACACGAGCACGGGTTTGTTTACGCAGATCGGTCCCATCGGGCCAGGGAACGGGCTTGATCCGGGGACGGGGCTGCCCACGACCGATCCCTTGAACGATGTCGATGCGCTGGCCATCCACCCGCTGACGGGTGATATTTGGGGGATTACGCAAGACCCCGGTCAGAATAAAATCTTTCGCATCAACCCGACTACCGGCAGTGTTGTCCCGGACACATTCGGCTCCGGTCTGGATTTTGCGCAACTGGTGTTGCCGATTGCCCAACCGGATATTGACGACCTGGCCATCGATCCGGAGACCGGGGAGTTCTTTGCTATCGCTAACGCCAGCGGAACCAATGATCGCCTGTTCGAAATAAATATCAACGGGTTTGACCCGCCCAGCAGCCCCGGTTTCAATCCGGCGCTTGGCACGATGACCGCTACCGAAGTCACGCCCCTGACCTTCGGGGGAAATCCCGTCAACGACATGGAAGGATTCGCAGTCTTCAATGACGGCACATTCTACGGCACGACAGGCGACGAAGCTGGCACTAATAGTGATCGTTTCTGGGTCATTGATACCACTACCGGGGTTGTGTTGCCGTTGACCGCCGGCTCGATTGACAGCGACGGCGTGGCTCCGCTTGACGAGGATTTCGAGTCCGCGGCTTGCCTGAGCGCCGGTTCTAACATCAAATCGGGGGTTGTGTTCGAAGACCTGGACGGTAGCGGGACGTTGAACGGCCCCGAAGGTGGCTATGCCGGGGCACGCGTCGAGTTCTACCGCGATACCGGCAATGGCACGTTTGACGGCGCGCCAACCGATACCCTGATCCAGACGGTTGTTACAGGCGGCAGCGGAGCCTACTCGTTCGAAGTGGCGACCGAAGGCATCTTCTTTGCCGTGCTAGACCAGTCGACGCTACCGGCTGGCAGCGCGTTGACGACGGTGGGTGTCTATACGGTCAACTTCGTGCAGTATGACAACACGCTGAGCAACAACAACTTTGGCTTCAGCCAGGAAGGTGAACCTCCCGCCTCTCCGACGCCAACACCAACCCCAACCCCGACGGGCGATCGAACCCCAACCCCGACTGTGCCGCCGGGTACAACGCCGGTAGCCAGCCCACCGCCGGAGCTGGTGTTGTACGATCCGGCGCTGTTGAAGACAGGTGATCCGCGTCACGTGGTGCCCGGCGAAGTCGTCACGTTCACGATTACGGCGAGCAACAACGGCCCGACGCCGTTCACGGGGGTCGTGATCACCGATGGCCTGGATGCCGCGTTCTTTGAGACCGTCGTCGAGGCCTTCACCAGCAAGGGGAGCATCACCATCGTGGATAACCTGTTGGTGACCGTCCAGATCGGCGATATGGCCCCGGGTGAACAGGTCACGATCACGGTGAAAGCGAAGGTTCGCCTTGATCTTGTGCCGCCCGCGTCCACGTTGAATGTGGCGTTCATGGATGGCAACGAGTTCGACATTCTTTCCAGCAGCGCCGCGGTGGACATGGCGACATTGCCGGGCACGGGGTATCCCCCCGCAGAACCGGATGCGCCGGTGTCGAGCACCATGTGGTTCCGGGGTGTCTGGCTGGCGCTGGCGCTGGGTGTGCTGTCGTTGCTGGCTATCCAGCGGCGCAAGCGCAGTTCCAGCTAGCGCAGCACCGGGAGTATTCAGTGATGTGAACCAAACAGGCCCGGGGTGTTCGTTTCCCCGGACCTGTT
>CAZSXY010000051.1:0-10893 GCA_964611395.1 uncultured Anaerolineaceae bacterium | reverse complement strand
ACGCCGTCTGGTTTCAGGACGCGGCTGAGTTCGGCGAACGCCAGGTCAAGGTCGGGCACGTGGTAGAGCATGTGATTGGCCAGCACCACGTCAAAGGTGCTGGCGGCAAAAGGCAGGTGTTGGATGTCGAGATTGACCGCCTGGATGCCTCGCTCACGGGCACGCTGCGCCATCCCGAACGACAGGTCTCCGGCAAAGTAGCGCCCGCCAGGAATGTGGCTGCTAACGGCGTCGGCATACAAGCCGGGGCCTGCGCCAACATCCAGCACGCGCTCATCGCCACGCCATGCAATGGTGTTGATCACCCATTCGCGGAAGTCAAACCGGGGGCGGCTATACAGTTCATGCGTGCGATTGCGCACAACCAGGTGTTCGTCGGTCGCGTAGGCTTCTCGGATTAGAATGTCACGGTCGGTCTGGGGGCGTGATCTACCCATCGATATCGTTCCAGTTGGCAGAAGTCAGGGGCCGCAATTGCCAGCCTGGCTTGGCGACCAATAGTATCGTAAGTTTAACATGATTATTCAGCTTGTTGGCCGTTACAGGCGCGTTTTTAGATAGTTTTCACGTTTGCCCGTTTGCGTTCTGTGCCGGGTGGGGGCACAATCGAAATCACCCGTAATGTACCGGTTGTAGAGGAGAAGCGCGGTGCACCAACAGAGCCAGCCGGAGCATGTGTCGCCCGATCAACTACGCGCAGTGGCCGGGATTCTGCGTGCCAGCAAACGGCTTGTGGTGCTGACCGGGGCGGGGGTGTCCAAAGAAAGCGGCATCCCCACCTTCCGCGATGCGCTGGATGGGCTGTGGGCGCAGTATGACCCGGTGCGCCTGGCGACGCCGCGCGGATTTCGCCAGAATCCCAAGCTCGTGTGGGACTGGTACCAGTACCGGCGCGGCCTGATCGCCCAGGCGCAGCCGAACCCCGGTCACTTGGCGATTGCCGCACTGGAGCGTTACCTGCCCCACGTCGTGGTGATCACCCAGAACATCGACGGCTTGCACGACAAAGCGGGCAGCACCGATGTGATCCCCATTCATGGTGACATCCAAAAAGACAAGTGCTTCGCCAATTGCCAGGGCGACCCCACCTGGATCGACATCAGCACGCTGGCGTGGGATGAAGACGCTGGCCCGCCGCGTTGCCCCCACTGCGGCGCGTATGTGCGCCCCGCCGTGGTGTGGTTTGAGGAGACTTTGCCCCCTCGTGCGCTCGAACGCGCGATCAGTCTCACCCAGCGTGCCGATGTGATGCTGGTCGTCGGCACGTCGGGGGTGGTTCAGCCGGTGGCCAGCTTCCCATTCATGGCGGCAGAGGCTGGCGCGACGATCATCGAAGTGAATCCGGATCGCACGCCGATCACAGCCATCGCGCACTGGCATCTGGCCGGGCCGTCGGGGGGCGTGCTGCCTCAAGTGATCGACGCGGTGGCTGCGTCTTTGGATTCACCCTCACCTCTGGAGCCGGATGATGCGTAAGATCGGGGTGATCGTTTGGTTGCTGGTCTTTTTGCTGGGCCAGGGAGCCGGCTCTCGCGCCGGGGCACAGGGCGGCGTGACCGGGCGTATTGACGTTTTTGTGGGGACCGACCCGGAAACGGGCCTGATGCGCGTGTATTTTTTGGATGCGCTCAGCGGCTTGAGCACGGTTGTGAATGTGGAAGATGGCCGCCATTTCGCCCTGGTCGGTGATTATGTGATCTACGAAAAAACGCGCACTGGCGCGATCATGCGGGCGAACGCCGATGGCACGCTGGAGCCACACCCGTTCATCCGGCGGGCCGTCGGGATCGAGACGATACGGTGGGTGGCCGCGCCGGATGGCAGCGCAATCGCCTGGGTGCAGGTGGATGCGAACGGCGTTTCGGCGGCGTTTGTCGCCAGGGCGGACGGGGCCGGACTGCGCCAGCTCCCGCTGACTGCGCCCGGCGCGGGCCTGGTTTTGTTCCCGCTGTACGTGTCGGCGGGCATGGAATGGTTCCTGTACGATGCCGCGCACCCGTTGCAGCCGCCACTGGCGACGCCCTTCGACTTTTTCGCGCACGTGGCTGCCTATAGCATCGCTGAGGAGCGCTTTGTAGAGTTGCCCGCCGAACCCGATTGCCCGTGTGGAGCCGCCGTGTCTGCCAACGGGCGCATCGTCGCGCGGCTCGAAGCGGACGCGGGCGAAGGGCCGTTTGCTTTGCATGTGTGGGACTTGCCGACCGGGGCGAGCATCGTTGTGCCGCGTTCGCGGTTGCCCTACCCGCTGGCGGGAAACCTGGTAGTCAACAATCGGGGGACGCTCGCGGCGTATGCGGTTGCAGCAGAGCAGCACTATGGGGTCGTGCTGGTCGATGTGGTGGCGCGGCAGCAACGCCTGGCCCTGTCATCGGAGGAGGCGCGTTATCGCCCGCTGGCTTTTATTGACAGGGACACGATGGTGTTGCTTACCGATGAGATCGCAGGGGGGACATGGAAGCTGGACCTGACATCCGGCGAACTGGTACAGGTTTCGGACAAACTGTACCTCGGCACGATTGAGGCGCGCTGAGCGCCGTTGTTTTTGCCGTGCGTGGCCTGCGGTACAATAGCAGGGGCATTCAGGCCGTTCACCCTGGGGACTGATTCAGCATGCGGATTCTCGCCGCTCCTAAACGCAGATGGTTGCTCGTGCTCCTGCTCCTGCTCGTGGGCTTTTTGGGCCTGGTCAGCCAGGTCGAGGCCTCCGACGGCATGCGGGGCGATAAATGCGAAGTGGGACCGGACGATTATATCGCCGAGGATTTCTATTTCTTCTGCCGCATCCTGGATATTCGCGGGACGATTGACGGTGACCTGATCGGCGTGGCGGCGGAGATCACCGTTCACCGGGGGGCCAGGGTGACCGGTGACCTGTGGGTGGGCGGCGGCAGGCTGCTGATCGAAGGGACGATCGGCGACGACATCCACTTTGGCGGCCTGACCGTCATCATCACCGAGCGGGCGCGTTTCACCAACAACCGCATTGATCTCACCTCCATGGCGCTCAACACCGAGATACTGGCCGATGCCGTTCTGCCCGGCGATCTGCTGGTGTATGGCTACCAGGCGCGGGTCGATGGCACGGTGGGGGGCGATATCGACTTCGGTGGCGAGGCGCTGTTGATCAACGGGGTGGTGGTGGGGCGCGTGGATGCGGAAGTGGGCGATCCCCGGCGCAGCGCCGATGTGCCCGATCTCCCCTTTTTCGATTTGTCATTCGAAAACCCCGGCTTGTGGATTGGCCCCGGCGCATTGATCGGCCAGGACGTGGTTTACAGCGCGTTCAGCGAGTCGGTGGTTCCGCCCGGCGTCGTGAAGGGACGCCTGCGGTTTGTGCAGGTCGGCGGGCAACCCGACATTACCAAGGTCGCCAAGCCCGATGATGCGGCGGAGATTCTGCGCGACTACTTCGTGGCTTCGTTGCGTGATGTCATTACGTTGTGCGTTGTGGGGGTGGTGGGGCTACGTCTGGCTCCGAACGCCGTCCGGCAGCCTGCTCAACAGGTGCGGCGGCGCTCCGTTCCGGCGATTGGCTGGGGGCTGGCTTTGTTCATGCTCGCCATTCCCCTGGTGATCGTCGTGTTCGTGGCCGGGTTGATCGTGTTGTTGATTTTTTACCTGATCAAGCTCAACGCGCTGACGCTCATGATCGGGGGCGGGGTGGTGCTGCTCACGGGCGGGCTGATCGGCGGCTTCAGCTTTCTGGTGTTTTTCATGGGCCGCGTGGTGGTGAGTTTCATGATCGGGCAGCTTATCTACCGCTATGTGCTGCGCGTGTTCGATCCCGGAGACTTTCGCCGGTGGGTGGCCATGTTGGTGACCGGCGCGATCCTCTATTCGCTGCTAACGAACATGCCCATACCAGCGATGGGGTTGATTATTGAGCTGATCGCGGGGCTGGCAGGCGTGGGGGCCGTCGTGATGTATTTCCGGACGGTCATGCAGGAGGAGAGATTGTTCGGTGCGCGTGACAGAGCGCCCGCTGCGGTGGAGGTAGCGCCCCTCAGCACCCCAGCCCCAGGCGAGCTAGCGCTTGACGAACCACTTCCACCGGGGCTTGAGAACCTGCCCGAAGGGTTCACCGGCTTTGACGAAGACTGGTAGCAGCGATCGGGTTTCCGGCGGGCATTGCTGTTGACTCCGGCTGGCGGCCCGTGCTAAGCTAAGGCTAATCTGGCTGGTTCGTCGTGTAGACAACCAGCACCGTTGAATTTGCGAAGGAGGGAGCACGATGTTACCCGTTCTTGCTGCGTTTGCTCCCTGTATCCGCCGCCTGGAGGTGCACACCTGACGATTTGCGAGTTGTTTGGCCTGTGTGCAATTCTGGCGCTGCGGATTGGCTAATCGCGGCGTTTGTTTTTTCGTCCGCCAGGGGATAGCGCTGGCGGTGAGTGCACTACGAGGAATGAGCATTGGGCAAACAATTGACAGGTCTGGTCATCCGTACGCAGAGTGGTTTTTTTACCGTTCAAACTCCCGAAGGCCCCATTGTCTGCCAACTCCGGGGCAAGCTCAAAGAGGAATACAAAAAAACGGATTTAGTAGCTATCGGTGATCGCGTGACTATCGAGCGGCTCGATGTCGATGCGGACACCGTCGGCGGCGTGATCGTCGAGGTGGCCGAGCGCGAGCGAGTGCTGTCGCGGGTGGCTCCACGTTCAGCGGTCGGAACGTCGCACGAACGCGAGCAGGTGATCATCGCCAACCCCGACCAGGCGATCTTCGTATTCGCCGCCGCGCAGCCAGAACCCCACGTGCGTATGCTGGATCGCCTCCTGGTTGCTGCCGAAAAAGCGGCGATTCCGGACATCTGCGTGGTTATGAACAAAATGGACTTGGTGGCCGACGATCCCGCGCCAATCCGTGAGATGTTCGGCGTCTACGAACGCATCGGTTACCCGGTCCTCTACGTCAGCGCCGAAACGGGCATGGGGATTGACGCGCTGCACGAGCGGCTGATTGGCAAAATCTCGGTATTCACGGGGCCGTCCGGTGCGGGCAAGACGAGTTTGCTCAATGCCATCGAGCCGGGCCTGGGCCGGCGCGTGAGCGAAGTCAGCCAGGTCACAACAAAGGGTCGCCACACGACGCGCTACCGCGAGCTGATCCCCTTTGCCGAGGGGGGATACGTGGCCGACACGCCCGGTATTCGCGCGATCTCGCCCTGGGACGTGGAGCCGGATGAACTGGATGCCTATTTCGTCGAGATCGCGCCGCTGGTGTCCGGCTGCAAATTCCAGGATTGCACGCACACCCACGAGCCGGGTTGCGCGGTGCTGGCGGCGGTCGAACGTGGGGATGTCGATGCCGGGCGTTACGACAGCTATTTGCGGCTGCGCGAAATGCTCGAAGAGGAATACATCTACTAAATCGGGGCAGGCAGGCAACGCCTGCGTTCGCCACTATAGAGCAACGACAGGGGCGTACCGTCGCATACGCCCCTGTCTGATCGGGTGCTTCGTGCGAGGGTTAGGGATTACAAGCTATACAACTCCCCGTATTTCGTCTTCAAGTACGTGATATACGGCGCGATGCTCAACGGGCTGCCGGTGACGCGCTCGACCAGTTCGGCGGCGGTGAATTTCTTGCCGTGCGTGTAGATGTTGTCCTTCAAGTAGGCGTGCAGCGTGCCAAACTCGCCCTGGGCGATCTGCGCTGAAATGTCCGGATGCGCCTTGAGCGCCGCGTTGTAGAACTGGGCGCTGAGGATGTTGCCCAACGTGTAGCCCTGGAACACGCCACCGACACGCCCGGCGAACCAGTGGACATCCTGCATCACCCCATCCTTGTAGTCGGGTGGAGTGATCCCGAAGTCGGCTTCGAAACGGGCATTCCATGCGTCCGGCAGATCGGCGATGGAGAGCTTGCCTTCGAGCAGCGCCAGTTCAAAGTCGAAGCGCAGCATCACATGCAGGTTATAGGTCACCTCGTCGGCGTCGGTGCGGATCAGCGACCGCTCGACCTTGTTGATGGCGCGGTAAAATTCGTCCAGCGAGACGTCGCCAAGCTGTTCGGGGAAGTACGCTTGCAGGCGCGGGTAGAAAAACTGCCAGAAGCCCCGGCTGCGCCCGACGAGGTTTTCCCATAGTCGCGACTGGCTTTCGTGCACGCCGGAGGATGTGCCGCGTGCGAGCGGGGTCGCATCATAGGCCGGGTTCACGCCCTGTTCGTACATGGCGTGCCCGGCTTCGTGCATGGTGCTGAACATGCCTTCGGCCAGGAAATCTTCTTTGAAGCGCGTGGTGATGCGCACGTCGCCATACCCCAGCCGGATTTCATACGGGTGGTGGGTTTTGTCCTGGCGGCCCCGGTCGAAGTCGTAACCGAAGCGCCGGATCACCTCTTCGCCGAACGCGCGTTGCCGATCTTCCGGGTAGTGCCTGCGCAGGCACGAGTCATCCGCCGCTTCCTGCCCCGTGATCGCCTGCACGATGGGCACCAGTTGCTCGCGCAGCTCGGTGAAGATCGCCCGCACCGTTTCAGCCTTCATGCCGTAATCGCTGAAGTCGATCAGCGGGTCGGCGATGTGGTCGTAGCCGGAGAAGAAGTCCGCCAGCTTCCGGCTGAGATCGAGCGTCTTTTCGAGGTACGGCTGCACGCGGCCAAAGTCGTTTTCCGGGCGCGCCTCGGCCCACACCTGGTACGAGGTGGCGCTGTGCTCGGACAGCTCGGCGGTGAAATCGTTGGGGATGCGTGTTTCGCGCTCGTACAACCGGCGCGTCACGCGGATCAGCGCGGCGTCGTCGTGCTCGTAGGGCAGGCTTTCCTCATAGGGGCGCAGATCGTCCAGCAGCTTGCCAATGGCGGGATCGGTGAACTTTTCGTGTGCCAGTTTTTGAAGCGTGGCAAGCTGGCGGGCGCGTGACGCGGCCCCGCCCTTTGGCATGTAGGTCGATTGATCCCAATACAGGACGGCGGCGGCGGTGTTCAGGTCGTTGACTTCGATCAGCTTAACTTTCAGTTCCTCAAGTTTCTTTTCCACAGGCTGTAACTCCTTTGACACACCATGATCGTTACGCGACCAAAAAATAGGGGGCGCATCATGGTGTAATACGCCCCAATCCGTAGCATCCTGTCACTTGTCGGGCCTAGCCCTGTCCTGGCAGCGTTTCGGCTTCGCGCGGCTTGCCGAGCCGGGCGCGTTCCTCGTCGATGAGCGAGGGTTCCAGCTTGCGGAACAGCGGTTGCGGCGGGCGTAGCTTCTGACCGGCTGGCAGCGTGCTGGGTTCCCACCGCCCGACCACGCGGTCATCGACATGATAAGTCAGCGCCTCGTGCGTGCGCTCCGACTCCTGGAACGTCTCGATGCGCTGCTCGCCGAACAGCGTGCCGTCGTAGCCGAGGAACTCGTGCACCTGCTGCGAGGTGAAGGGCAGGAACGGCGCAAGGAGGGTCTTCAGGCTATCGATGCAGCGCAACGCGGTGTAGATCGTCGTCGCGGCGGTTTGCCTGTCTTCCTTGACGACCTTGAACCAGGGCGCGCGATCGAGGTAACCGTTGACCTCGCGGGCCAGCGCGAGGGCCTCGGCCAGTGACTCGCGCAACTTGACGGCAGCCAGCAAGCCACCGATGTGCTCGAACCCCGCCTCGACGGTTGCCAGAATCGCCCGATCTGTAGCGCGCAATGCGCCCGGCCTCGGAACCTCGCCGTCAAAGTGTTTGTGCGCAAATTTCAGCACGCGGTTGACCAGGTTGCCCCACGCAGCCAGCAGCTCGCTGTTGTTGCGCGTGACGAATCCCGCCCAGCTCCAGTCCGAGTCGCGGGTTTCGGGGAAGGTCATGGTGATGTAGTAGCGAATCTGGTCCGGATCGTACCGTTCCAGAATGTCCGGAACCCAGATGGCCCAGTTGCGGCTCTTGGAGAACTGCTGGCCCTCGATGTTCATGAACTCGTTGGCTGGCACGTCGTAGGGTAGCGCGAGATGCCCGTCACCGTCCTCAGCATAGATGCCGTCGATGCCCATCAGTTCGGCAGGCCAGATGATCGTGTGGAACTCGATGTTGTCCTTGCCGATGAAGTTGTAAATTTTGGCGTCCTGGTTATACCACCACTTCTTCCAGGCGTCGGGCTGGCCGGTATTTTTGGCCCACTCGACGCTGGCGGTGAAGTAGCCCATCACGGCCTCGAACCACACGTACATGCGCTTGTCTTCCCAGCCTTCGAGGGGGATGGGGATGCCCCAGGCAATATCGCGCGTGATCGGGCGGCCTTTCAGTTCCTCGACCTTGTTCAGCGACACGCGCAACACCTGGGGACGCCATTCTTCCGCTTTGCGCGGGTCGGACAGATATTCGCGTAACTGGTCGATGAAGGCGGGCAGGTTCAGGAAGTAATGCTCGGTTTCGCGCACGACGGGCGTGGAGCCGTCGTTCTTGCTGCGCGGGTTGATCAGGTCGACGGCGTCGAGCAGGTGGCCGCAGTTGTCGCACTGGTCGCCGCGTGCGTCGGGGTAGCCGCAAATGGGGCACGTGCCCTCGACGTAGCGGTCGGGCAGGAAGCGCTTCTCCGTCTCCGAATAGAGCAGGCGTTGCTTTTGGCGGTACAGATACCCTCGTTCCAGCAGGCGCAGGAAGATATCCTGCGCGATGCGGTAGTGGTTTTCGGTGTCGGTGTGGGTGAACAGGTCGTAGCTGATGCCGATCTGCTGCTGCGTTTCCAGGAAGCGGTGATGGTAGTGCTCAAAGACCTCGCGCGGCGTGATGCCGAGTCTGTCCGCTTCGACGGTGATGGGCGTGCCGTGTGCATCCGACCCGCTGACCATCAACACGTGGTTGCCCTTCAGCCGGTGGAAGCGGGCGAAGATGTCGGCAGGCAGATAAGCCCCGGCCAGGTGTCCGGCATGCAGGTCGCCGTTGGCGTAGGGCCAGGCAACGGAAACATGAATATACTCAGGCATGGTCTTCCCTTCTATGTGTATGGCGGTCGTCTGACCGGCGACGATTGTAGCAAGCCCGGCGTTAGCTCACAACAGGCGCGTGAGCGGGAGGCAGGGCAATCACATCAAGCTGCTAGCTGATCCCGGTTCCCGCGACAAAACAAAAACCGCCGAGTGTATATCGACGGTTTGCTTGCCGTGGTCGTGGCGGAGGCGCTAGCGCAGCGCATCGCGCCGTCGCCGGAACGGTTCCGACCACGGCAAGCAGCGCATCCGCATCATGACGCCCCAGGCGTCGCGCGTAATCACGGTGTGTTTCATGTTCTCAACTATACGGCCCTTCGCGGTTGGTGTCAACAGCAGTTGTAGCGCGGTGGTCGCGATGGGCAGTCGCAGTTCGATACATTTTAGTGCGGCACAACGCTGAAGTCAGAGAACAGCGCCCGCAGATCACCTACCGGCGGCGGAGGCGTCAGGTAATAGGTGAAGAAAATCTCCACGTCATCGGGCATTGGGAAGGCGAAGCCCTCTTTAAGCGCTTGCCAGCTATCCCCGTCGGTGCTGTAGAAGAACGAGAACGTAGAGCCTTGCCTGATGATCTTGAAATAGACCATCGCCTCCGCGAAGGGCACGGTCGCTATAGTTACCCCTTGTTTCTCGCTGTTCGTCTGAAGGGCAATATCTTTCGGACGGGTGTCGTTCCTTCGAGCAATGCGGATCCATGTCAGGGTGTCGCTGGCCGACCGTACGCCCAGCGCGGCCACGTGGTTCCCGCTTGCCTCCGAGACATCGAGCCTGATCTGGGTTTCGAAGTCGCCGGTGATCGCGTACGTGATCAGGGGAGCGCTATCTTCGTTGCCCCACTGCGCGTTCCCCCAGCCGGAAATCATGGCCAGCGCACCCGGCTCAATCAATAGTGTGTACGCGTTATCGTCGGACTGGCCCGGCTGCCACCCGAAGATGGGGTTGAGTTGACCGGAACCGGGCGGGACTTCGAAGGGAATGACGCTGATGTTCATAGTCATGTAGGCTGCCAGCAGCATGCGCGCCCCCACCTTGATTTGGGAGGGACAATCGCCGGTGGCGTAGCTTCCGTGCCAGGCTTCAAGGGTATTTTCGGTGACAGCACGCGCAAACGATTGGATGACTGCTTCACGTTCGCAGGGGTCGTCCTGAGCGGCGAGGGGGGAAGTGTTGACGAAGACGAACGTTAGCAGGATGGAAAGGCTTAATAACCATCGCATGGCCCTTGTCCTTTTGCTAACAGAACGTTGATCCCAGTGTAGCACCGGCCACCGGGAACAATCAAGCGCAATTGAGGGAGTTTCGAGGGAAGGGCGATGGCTGTGAGTGTGTGGAATGTCCGGTTCGCGCCGTCGCGGCAGCCGCTCAAACGGAGTCGGGTGGGGGTGGCTTGCGCCCCACCGTCAGGCGGATGCTGTGGAACGCGCCGAACTCGCGCCGCTCGATCACGTCCAGGCCGGCGGATCGCATCAGCGCCGCTTCATCGCGCATGAAGTCGCCGAAGCGTTCCCATTGCCGCGCCAGCCACATCGCCACGCGGTTGCGATCCGCCGGTTCGCACGCATCCACCAGGGCGATCACCCCGCCGGGGCGCAGCGCCCGCGCCATCTCGCGCATGGCGCGTTCGCCGTCGGGGAACGCGCTGAACGTGAACGTCAGGGCGATCCCATCGAAGCTGGCCCCGGCAAACGGCAGGTGATGCGCATCGCCCCGCACCAGCCGGGCGGGGTGTCCGGCGCGGCGCAGGCGCTGTTGAGCCTGCCGCAGCATCCCCGGCGACAGGTCGAAGCCCACTGCGAAGGGGTGGCGGGCCGCGATCTGGCGCAACAACACGCCCGGCCCCGGCCCGATCTCAAGAATAGCGCCGTCCTCCGGCAGCCAGGGCAGGACGGTCTCCGTATAGCGCCGCCACATGGGCAGCAACCGCAGCGCCGCCGCATAGAACGGGGCGAGGCGATCATACGTGCGCCGGTAGTCGAAGGGTTTGCTCATG
>CAZSXY010000050.1:0-24305 GCA_964611395.1 uncultured Anaerolineaceae bacterium | reverse complement strand
AAGGTTCGATCCTGCCTACAAACAACACCATCCTGTGATCATCCTGCAGACCAATCTGGCGGCGTGCTATGTCTGCGGGGATCGGATAGAAGCGCTCAAGGTCAACCCCTGGGGGAATAACACGAACCTTGCGCCGATCGGCTCGATATAACCAGAGCATCTGCGCTTGTTCGGCAGGTGTCGCGGCAATAAGACAATCCGCCCATGACATGATATCGATCTCGGTAAAGGCACGCACGTCTGCGCTCTCTGGAATGCCTCCCTGCGCCACGCGCTCCTTCATGCGTCCAAGTGTATGAAACATCTGAATGACGGGAATACCCCAACGCGCACGCAGCGTATGAGCCACCCACCCACTGAGCCAGTAATGACTAAATATCACGTCATAATGCACTGATCGGCGTTCAGCGTATGAAATCACCTGTGCGGCAAATGTTGTCAGATGCGAAAATATTTCGGCGCTACTCAAAAACCTGGGAGGCCCCGCGTCCATGTAAAGGACGCGCACATGGTCACCCAGCGTCACAACATCCGGAGTGCCAGGGGCATCTTTCCGCGTATAAATATCGACTTCTATCCCGCGACGCCCCATTTCCCGGCTACAATCGCGTACGTAAGCATTCATCCCACCGGCCTTCTTCCCACCCAGTCGGGCCAGTGGAGACGTATGCACACTCAACATCGCTACGCGCCGAATCCCATGGCGATCGCCTGTCATGCACTACTATCCTTGGCAATCCGGAGCTGGTATACGTTTGTGTCGCGCCCCCCCATATCGTATTTGTATGCCTCGTCGCCTCGCAGAAAATCGAAGGCTTCATATCCCTGCTGAATAGCATATTCGATCAACCTGCCAAGCAGAACGATCCCGGGACTCAAATGCCCATGATTCAGCGGATCCAGTCCGGAGTTGTACACCAGCACACGATTGTTATAAACAAAGTTGAGGTACGCCGCAGCAGGTTTCCCGCGCACCGTCAGGAAGGACAATTGTAGCCACCCTTGCCTGGCCACTTTGGGCACCACCCACTCAAAGAAGCGGCGATTGGCCGGGTCTTCAAGAAATCGGGCTTTTTCATCACTACTTGCAGCCATTAACGTGAAGAAGTACTCCAAATGCTCGGATAGATCATGTTCTTGTCCCACAATGTACCACTCAACATCGCCAGCGGCCCGGCGCATCTTGCGGCGTAATTCGTGGCGATTCTTTTTGTCCAAACTTCCGACATATTCGCTGAACTGGGCTGGCAACCGAATCACAGGGCATACTTCCTGCAATCGCACCGAGGTTGATAAGCCGTGCGCCTCGACAATCGCAGGAAGGTGTTCAAGCGTTTTCGAGGATTGGGGTATATTGCACAACAAGATTTCGTCGTAAACATCCATATGCTCGGACAACCACGTTGCGAGCGCTTCAAATACGGCGATTTCATGGCCGCGCCTAGCAACAATGTCGAGATAATCGGTCACATCGACGCATCCAACAGTCCGTATAATTCGCCGACCGGTTTCCGACGCATCGATAAACCAGGGAGCAATGCCCATCCAACGCCCGGTGCTGTCACGCACCACCAGGACAAAAAGCTTGCCCGGAGCGTAAGCCCGCCACCATGTCGCCTGCCACTCACATGTCAGGAAGATCTGATCGGCGTCACTGTCGGTTAGCAATTCCCACCAACAGTCCCTACATTCCTCAAAAACTCCGTCGCTCTCGTACAGCGTTATTTCCACTTCGCTCCCCCGAATCTCACGGAATCCATGCCCCATAATTATACCGATCCCCTCCTATATACCCACGTATCTACCATCAGATTCGTGCTAGAATTGGCGCAGGGGAAATATCATGCGATAAGTTCTGGCTTGTTTAGTGGTAATTGTTGCATCATTTACGATATTCGTGTGTGGCGAGCCCAACAGTTCGCCCTAGGTCATGCGTCAGTAAAGCCAGGCAAATCGCCAGTTTCAGAATTGCGTGAAGTAGGAGCAGCGCCCTCGCGTGGTCAAGCTCATGATCCCTGAACGATCACAGGACGTCCGGATGATACGAAATGGAACTTGAGCAACTTATCGACCGTCTTCGCAATCCCGACCCGTGTATGAGGGTTGAAACGTTGCGGATTCTCGCCATGGTTGAAGAAACCCGTGCGCTTGATGCCATCCGGTGGGTGTATTTACATGATCCAGAGATCGGTGTCCGCGAAGTCGCGGGGTGGGCTGGAAAGCTCATCTGGAAAGCTCACAAGCGAGGGCACTCAACCGAACAGGCAGTGCATCACTTATTTGACCCGATGATTTCGCGCCAGAGCCGGGAGGAGTTTGTTGCAAGCCAGGCCCAATCCGATCTCACATCGCTGAAACATCGTGACGTGAAACGCTTCGCCGCTGAGCAGAGGTTTCGCCGGAAGCTCGATGAGATACTGCGGAGCGAAACCTCCGGGGATGGATTACAGGAACATGGCGCACATTCACCTGATCACGCAATTACCATTCCGGCGTTGCTTGCGACCGATCGCAGTAAAACCAAATCGTTGCATGATGAAGAACCGCTGTTAGACCTGTTAGATGCAGGCCTGAGCGATGAATTCTGGCAAATCTCATGAGCCAACCCAAATCAGTTCTCAAAACCCGTCTGGCGCTGTTGCGTTCCAGCGCCCCTGCTGATCGCGCACAAGGCATCAAAGAACTGGAATTGCTCGGTGATGGAGAAGCGCTCCCGGCACTCGCCGAAGTTTTCGCAACAGACCCTGAGCCAGCGTTACGCGCTTTGGCCCAGTGGGCAGGCAAATCCATTTATTACAACATGATACGCCAGCGACTCGCTGTAAAACACGCTTCGAGGGAGGAACGCCGCGCTGCTGAAGAAGCGTTGGAATCCGTCCGCAGAAAAAAACAAGAGGCTAATGATGGTGAAAACACGAGCAATTAGCTGTGTCAACACTCACCGCGATGGCTAGGTCCTCATAAGCCCCGGTTCGATAGCCCCTCAAATGTACGACTGCATCCGATCAGCAAACTGCGCTCACACGAAGCAACGGAGATAGCTCGGCCCCAAGCAACACAGTTAGATCGGCCTGCGCCCGCAGGCAAACCAGAAGCGCTACACCTCATTCTTAGTGACCCAATAGGAAGATGAGCGCTCCAATTTTTGAAGCGCCCATCTCACAGGCGATTGCCTGGCGCCAATTATGCGCTTACAGATGCCAGCCGTTCCTCAACAGCCTTTCGGCTGGCCATGAGCGACTCAAGTTTCTCGCGTTCACGTTGCACCACTTCGGGTTTGGCTTTCGTTACAAAGCTTTCATTTGCCAATAACCCTTGCGTGCGTGCTATCTGGTTATCCAGATTGCTCAATTTGCGGCGCAGCCGTTCACGCTCAGCGTCCAGATCAACCAGGTCAGCCAGGGGCAGATAAACCGTCACATCCGCAGACACTATCGTCGCCGCCTGCCCCGGAGCTTCGGCTCCGGCCTCTAGCAGTGTGATCACACCCACATTACAGAGGCGCGAGAATATGCCGCGATGGGAGGAGACAAGTTCATGGTGATTGCCCGGATCGATCAGCGCTGAGATGCGGTGTCCGGGTTCAACCTTATATTCGGCCCGCGCGTTTCGAATCCCACGCACCAAATCCATGAGGATGGAAAATTGGGCTTCCGCGTCAGGATCAGCAAATGCCCGGTTCGCGACCGGCCACTGTGCCAGGATTAGCGGCTCATCTCCCGTCGGCAGATAACCCCATATCTCCTCGGTGATATACGGGATATAGGGATGCAGCAGTCGCAAACAATTGTTGAGCACGTAGGTCAATACATCGAGCGTTTGCCCGCGCCGCACCAAATCGTCACCGTAAAGCGCGTTTTTACTGACCTCGACGTACCAGTCAGCGAACTCGCCCCACAAAAACTCAAGAATCTGCCGGCCAGCTTCTCCGTATTGGAATGTATCAAACAGGCGCTGGACATTAGAAATCAGCCCCGTCAACCGGCTGAGTATCCAGCGACTCGGAAGATCGAGGTCCTGCTGACGCGGTTCCGGCTTCGGACTGTACTCCCCAAGGTTAGACCAGACGAAGCGTGACATCTGCCACAGTTTATTCCCGAAATTGCGACTGTACTCGATCCTGCTTTCCGCAAGATTCATGTCGTTTCCCGGCGAACTGCCCGTGAGCAAAGTAAACCGCAATGCGTCTGTTCCATACTTGCTGACGATGTCCAGCGGGTCAAGCACGTTTCCATACGACTTGCTCATTTTCTTGCCGTGCTCGTCCCTGACCAGACCATGAAGATACACGGTGTGGAACGGAACCTTCCCAGTGAACCACAGTCCCATCATGATCATGCGGGCTACCCAGAAGAACAGGATATCGTATCCGGTCTCCATGATGTCTGTCGGATAGTAGCGCCGCAGATCGGGCGTATCGTCCGGCCACCCTAACGTGCTGAAAGGCCACAGTGCGCTACTGAACCAGGTATCGAGCACATCCGGGTCCTGTTCAATGTGTGCGCTTCCACAATGGATACATGTGGCAGGGTCCTGTCGCGCCACAGTAATCTCGCCGCAATCAGCACAATGCCAGGCCGGGATGCGGTGTCCCCACCACAACTGGCGACTTATGCACCAATCCTGGATGTTTTCCATCCAATTGAAGTACACGCGCTCAAAGTGCTCTGGGACGATGCGAATTCGCCCGTCACGCACGGCCTCAATCGCTTTTTCAGCCAAGGGCTGGATGCGCACAAACCATTGTGTGCTCACAAGCGGCTCGATGATCTCGCCCCCCCGTTGCGAACGTGGCACAACATGACGGTGAGGTTCGACCCGGATTGTCAGGCCAGCAGCTTCCATATCGGCCCATAGTTTCTTGCGGGCCTCGAAACGATCCAATCCTGCATAGGGGCCAGTATTTTCGTTGAGGGTCGCATCCTTGTTCATGATGTTGATCAACTCAAGATTATGCCGCAACCCGATCTCATAGTCGTTCGGATCGTGGCCAGGCGTAATCTTGAGTGCGCCAGTGCCGAACTCACGATCTACATGCTCATCAGCAATAATCGGGATTGGTCGATTCAACATTGGGACAAGGGCACGCTTCCCCACGAATGCTTGATATCGCTGATCGTCAGGATGCACGGCCACAGCCGTATCACCCAGGATGGTCTCTGGACGCGTGGTCGCCACAGGAATGCTTCCGCCGCCTTCAACAGGATAGTTGAAGTAGTACAAATGCCCCTGCTCTTCTTCCCGATCGACTTCCAGGTCACTGACAGCGGTCTGCAAACCCGGAGACCAGTTGATAAGGCGTGGGCCGCGGTAGATCAGCCCCTGTTCCCACAATGTCACAAACGCTTCGCGCACGGCCCGCGACAATCCCCCATCTAGCGTAAATCGCTCGCGGTCCCAGTCGCAACTGGCTCCCAGACGGCGCAACTGTTCCACAATACGCCCGCCGTATTTGTGTTTCCATTCCCAGGTCCGCCGCAAGAATTCTTCACGGCCAATCGCTTCACGGCTGGTTCCCTCGTCATGGAGCATCCTTTCGACCTGAAGCTGTGTGGCAATACCAGCATGGTCAGACCCCGGAACCCATAGCGCCGCTCGCCCTCGCATACGCTCGTACCGAATCATCAGGTCTTCCAGGCTGACAAACATCGCGTGCCCGTTGTGCAGTGCGCCAGTGACGTTTGGGGGAGGAATGCTGATCACGAACGGCTCGGCATCTGGATGAACTTCAGGCTTGAACCAACCGTTTTCCTCCCACCACTGGTAAAGGCGTGGCTCGGCTTCGGCAAAGTTGAAGGTCTTGGGCATTTCTTTGGTCATGTCATCCTCGGAATCCTGAAAAAAGAGGCTCTGGTCCTGCTTCATGCCTGGAAAATTAAACGCCTATGCTTTCTTGGGCTTTGTTGCCGTCATCAACAACTCCCACCGATCGCGCTGTGCCTGGAAATTCTCAAATCCAACCTCCGATACAGCAACCTCTACTTCTTCGGCGGCCAACGCTCGAAAAACCACTGGGTACTTGTTAATCTGGTACTGTTGCCCGCTTCCTCGCGCAATGAAACGATTAAACGTCACCGTGATCGGCGGCCCATCATCCCAATCCCAGACATCGAACGTGATAATCTGCTCTTCGGGGCCATCATGGATGCGCCCTGGAATAAAACGCGGGCGATCCTCAAGGAGCGGTTCGAAGTCACGCATTCCGATCAGCAGCAATCCCCCTGGTTTCAACAATTCATAGAAAATCAGAAGCGACTCTTCAATTTGCTCGTCGTATAGCAAATGAGGAAACGCGTTTCCCTTGGTCATCACGGCATCAAATGGCCCGTGAAGTCGATGGTGTAAATTCTGAAAATCGGATTGCACAAACGTGATCTGGTCACCTACTCCGTACTTCTCAGCATTCTGTTGCGCCCGCGCAAGGATTCCGGCACTTGGATCAGCCGCCGTAACCTTATACCCCAGTTGCGCTAAGGCAATGCTCTGCGTACCGGGGCCACACGATGCGTCAAGCACCGTCTGGACGCCATGTTCGCGGAAGAAACGGCGCAGGTTCAACCCTTCACGCTCTAACTCGGCGTCCCAGTCGCGATACCACAAGTGATAGTCATCAGCGATTGAATCATAGAATACTGATGTATCGTTGAAATCGTCCATGACCCCTCGACAATAAAAACGCCCTTTCGTCGCACAAGGACGAAAGAGCGATCTTCCGCGGTACCACCTTGATTCCTGATGCATGGGATTACACCAGGCTCTCTTATGCGCTGTAACGGGCGTACCCGGGCACACCTTATACCGCTTACCGATATTCAGCGCACCGGCTCAGGAGCGACCTTCCGCGGGGGACAACTGTATGGGCTTGCAGCCTATGGCCCACACTCTCTAATAGCGCCTAGCCGCGTACTCCTCTCCGTCACAGCCGTTCATGACGTTGCCCGCACAGTATATCACGCGTGCTCAAGCACCGTCAACGGTTATTGTCCAAAGACAGCTAACGGACCAGCCATTGCTCGATCCACTCAACAGACAACATGCCAGCCAACGCGATCCCAATAGATTGGATGGACTTTCCAACAAATGAAACGCTTAAAAACCGCCACACCGACATTTGCCCAGCACCCGCCATCACGCCTGCCACGTCAAAAAATGGGTTGGGAATTATGCTCAAGGTAAAAATCGTAAGCACACCATTACGTGCCATCCAGCGTCGGATGACATGTGCCATAACAGTCTCATCCATCAAAGCTAATCCACTGTAGCCGGTTACGTAACCAGTCAGTTCTCCTAGAGTAGCACCGAGGGCCCCCAATAAGCCCACCAGGATCGGGTTGAGCGAACTGCCCAGAGCAAAAACGATGATCAACCCAGGCGCAGGTAATATAAGGGTCGCGTTACTGAACAACATGGCAAGGAAGGCTCCGCCATAACCCAGGGCCGCGAATCCTTCTATTCGATCACGATTCGTCGTAACGGCAACCGTAATCAGCACGACGCCGATCAAACCAGCGCCCCGCAATACCCACATGATTTTGGATGGACGATACGGGTCCACCGGTTTCATCCTCCCTCACCCATCTATACTCACCAAAACTGACGCAATCGACGTCTTGCACAGCCGCGTTCACAAAACAATCACTTCAGAATTTAACGGCGCAACATGCGCGAGCGCAATTCCGGGCTATCCAACATACTGCGTATGCGTGCTGCGACCATATCAATTGCCACCAGGTTTTTCCCGCCCTCAGGAATGATCACATCAGCATACCGCTTACTTGGCTCAACAAAGTCAAGATGCATAGGTCGCACGCTATGCAAGTATTGCTCTATAACAGATTCTACCGTACGTCCACGCTCGGTGACATCGCGTTTCAAACGTCTGATAAACCGGATATCCGCATCCGTATCAACAAATATCCGCACATCGAACAGTTGACGCAACTCAGGCTCTGCAAAAATTAGAATGCCCTCGACGAGAATGATCGGTTGTGGGTGAACAGTTTTGACTTCATCCAGTCGCCGGTAGGTCGTAAAATCATAAATCGGGACGTTTACTGATTTTCCTCGTTGAAGTTCCCTGACGTGTTCGATCAGCAAAGAGGTTTCAAGCGAATCGGGGTGATCAAAATTGATGAGCTTGGTGTGAGCGTGCGGGATATCCCGTATGTCCTTGTAGTAAGCATCATGCTCCAAATAGGCGATATGTTCGGTTCCTACACGTTCCAATATGGCACGGGATACTGTCGTTTTACCCGCCCCCGTTCCTCCTGCCACAGCAATGGTAACGGGGTTTATCGGGTTGCTGATTCCGGTCATAATAAACCTCCCGCCGGACTCATAACATCGTTGAGCAGGTAAAATAAATGCCCGCAGTCACTCACTGGGGCATCCATTCATCTTGAGCCACCCAAGGGAGTCGAACCCTTAACCTAACGCTTACGAAGCGTTTGCTCTGCCGATTGAGCTAGGGTGGCAACCGTGGCGGGATTATAGCAACACGGCGCACGCATGACAAGAGCTAATTTCCCCTCCAGATCGCGACGTGAGCTATTCTTTCTCTCGCAACAACGTACATTGCTGGTTTTTCATGCGGTCGCGTGGTGGTTCAGGACCGTTGCTCGACATTCTGCCCGGTGTTATAATCCGGCTTACGCAATCAGCACCCACCACATGTTAACACACTACGGGGAGACCTTTCGTGGCTTCCGCCAAATTTCCTAACCCCCAAGGGACTGACCCCCCGCCTGCCTTGGATCACCTTGCCAGTTCGCACCACGCCCGCGCGACTTTGGATATTGCACAACTGATCAACTCTACTCAAAACCTGTTGGTTGCCCTTGAGCAAATCGCACAGAACATCAGCAGGACACTCCAATCCGATGGGGTATGCATCAATATCACCGAACATCACCCGCAAGTTTCACTTGGCCGGGGTACACTTGCCGAGACGATGAAAACTGTCGAAAGTGAGCTGGCGCACCTGGTTCGCGAACAGGAGCTTGTCATAGTAAAGGGTGGTAGTCACCAAGCACTGCCCGACTTCCCCGACGCTTTGCAAACAATCATCGCGACTCCAATTCGTCTTAACAACCGCTTTTCCGGCTTGGTTTGGGTTGCATTTTCCGAGCAAGTTCAATTAAGCGAACCGGATACGCTATTCCTGATGACAGTTGCGGCGCAAATTGCCAATGCACTGTCCAAAACATCACATGCCGACCCTCCAACTGGCGATCAAGCGTGGCTATCCGCCGTTATTGATAGTGCCCCAGACCCAGTAATCGTCATTGATCACGCAGGGGTCATCCGGATGGCCAACTCAGCCGCCACCGGTGCTTTCCGAACCCTGGCTCCCAATACCCCACTCCGCGATGTGCTCCAGCCCGCCCACTTTGCGCCCTTACAGGCAATGATTGACGCGCTTTCCAGCGGAGAGCAGCCAAATGCATTCGAGTTCGATCTTGATAATGAGCGGACATTTCGAGTTTCTGTAGTGCCGGTTCTCGTCGCTGATGCCAAAACAGGCTGGGTTCTGACTTTTCAGGATATCACGCATTTCAGGCGTCTCAATGAAAACATGGCTCAGTTCTTGAGCACAGTTTCACACGACATGCGCTCCCCGCTCACATTCATGAAGGGCTACCTCGACATGCTGGGCATGGTAGGGCCGCTCAATGAGCAACAATCTCAGTTCGTTGAGAAGATCCTGGGCGGCGTGCTTCAGATGTCCGACCTTGTTGAAAAAGTGCTCGATGCAGGCCGACTCGATCCCCTGACGGGCACTTATCAACCTGAGTGGGAGCCGTGCGACATTGTCGAACTTGCATCCGGTGTGGTAGAAGGCGTGTCGGAGCATGCGGTTAAAAAGGGGCTGACGCTTGAGTTTGGAACGTCCGGCACCATCCCCATCGTCTACGGGGATGCCGCCATGCTAAGCCGGGCATTCTCAAACCTTGTTGATAACGCCGTCAAGTACACCCCTGCAGGCGGGCACGTTGAAATCGTGTTGCGTGGTGATACAGACCGCGTGATCTTGCAAGTGGCGGACAACGGATTTGGCATTAGCCCCGACGATCAAAAAAGATTGTTTCAGCGAAACGTGCGCCTTCACCGCAAAGAATGGAAACGCATCAAAGGTAGTGGGTTGGGTTTGTTCATTGTCAAGAACGTCGCGCGGCTACACGGCGGGGAAACATGGGTAGAAAGCGAAGAAAACATCGGGAGCACGTTCTATTTTGCCATCCCGGTTCGTGGCCGAGAACAAATTGGTCATTCGGGATAGTGTGCGGGCGATATGCATGAAAAATATCCGTACGTTACCCCCGCAATCTTCGCCATTATCCCCTCCCATCGCGATCACATCATCCGTATCGCTTTCAATTGGACGTAAACTATGCCGATTCGTGTATTGCCAGAGATCGTTGCAGCACAAATAGCCGCCGGAGAAGTCGTCGAACGCCCCGCATCTGTAGTCAAGGAATTGATCGAGAACTCTCTCGATGCCGGGGCCACCGCCATTTCAGTCGAAATCGAGCACGGTGGCAAGCGATTGATCCGGGTCAGTGACAATGGTAGCGGAATCCCGGCCAACGAAGCAATGCTTGCTTTCGCCCGCCACTCCACCAGCAAATTGCGTGCTGTAGAAGACCTGAATCATATTACGACGCTGGGTTTTCGCGGAGAAGCGCTAGCGAGCATCTCAGCGGTGAGCCGCACAACACTAATCACCCGCCACCAGGACGAGCAGAGCGGTATTGAAATCCTGATCGAAGGAGGTGAAATCCGGCACGAGCATCCTGCTGGCGCGCCGGTGGGCACAGTCGTAACTGTTGAGGACTTATTCTTCAACACACCAGCGCGCCTGAAATTCCTTAAATCAGAAAGCACGGAACGCAGGCACATCACCCAGCTCGTTACCCGGTATGCGATGGCATATCCGGATGTCAGATTCCGATTGGTTCAAGAGGGTCGCGCGCAATTTCACAGCACCGGCTCAGGCGATCTGGCCGATGTTATCGTTGAAGCTTTTGGTCTCGATACTTTCAAAAATATGCTTGAGGTCAGCCCGCAACCGCCGCCCCGCGCAGACCTTCCAAAAGTCGATGTTTTCGGCTTTACATCCGCGCCCAACCTGGACCGGTCGAACCGCAGCCACATTATCCTTTTTGTCAACGGGCGCGCAATCTCAGACCAGAGTTTGTCATACGCGGTCGTACAGGCGTACCACACCTTGATGCCCAAAGGACGTTATCCGCTGGCTGTGCTGATGATCACGCTTCCCCCAGAAGAAGTCGATGTTAACGTCCATCCCACCAAAGCCGAGGTCCGTTTTCGGAATCCGGATGCTGTGTTCTCCGCAGTGCAACGAGCAGTCAGGAAAGCTGTAGTTGACCAAGCGTCTGTTTCTTCAGTGTCCGGCGCACCGCAAACTCACCAGGATGACTGGCAACAGACAGCGTCCCCAGGCCGTGTTGTGACCCCATACCGCGATTCACTGATCGCCGGTGAAGCGCAACTGCGGCTTGAATTGGAAAATTTAGGGGCTGGGCGATACGGACAACATCGCCCTCAGGAAGCCCAACCCTCGCCCCCCGCTCTGGACCATGATCCGACCGCTATTCCAGCAGGGCCAGGCACGCCAGAGCGACCACGCACCTTGCCTATTCTGCGGGTCATTGGTCAGATTGGAGCCATGTACATTGTCGCCGAAGGACCTGCCGGTCTCTATCTGATCGATCAACACGCCGCCCACGAACGAATCCTATATGAACAGTTCATGGCAACACAGGCAGCCGCCGAATCCGCCGTTCAACGTACCCTGTTATCAGCAACACTTGACCTAACACCCTCTTCGGCACGCCTGGTAGAAGAGCATCTCGATCTTCTTGCTTCACTGGGTTTCGAGTTAGAGGTCTTTGGTACAAACACATTTCGTGTGCGCACTGTCCCGGCGCTGCTTGCGGATCGTGACCCGGAAGAAGTGCTGCGCGGAATCGTCGAGGAGCTTGAAAGCGGCAGCACACCTGGTGAAGCTACCGTCGAGGAAATAATCGTCCGGCGCGTGTGCAAAACAGCGGCGGTCAAAGCCGGGCAAACCTTGAGTTTTGATGAGATGCAGGGGTTGATCCAGCAACTAGAGCGCTGTGAATACCCGCATACGTGCCCGCACGGACGCCCGACGATGTTACATATCAGCGCTAACGAATTGGCCCGCCAATTCGGACGGACATAACAGGACAAGGGCAAACCATATGAAATATGGCGTTGTATTTCCTCAAACCGAAATCGGCAGCGATCCGGGCGCAATCAAGGATTTCGCTCAGGCAGCCGAGGGCATCGGCTTTGACTATTTGCTAACCTATGAGCATGTTTTGGGAGCAGACCCTGCCAGCTATTCCGACGAGCGCCACTTCACATACACATACCGCGATTCATTCCACGAACCGTTTGTGCTGTTCGGGTATCTCGCAGGAGTCACACGGTCGCTTGAGTTCGCCACGGGCATTCTTATCCTCCCGCAGCGCAACACGGTTCTCGTCGCCAAGCAGGCCGCCGAAGTCGATATCCTGTGCGACGGGCGGCTGAGACTGGGCATCGGCGTGGGGTGGAATCAAGCGGAAATGGAAGGGATGGAATACGACTTTCACACGCGGGGAAAACGTATCGACGAGCAAATCGAACTCTTGCTCAAACTCTGGACTAACCCCCTGGTAACCTTCAAAGGACAGTTTCATCATCTCCACCGGCTGGGGATCAACCCACTCCCTGTTCAACGCCCCATTCCACTCTGGTTTGGCGGTTCCGCTGAACCAGTGCTCCAACGCATGGCCCGTTTCGGGCAAGGCTGGATACCAACGGGATTCACTCCGGAAACTGCCGCGCCGGTCGTGGATCGCATTCGACAACATCTGCGCAACCGCCACCGCGATCCGGCAGAATTCGGGATAGACGCACGAATTAATCTTTCTCGACATCCGCAGAACACATGGCCCGCACTGATCAGAGGCTGGCAGGCGCTCGGAGCAACACATATCTGCATCAACACCATGCGCGCTGGCTTCACCGCGGTACAGCAGCACATCGAGACCCTGCGCGAATTTCATGCTATAGCGATGCAGGCGGAGTGATAACATTACAGGGTGCCGAATGCGACACCCTGTTTTCCCTTAACATCTGGCAACGGGGCAGGTTATGCAGACACCACCTCTTGACGGCGGCGCTTGGCTTCGCGGTTGACGAACGGAATTTCTCCCTTTTCCCACGCAACCAACAACGGAACCGCATTAAAGATCGAAGAATACGTACCGCTCATCAGTCCAATCAGCATGATCCCAATAAACTGCGTGATCGTTTCGCCGCCGAACAGTAGAATTGCCACCATCACGAAGATCGCATTCAACTGCGTGGCCAGCGAGCGATGAACTGTCTCAAGCACACTGCGGTTCACAATCGTTTCATAATCTTCTCCGCGATATTTGGGAATGTTTTCGCGGATACGGTCGAACACAACGATCGAGTCCTGCACTGAGTAGCCAACCACGGTGAGCACCGCTGTCAAGAACAAGGCATTCGCTTCCCATCCGAACAACAAGCCGAGAATCGACATGATGCCCATGGTCACCAAAATGTCATGAAACATGGCGGCAATCGCACATGCTCCATAACGGAACGAGTGTGGAACGCGACGGAATGCCAGCACGATGAAACCCAGCACAATCACGGCCACGGCAAGTGTTGCCACAAACGCAGCACGCGTCACCTCTGTCCCTACGGTGGCCGATACACTGCTCGTCGTCAGGGCCGCTTCGCGTGCCGGGTCCTCATCGACAGGCTTGGGTGACCAAAACTCGCCGAGGCGCGAAGGGTCTTGCATAAATTTCTTCAATTCATCGAGGCGGTCGATTTCTTCAAAGCGAAGCTGCCACCGGCTCCCGGCCTCGTCAAAGGCTCCTTCAATTTCGTCAGCGGGAATTGGATCCAGACGCTGAACCACATAATCACTCAACCCAAATTCCCTTAAAGTATCACGGACAGCCTGCTCACTGACATTATCGACAAGCGACACTTCCATGAGCGTGCCACCGGTGAAATCGATGCTAAGCCGCACCGGGCTGCCATACCTCGCAATAGAAATTCCCATCGCGATTAGCCCAGGAAAGATTATCATGGCCGAAATCAGAAAGTAGAGGCGGCGGCGCTGTGCAAAGTTGTACATGGTCATCTCCCTCCGAGGCCCTACACACCGAGCAGCTTAGAACTGGAACGAAGTCGGTCACCTGCCAGCAATACGATCGTGTGCATGAACGTGCGAGTAGCAATCACGGCGGTGAAAAGATTGATGACCAACCCCATCCCCAATGTGATCGCAAAGCCTTGCACGGCACTCGCGCCAAACGCATTGCCAAAGAAATACAGAATGATCGTAATGATGATGGTCGAGATGTTCGAATCGCGAATGGATGTCCAGGCACGCTCGAAGCCGACCTCAATCGCACGTTCCATCGACCGGCCCTTACGAAGCTCCTCTTTCATGCGCTCGAAGATCAGGATGTTGCCGTCCACTGCCGTGCCGATAGATATCAGGAACCCGGTGATGGCCGGCAAGCTCAACGTCACCGGAATGAACTTGTAGAGCGCGAAGTTGATCGCGGCAAACAGAATGAGCGCCAAATCCGCTGCGATTCCCGGCACGCGATAATAGACCAGCATGAATAGCAAAACCGTCACCACACCGATCACACCGGCCCGGATCGACCGTTCAACGGATACCTGTCCTAGCGATGGCCCAATAGTGTCGAACGCAATAATGTTCAACGGAACGGGCAGCGCACCGTATTTGAGTTGTGCGGCCAGCACGCGCGCTTCATCACGGCTGAACCCGCCGGAAATAATACCGCCATCCATTGTGCCAGCCCGCGCAGCATCGGAAAGGCCCGGCTGAATGGTGGGGTATGAGATCAAGCGGCCATCCAGGACAATCGCCATTGGGCGGTTGGCGTTATTGGCAACATACTCCGTGAAATCACCGACTCGATCGCCGTCACCCTTGAGAACGAAATTCACAACCCACTGTGTCCCAATCGAACCACTCGTCGTTGCTGCTGCATCCGCCAGCCCTGCTCCGGTCATAATGGTACGGAAAGGTTCGCCATTGTCCAACAAAACCGGCTCATCCGCAGGATTGTTGGGATCGGTGCTGGGACACGTATACTCGTCATAGGCCAGCGGCTCCTCACCTGCTTGCAAGCGCGCCTCTGCTAGTGCCACCTGCTCCGTTGTTAAGATACACGCCCCTTCGGGAATTTGCCCGGCGCTGACGCGGGAAAAATCGACAAATTCGAGCAACCCAGTGGATTTTATGGAGTTGAAGGCAACGGCCTGCTCACGAACACCAGGCAACTCGACGATGATGCGATCCTCACCCTGGCGTTGAACCACCGCTTCCGTAACACCCAGGCCATTGACACGACGCTCAACATTCCTGACCGCCTGCTTAATTGTATCATCGTCATACTTCGTGCCAGGAGCAACCTGGAGCAAGACGCGCGATCCCCCCTGCAAATCCAGCCCCTGCACAACCTCAACTTTCCGGTCGATACCCAGAAAGTTAATATGCGGGTCGCTAACACTCATCCAGATCGAGAGTGCAGCAACCACCAGAATAACCACAAACCAGAGGCGATACCCTCGCATAGTAGTACCCTCTCACGCGGCGATTACTTAAGATTCAAAACCACAACCGGATCATTCAAGCTGTCGAATGACCGCAAACCCAGTCATGATAACGCGGAGCAGCGGCTTCCGGCAAATACCGCATTCTCTCAGGGCCCACAGGTTTTCCTGCCAAACGCGTGAGAAGCACCTGGCAGGCGACCTTTCCCACCCCGGTGCTTCCGGTAATAGGCAAACGTGTCCGCGCCCCAATTATGTCTGACCGGCCAAGCCCAGATCGACCGCAATCGATTTCATCGCTTCCAAGACAAGAGGCACGTGTTCATCCCAGAGATCAACCCCCAATGCGTCGGCGGCGGTGGTTATTTCTTCGCGGTGAATCGCAGCGGCAAAGCTACGATCCTTCCACTTTTTCCGCACCGAACTGATCTTCGTGATGTCGCGAATATCTTTGGTTGGTCGCACCAGCGCAACCGCAGTCAGGAAACCCGTTAGTTCATCCACCGCAACAAGGGCTTTTTCCATCAGGCTTTCCGGCTGAACCCCCGTCCGCTCCGATGCGTGCGCCGCAATGGCGCGGATCACGTCCTCATCAACGCCTCGTTCGCGGAGCACCCTGAGGCCGGTCAGCGGGTGCCCATCTGCCGCCTCCATGTCCGGATGTTTCTCATAATCAAAGTCATGGATCAAACCCACGACTCCCCAGCGCTCTTCGTCCTCACCAAAATGCCGCGCGTACGCACGCATCGCGGCCTCAACCGCCAGCATGTGCCGCCGCAGGCTTTCCGACTCCGTCCATGTGGTCACCAGTTGCCAGGCTTCATCTCTGTTCATCATCACGCTTCCAGTTCGATGATCCGATAATCATAGTGGATTTGCGCCGTATGCCGTAAAGTGGCTGCCGCCCCGCAGTATTTATCGCGCGACAATTCGATGGCCCGCTCAACCGCTTTGGGATCAACACTGTGTCCCTGCACGATGAATTTTACCCAGATTTCAGTATACACCTTTGGATGTTTGTCGGCACGTACCCCCTCGACCTGAACTTCAAACCCGCTAACATCTTGCTTTTTCTTGCGCAAGATGCTAATCACGTCCATGCCCGTACATCCCGCTAATGAAGTGAGCATCAGTTCCATCGGGCTGATTCCAGCATCGTGGCCCCCTACGATTTTTATTGCATCAAGCGGGATCGCGTAGCCGTTACTGCTGTAGCCCGTGAAGATCATATCATCCCTGAGCACTACCCGGCTGCTCTTTTTTTGTGTCACAGCATTTCCTTCCTGTTGCATTCTCTCGCCACTCCATTTTAAGGCAAACTAGCAAATCCAACACCCGTTGTTGGGATGCAACACCCGCCGTAAGGTTGCACGCAACTGGTGGCCTCATTTTGCATCTAATTCAAGAAACGCCGCGTTGTGGCATCTTCGCTAGTTGGGGTTATGGCCTGCGTGCGCTATGATTTGGGTATGTGCCCGCTGTATGGCGCTTCTGTTCTCACAGTCCAACTAGCAAACCCTAAAAGTGTTATGCCACATACAAGCGACGATAATCTAGTAGCTCGACTCAAGGCCGGTGATCAGGCCGCCTACGCGCAACTTGTTGAGGAAAATGCAAGCAAGATATACCAGCTTGCCCTGCGCATGATGGGCAATGAGGCCGATGCAGAAGACGTGTTGCAGGAAACATTTCTGAGCGCGTTCAAGTCGATAGACAAATTTGAGGAACGTTCCAGTCTGAGCACGTGGCTTTACCGTATTGCCAGCAACGCAGCCCTTATGCGCCTCAGACGCAAGGAACCGGACCAGATTTCAGTCGATGAACCCCTTGAACGCGATGATGGAGAACTGATTCCGCGCCAGTTTTTCGATTTTTGCTGCCTCCCAGAAGAGGACCTTTTACGGGATGAAGCAAGGGCGGAGATGAAGCGAGCCGTCGAAGAGCTGCCACCAACACTGCGGAGCGTATTTGTGCTACGCGATATCGAAGGACTTTCGACCGAAGAAACAGCCAACGCTCTCGACTTATCGATTTCAGCCGTGAAAAGCCGCTTGATGCGCGCACGACTTAAGTTGCGCGAGCGATTAAGTCAATACTTTTCGCAAGGCCCCGTGATTACAGAAACGAGGTGATCGCATGAGTGCTCCCCAACAGCATAAACATGACCGATCAGAAGAAAACTGCCGCCGTTATCTTGGCAGCCTGTCCGATTACATCGACGGGATCCTTAGCGAAGAACTATGCCACGAACTGGAAGCCCATATCGAGACCTGTGAAAACTGCAGGATCGTGGTCAACACCTTTGCAAAGACAATCTCGCTCTACCGTCAGATTCCAGAACCCGAAATGCCACATGCCGTCAAAGAACGGCTGTACAAAGTGCTGCATTTAGATGCCTACCTCAGTTCATGAACACCCAGGGACCTACATCTATCAAAGCTTTTCTGTGTGTCTTAGACCATGTGTAACCTTTCGTGGCTTGCTGCATCAAAAGGATCGGTAGCCTTCTGAATGCATCACGTGGACGCAGTAACGCAAGAGGAACTATGGCCAGAGATACTGAGAAACCCCACAAGAAGAAAAAGCGTGTCATCATCTTCACGACACCCAGTTGCCCCCATTGTAACCACGCAAAGCGTTATTTCCGCGAGCGTGGTATCCGGTTTCGTGATGTCGATGTCAGCCGCGACCCGGTTGCCGCCCGCGATATGGTACGCCGCAGCGGACAGCAAGGCGTACCGGTCATCGATATTGGGGGCAAAATCGTGGTCGGCTTTAATAAACCAGAGATCGATCGCTTGCTTGGGTTGAACTGACTCAGCCCGAACAACGCTCTTGACGCTTGAATGGCCGACGCAACACAACGCGTCTCGAACACGCCATTCAGGGGAACATTTTGCTCATGTAGAACTCAGGCGACCCGCCATCAGGTCACCTGAGTTTTGTTTAGGATTGTTCGTTACGGATGATATGGCTCAACCGGAAGCCCTGCACGCAGCCATGCCTGTATTCCGCCATCGACGCTGTACACTTGTCGGTAGCCCAATCGCACCAATGCTTCAGATGCAACACGACTCCGGTTTCCGCTGTTGCAAATCACATAGATCGGCTGATCTTGAGGCAACTCACTGGGTGCCCTTGCTTCAAATTCCGGCAGGGGGATCAGCACAGATTGGGGTGGAACACCAGACACAGCCCACTCGTCGGGGTTCCGTACATCAACAATGATCGCGTTGTCATTGGCTGCCAGTTGCGAATAAGCCGCATCCACACTGAGAGTAACATAGGTTGCCGGGGCATCGTCGACATCTACGCTCGTGTCCCCAGAATCACCACATGCGGCTCCAACCAAAACGACCAGCATAATTATCAGGAAAATCTTCCAATTGCGCACTTTAGTATCTCCTTTGCTTTTCACTAAATCTGCCGGCCAAGCTCCGGGTCGCTAACTCGCAACGCCCCACTGAGCAGTTCACCAAAGCATGACTCGCCTGCTTTCACAACACCGCCGGATAAGATGACTGCGTCGCGCACTGTCGCACCATGCCCCACAGATGCGCCACTCTCCAGGTAGACATTTGGCCCTATCCGCACTCCGTTTCCCAGCTTTACTCCCTGCTCAATGTGAACAGGCGGGATAATTTGCATGGCTGACGATGGCGACCAACTGGCCTCTTGCATCCTGTGCTTCAGATAATGCATGTTCATGTGAAGTAAATCGATGGGGCGTGTCAGATGGAGACGCCAACCCACCTCTACATAACCCACTCTTCTCCCGTCGCTAAGCCCCGCCTGAATCCCGGTGGCAATTTCTCGTTCGCCTCGTCTCGACGTAGTGATAGCGTTCATGTAATCCACGATTCGCGGCGAAAAAGCATAAACCATGATGGCCGCAAACCGCCCCCTTGGAGTCTCCGGCTTCTCCTCAATCCTGGTAATACGCCCGCTTTCGATATTGACGCTGGAAGAAGAACGTATTTGCTCAGGTGAAGCGGGCAACAGACTCAGCACAGCAAGTTGATCTTCTTCTTCGAACCGCTGGATTAACCGCCGCAGGTGGTCATTAGAAGTAATATTGTCCACTGCAGAGAGCAGAAACGGTCCCTCCAGAAATGGTGCGGCTTTCCGCAGCGCATCCCCCGTCCCGGTTGGGCAGTCTTGGCGCACCAAACGAATTTCAACATCACGTTCAAACGACTGGCCCAGTTTAGCATCGACTAAACCAGCGTGGTCGCCAACCACCACGATAAATCGCCGGATCCCAGCCTCCATCATCCAATCAATGACACGCGCGAGCATGGGGCGGCCCACAACAGGCAACAAGGACTTAGGCCGGCTTTGCGTCAGCGGGCCAAGCCTGGTTCCTCTCCCCGCGGCCAGAATAACGGCTTGACTGATAGTGCGGTGTGTCACTTTGGCTCTGTTTTTCCTTCCGGCGCTTTTAAACGCGCCCGCCTGTCACGAATTCCAGTATTTCAACAGCCAATGGCGGCATACCACAAACTAACTTTCTCAAGTATGAAAGTATGAAGTGATGTCTTGCACGGCGTTTTTATCCATGCTACACTCGCCACACACTACTCGTTTGATGCATATAAACCTCTGTTGGTGGTAATAATGGCGGAACGCATTCTGGTAGTCGACGATGATGTCGATAGTCTGAAACTGATTGGTCTCATGCTCCAACGGCAAGGCTATGACGTGGTCGCTGCGAGCAATGGCCAACAAGCCCTGAGCCGAGCGCACACAGACAAGCCCGACCTAATCATCCTCGACATTATGATGCCGGACCTGGACGGGTATGAGGTTTGCCGGCGTCTCCGGAACGATCCTGCCACACAGAATATCCCGATCATCATGTTTACCGCCAAAACAATGGTGGATGATAAGGTCGCCGGGTTCGAAGCCGGTGCTGACGATTACCTGACTAAGCCCACACATCCAGCCGAACTGGTTTCCCGTGTGAAAGCTGTGCTTTCTCGTAGTGCAGCCCAACGCCCCTCCACAACCAACCAGGCCATGGTATGGGGTTTCTTGGGGGCCAAAGGCGGCGTGGGAACAACAACACTGGCCGTCAACGTCGCAGCCGCACTGGCGCGGGGCGAATCCACGATTCTGGCGGATTTTCGTCTTGGGCAAGGCACGCTGAGCCTGATGCTCGGCGTACCGCGCCCCTCTGGATTGGCCAATTTAATATCCAAATCAGGCAACGAGATTACGGGACGCGCGGTTGAAAGCGAACTCGTCGCCCACAATAGTGGGTTGCGCCTGTTATTATCGTCGCCGCGCCAAAAAGAAACGCTTCTGAATATCGTCCCGGAGAACGCGGCAGCAATTGTCCGGCATTTGCGCACCCTCTCACGTGCAATCGTACTCGATCTAGGCGCTGGTGTGAACCGGCTATCAGCCCGTCTTATCCATGAACTCGATCAACTAACTCTTGTTGTTGAACCCAATCGCGTTGCGCTCGCAATTGCTCGCGACATCCTGCTCGAAATTGAGCACATCGGGTTATCGCACACCAACATTAGCACAGTTTTGGTCAACCGCACCCAAACCAGCATGCAAATCCCCTGGCAAGAAGCAGAACAGATACTGAATCACGAGATGACCGCTATTATCTCTCCTGCTCCCGATCTGGCGTTTCAGGCAGCGGAAGCAGGTTATCCTATCATCCTGTACCAACCCAATTCGATCGTTGCCAACCAGTTTGCGAAACTGACCGAGGAGATCGCAAACCGGCGTAGCGCATCCTGACGTCTGCGGGCGCATTATCTCAGCCCTGCAAAGTCCTCCGTAGTGTTCGCCCTGTTCGCTTCCTGTGATTAAAGGCATATCAGGGCGGGAAGTTGTACATGTCTCAATCGTTGCTTGATCAAGCCATTGCGCTGCTGCGCGGTGCCAGGTATCTTGTTGCCTTCACCGGCGCGGGGATAAGCACACGCTCTGGAATCCCGGATTTCCGCAGCCCACACTCCGGCTTGTGGGAAAAGAACAATCCAGCAAAAGTCGCCAGTCTTTATAGTTTTCGGCATCATCCTGATCGATTTTATGATTGGATTCGACCGCTCGCTCACACGATTCTAAATGCAGAACCTAACCGCGCCCACATTGCATTGGCCCAAATGGAACTGGCAGGAAAACTAAGGAGCATCATCACTCAGAACATCGACATGCTCCATGCCCGCGCAGGCTCTCGAACGGTACACGAAGTGCATGGACACCTGCGTGAAGTAACCTGTATCCATTGCTTCACCTCCTATGCAGCCCAAGAGCATATAGAGCGGTTCATAGAGTCCGGTGTTGTTCCCAAGTGTACACAATGTGGCCACACGTTGAAACCCAATGTCATCCTGTTTGGCGAGCAGCTACCAGCCCGCGCCCTCAGCGCTGCTCGGCGCGAAGCGCGTCAGTGTGACGTGATGCTTGTTGCTGGTTCCTCGCTGGAAGTCTTTCCTGCAGCTGAAATTCCGATCATCGCTTACCGGTCAAGCGCATCGCTCATCTTCGTCAACCTGACCGAAACCGCCTTCGACCCTATGGCTGAGGTCGTGATACACGCCGACGTGGTCGAGGTTCTTCCACAACTCGCTGCTGGATTGGAGAGCGACATAACATGATGAAAGACCAGTCCTCTAAAGACTTGTCTGGTGATTTCGTCAGCCGCGAAGAATACAATCGGCTGCAGACACGCTACGAGCGTCTCATGGAAATCAGCCGCCAGCTCAATTCGACGCTCGATCTCGGTGCCCTACTTCGTCAAATTATTGACGCAGCAACCGAACTCACGGACACAGAGGAAGCGTCAATTCTGTTGATCGACCCCTCAAGCGGAGAGTTGCGCTTTGAGGCAACCAGCAATTTATCACGCGCCGAGATGGAAGCAATCCCCGTGCCAATGGACGGCAGCCTGGCCGGATGGGTCGCCACCCATGGGGAATCAGTCCTGGTCACTGATGCTCAGAGCGACTCGCGTTGGTTCTCGCGCGTCGATAAAACCACCAAATTTTCCACCCGAAATTTGTTGGCCGTCCCCATGAATCTCCAGCGCAAGGCCATCGGAGTCCTGGAAGCCATCAACAAACGGGGCGGCCAGCCCTGGGCAACTGACGATCGTGATATTCTGGCCGCGCTTGCTGATCAAGCAGCCATTGCCGTGCAAAACGCACGTCTATTTCAGCAAAGCGATTTTATTGCAGAGATGGTACATGAACTGCGCACACCGCTGGCTGCCCTCAAGGCCAGCACCGCTCTGCTTTTGCGCCCCTCACTTTCACCCGCCTTGCGCGAAGATATCGTACGCACCATGCAGCAAGAAACCGAACGGCTCGCGGACCTGACAACCGACTTCCTGGATCTCGCCCGGCTCGAATCAGGGCGGACTCGGCTCGAAGTGGAGCCGTTTGATATCATGGCACTGATTCGTGAGTGCATCACTATCGTTGAAAATCGCGCCAGCGAACGAAACCTGAAAATCGAAACTCAAGGCCCGGCTTATTGGGTCAGCGCTGATCGCAACAAAATAAAGCAAGTTCTGCTCAACCTGCTGACAAATGCCATCAAGTATAATGTTGATGGCGGATCGATTTGGTGCGCAGTAGAACCGTTCCCACACGATCCCAACAAAGTGCAAGTCCGCATTCAAGACACCGGGATCGGCATTAGCCAGGCCGATCAAGAAAACATCTTCAATAAATTCTTTCGCGCTCCGTCCACTCCCCCCGATGTACCTGGCACCGGTTTGGGTCTGGCTATCGCCAAGCGCATTGTGGAGGCACATGGTTGTGATATGTGGTTTGAAAGTGAACCACACGTAGGCACTACGTTCTATTTCACTATGCCAGCAAACGCCGGTCAGGCTTCCACCTTGTCCCACTTGCCAGGAAGTGCAGAGTTTCTCGGTCCCAATTCCGACACACTATAGCCGCCGATTCTGCCAGTTACAGGCATAGCAAGCCGCAATTGCTACGGGATCAGAAGCACCTTCAACGTGCCTGGCTCTGAAGCCCGTTTGAAAGCCTGCTCTACTTCGCCCAACGGGTACCGCGCGTCAATCAAGGAACCAACATCAACAAGCCCCTGTTCAAGCAGCCGCAATGCCGCATCAAACGGCCCGCAGCGACTCCCCACAACGGAGATCTCATCGACGACTATGCGACTCAGGTCGATGGCGTCTTGCCCTGCATAAGTACTCTTGAGCACAATGGTTCCACGTGGGCGGACCAGCTCCACAGCCCCCCGAAACCCGGAAATGTTTCCTGTGCACTCCACAACCACATCTGCCCTGGAATCATCAAGATCATGACGGCTTACGGCACGGATTCCCCACTGGGATAACAATGCTTTTTGTCGATCACGCCGTGCAATCACGCTCAGGTCGCAACCGGTCAGCCGCAACACTTGCGCCACCAACAATCCAAGTTTTCCAGCACCTAACAAAACGACACGGCTGGTTGGTGTGATAGGAACCGATTCGAGCACTTCGCATGCAGCGGCAAGAGGCTCAACAAACACACATGCTTCATCAGCGAGATCGCTCGGAACCCGGTGAAGATTTTTCGCCGGTAATTTGAATACATCAGCAAACGCGCCATCATAATTCCAAATACCGAGTGCGCGGCGATTCCGGCAATGGC
>CAZSXY010000049.1:0-25058 GCA_964611395.1 uncultured Anaerolineaceae bacterium | reverse complement strand
GCCATCCGGCGACCACACAGGGCGGTGGCCCGGCAAGTCCCGCGGATTGAGCGAATCCATGCGGAACAAGCGCAGGCTCACGCCCAGTTCAAGATCGAGCAGATATAACCCTCCGGCCCGTATATTATCTTCCAGGAGTGCAGGTTCAAGGAAATAAACCAGCTTGCTGCCATCAGGCGACCAGAAGATCCGGCCTTCAGTTGCTATGGGCAAATCGAGGACCTCAACCAACTCGCCACTTGATGGATTCACAAGGTACAGCGTTTCGACTTCCTCTACAGGAACAGGCGTATCCGGGTTCGACGTGCCACCCGTTCGTTCGTTCGCGCTAAGCAGCGCGAAGAAAGGCTGTTCCAGACCATCCCGGATAGCATCAGGCACATCAACCGTTGTCCATTGATCGTTTGCAAACCCGGCTGCTGGATAAGGCGTCGCTGAGGGCGTGAAAGTCGCCGTCGGAACTGGGGTCTCGGTTGGCGTCCATGCTGGAGAAGGTGTGCTTGTTGGCGTTGGCGTCTGCGTCACGGTTGGCATTAACGTTGGTGTGGCTGTGCTCGTGGCCGGGGGCACCGGAGTTTCAGTTGGCAAGCGCGTAGCACTTGGCTCCTGAACGGCAAAATTACACGCGGCCAACCCCATCAGGCCAACCATCAACAGCGCACCAATTACCTGTGATTTCACGTTACTCAACCCAATCATCGCACGATATGCAGGCAGACACATAGGCACTACCAGTCGTCAAAAATTCTCCCTGAAGAAAACCACCCATTATTTCGACTGCTTCTTGAGGACGTAATATGAACCGCGTTTTTCGCCCATTTTGATTAGAATGCCACGACTTACGAGATCGGCCAGATCACGGCGGATAGTTTCAGAATGAACCTCAGGGCAGAGTTCCTGCAGATCCTTGTTAGTAATGCGAGCATTCTTGCGATTGATCAAGAAATCCAGAGCGTATTCCTGTCGCCGGTTGATGTGTTGACCTCGAAAAATGCCGCCGAACAACTCCGGCTCGCTACTATCGTCCCGCACCGGCTTGTTATACAGCGTTACCCGAAAGCCACCCGCCGTTTCGGCAAACTTAGGCTCCGGCAAACTCATCTCACGCATAAGCGCTATGACGCGATCCACACCGTATCCCAACCGCTCAATGAATCCCATGTCCGACAGCACTTGCACAATGGCAGAGTTCCGTGAGAAGCGTTCGTCTACAATATTGTCCACCGTCACCGGCCCCGGCAAACCACCGGGACTTGTGATTTCTAAACGGTCGCTGAAGAGGTACAAGCGGATGCCGTCACCATGAATACTGTAGTCACGATGGGCAACGGCATTCACAACCAGCTCACGGACAGCTTTAAGCGGGTATTCGAGTTGTTCTGTGCGCGCCATGCGCTCTCCTAGCTGGACGCCTTTTCGCAGGTTGTCAACCAGAAATGTTTCTGCCCGTTCAATCTGCTGGGGAAGCGTACCAGTGATATCTTGCCTGGTGAATACATCCCCCATGGCGCTCCCCGCAAATCGTGCGGCTGTGATATCCGCGCCGCGTAGAAATTGCTGGGGGTCTTTGCCAAACAGCAGAATCCCGGCATTCGAAGGCACGAGCTGACCATCGAGACGGACGAGACACCCTCGCTTCACCAGTAGTTGCTCCGCCGAAGCCCCACCCATTCCGCTAAGACTTGTAGCATAAGTTTCGACCCGGTCCCAATCAAGGTCTTCGCGGCGCGCATTCCTGGCCGGTTCTGCCTCGAACGTTACGTCCCCCCGCTCTAACATCAGTCGCCGCAATGCGTGGGGTGACATCGGGCTATTCACTGTGCCCTCTCGCCTGATGAAACGTCCCTCAAGAGCATACACATATGGCATACCACGAGGAACCTGCACCACCACCATTGCAACGCCCTTCACCTGCACTACCTGGGGCACAGGAATGATCAGCGGGGGTTCGATCGATAATGCAGCTTCTAAGACACAGTTGACCGCATTTTCGGTATCGTCCACGCCCGCCGGTTTATCGGAACGAGGAGCAACTCCCAACACGAGCGTTCCACCATGAGCATTCGCCATGGCCACCAGCGCGGTAGCAATATCGCTCACGGGTGCCCGGCCAGGCAACCACTCTACACGCTCACTGCGCCCCGTGTTAAGCATGTTGAGGATTTCATCTTCCCCAATCTTTTTTTCGGCCTGAATGAACGGTGAATGGCCTGTTTGCATCTCACTACTTAGTCCCATGATCCTTCCCCGCTTCAGACTCTTGATTTGAATTGCCAGATAGACTGCTCGGTAGCAAGGCGTGTTCAAGAACTTCATCCATGTGCGTGACGAGAGTGATGGTCAGGTCGCGCAACACGCGTCTTGGAATTTCGGTCAGGTCTTTCTCATTGCGCTTGGGAAGTAAGACATGTTTTACACCAGCACGATGCGCCGTCAATATCTTTTCTCTTACTCCGCCTACGGGCAACACCCGTCCGCGTAGCGTTACCTCTCCAGTCATAGCAACATCCCGGCGAACCTTTCGTTGCGTGAGCGCCGAAATCATGGCTGTCGCCAGGGTAATTCCAGCGGATGGGCCATCCTTCGGAATCGCGCCTTCCGGCAGATGCACATGGATATCCAGTCGATCAAACTCGTCCGGATCGATCTGAAGCTGACGCGCGCGGGACCGGGTAAAACTCAATGCGGCCTGGGCTGATTCTTGCATCACGTCTCCCAACTGCCCTGTCAGCATCAGCCCCCCTTTGCCCGGCATCAAGGTGACTTCAATCGCCATGAGATCGCCCCCCGCTTCAGTCCAGGCCAGCCCGGTCGCAACGCCGATCTCATCTTCCTGCTCGGCCAACATAGGTAAGTAAGGCGGAGGCCCAAGAAACTCCGACAATTTCTCGGCACGTATGCGTTTTGTGGCACGTTTACCTTCAGCTACCCGGCGCGCCAGCTTCCGGCAGACCTTTGCAATTTCGCGTTCGAGGTTGCGCACTCCTGCTTCGTACGTATATTCCTGGCACATGAGCCGGATAGCAGCTTCGTCGAACCGTATCCCCTGATCCAGCAACCCATGCTGTTCAAGCTGCCGGGGGATCAGAAATTGCCGGGAAATTTTGACCTTCTCGAATTCAACATAACCGGGGAACTCAATGACCTCCATCCGATCCAACAACGCAGGGGGAATGGTATCCAGATAATTCGCCGTGGTTATGAAGAACACTTTGGACAGATCGTAGCTTACGTCAAGATAGTGATCCGAGAATGCGTGGTTTTGCTCCGGATCAAGCACCTCCAATAACGCGGCAGCCGGATCGCCCCGAAAGTCAACTCCCAGCTTGTCAATCTCGTCTAACATGAATACCGGGTTGATCGTACCGGCCCGGCGCATCGTCTGGATGATGCGCCCCGGTAACGCCCCAATATACGTTCGCCTGTGCCCCCGAATTTCGGCCTCGTCATGCACACCACCCAGACTGACGCGGACAAATTCTCGCCCCAAAGCTTTCGCGATGCTCTGGCCAAGCGAAGTCTTGCCGGTTCCGGGCGGCCCCACAAAGCACAGAATGGGGCTTTTCATTTGCTCAGCGGCAAGCTTGCGCACCGCCATATATTCCAGGATTCGCTCTTTTGCCCTGGGAAGTCCGTAGTGCTCGGCATCCAGCACACAGGCAGCGTTTTCGAGATCAAGGTTGTCTTCAGTCGTTGAAAGCCACGGAAGATCAAGAAGCCAGTCGAGATACGTGCGAATAATGCCGACCTCTGGTGCCATCGGCGGGATCATCAACAACCGTCCCAACTCTTTTAGCGCCCGGTCACGGGCTTCTTGCGTCATCTCCTTTGTTTCAATGCGTTCACGTAACTCATTCAATTCCTGCTGGAAGATATCCATTTCTCCCAGCTCAGTTTGAATTACGCGCATCTGCTCGCGCAAAAACATTTCGCGCTGGTTGCGATCCACTTCCTGGCGCACCCGCATCTGGATGCTTTCTTCAAGTTCCAAGACTTCAAGTTCGCGCCCCAAAAAACCGCTTACCTGGCGCAGGCGCTCAAGGGGATCGGCCAGTTCGAGCAGCGTTTGACGTTCGCCGAGTGATAGGTTGAGCGCGGATGCGACCATATCGGCCAACCACCCCGGCTCCTCAATGTTCAAGGCATAAATATACGCCTCTTCTGGAAGATGGGGGCTAAGACCGACGCATTTCTGAAACAGACTCAGTACGGCCCGCATCAGCGCTGTTACTTCACGCGTATCCGGAGACTGTTCTGCCACAGGTCTCGCCTTCACACGGAAGTACGGTTCGGTTTGCGAAAACTCGATGATTTCGACCCGACGCCGCCCTTGGGCCATCACGCTAGTCGTTCCATCCGGCATATGCATCAAACGACCCAGGGCCATCTCGGTTCCAAATGTGTGCAAGTCTTCGAGGGTGGGCGTTCCCACGCCGGGGTTACGCAGGGCGATCCCAACAACCGTTTCGCGATAGGCCTGAGCCTGGCTGATAGCAGCGATATCCTGATCACGACGGAGCATCAATGGGGTTACCATATTGGGAAACACAACGACATCACTCAACGGAACTACAGCGGCTTCGAACAACCCGTCCGCGTCAAGCTCAGCATTGGTGATGGAATAGAAGTCGGGAATACCGTGTCCGATCATACTGCAATCACGTTTTCTGGAGCCTCATTGTAGGGCAAGAAGATATCACGAAACACTTGGCTCGCGTGCCGTTGAATCCAAACCCTGAAAGGTCTTGGCCACATGTCCGGCGGGCAATCCACAGACCGTTCGCACCTCACCCACGATGAACAGCGAACCGGTCACACACACCAACCCGTCAGGCCCCACCATTTCACGCGCCGTTGATAAAGCCTGGTTGACATCGGGAATTTCCAGCACCGTGCCCTCAAAATTCTGTAGCCGGGCAATCGAAACTATTTCTTTTGGCGCGAGAGCGCGGGGATGAACGGCTTGAGCAGCAATCACATAGTCCACCCCAGACAATAGGGCCTGGAACATGCCCTCCACATCTTTATCGGCAGAAGCCCCAAACACAAGGGCACGGGGGCGTTGGGGGAATAACGTATCCAGGGCGAAACGCAACTGGCGAGCCGAAGCCCCGTTGTGGGCAGCGTCCAGCACCACGAGCGGGTCGTGTGCCGCTACCTCCAGACGCCCAGGCCAGTCAACCTGTTCGAAACCCTGGCGAATCCCCTCCGCAGTGACCTTAGCCCCGTGCTCGCCTGCAACATGGAGAGCAGCCAATGCCACCGTAGCATTCAAAGCCTGGTGTTCTCCCGAAAGTCTCGTGAAATACATCCTCAACGAGCCCCCTGGGCGCCCGGCATAAAACCATTCACCAGCCACCGTACTTTGCTCGGGTCTGTAAACCCAATTGCGCCCGACAAGAATCAAAGGCGCGCCCTTTGCATCGGCGTGCTGCATAATAACATCCAGTGCCTCAGAAACTTGAGGCGCACTGACGACCGGCACGCCAGGCTTGATAATCCCGGCTTTCTCACGGGCAATCGAGGAGAGCGAATCTCCCAACAGGTGGGTATGGTCATAGCTCAGGCTGGTGATAACCGACACAATCGGCGTCACAACATTGGTGGCGTCAAGCCTACCCCCTAACCCAACCTCAATCACGGCGATATCAACTTTCTGCTCGGCAAAGAAAAGAAAGGCCAACGCCGTTGTCACTTCAAACCAGGTAATATCAGGCACGCTCTCAACAACCGGGCGTAGCCGTTCCATAACGGAAACAAACTCGTGCTCGGTTATTAACCGGTTGTCTACCCGAAAACGCTCGCGGAAATCCTGCAAATGAGGGGATGAATACAGGCCAACCTTGAGTCCAGACGCACGAAGCACGGCTGCGCACATGGCCCCAACCGAGCCTTTTCCTTTGGTTCCCGCGATATGGATGATGGGGTAACGGGTATGCGGATCACCCAGCGCAGACAACACAGCACGGGGGCGATCGAGAGTCATCACATCCGGCGAGTAGCGCATGTGCCGCGCGACTTCCCAGTTCACGTAACTGTACAGATAATCGACGGCCTCAGAATACGATTCGAAGGCAGGTGATGCTGGCATGGGCACTCCAAAACGATGATATCCCGAACACAATGAACGGTCGCAGCGAGTAGTTGGGCCGACGATGCCTAGCAGCCCGAAACGTAGCTGGACCATACCGAAGCAATATCCCACATATCCCACATACTACCGTTAAATAGAGTGCGTTACAAGGGCTATCTCTATCGGATCGAAACCTGGTAGATAATCGAGGCTCCACGCGATTTTTCACCGTTCTCCTGACGATCCGTCCAAAATCTCGCCACAGGTGGTAAAATGGCGTGCGGCACAAGCAGATCACAACATCCGGCAGGAAGGACACTATGCTGATTCCCAAGAGGCTCACGGTGATCACCGCCCTGGTTGGACTGGCTGGCGCGATGGCCCTAGGCTATATGATTTTGCGCCCGCCCGGCAACTTGCTGACCAATGCCAGTTTCGATAAGGCACGTATTTCGCCAAATGCAGACGGCATTGACGATCTGACAACAATCGGATATTCGCTATCCCGCCCCGCGACCATCAGCATTTATCTCGAAGGGCAAGATGGCCACCGTTATTTTTTCCGCAAAGATGCACGGCGTAGTTCTGGGGATTTCAGAGTGCTCTTCAGTGGTATCGTGGGCGGGTATACCTTGCCCGGTGAGAGCATTCCGGGGATCATTGAGCGCCGGTTAATTCCCAATGATCGCTATACCTGGGTGATTGAGGCCAGTGCTGGTGATACGGTCGAGAGCCAGCGCGGGACACTCGAAGTGGTTGACGCCGATAGCAAACTGCCTGTGATCTCTGCTTTCGATATTCACCCCGATGAATTCACGCCCAACCAGGATGGCATCCGCGACCGTGTCAATGTGAATGTATACCTGGAAAAACCCGCCATGTTATCGGTATACCTCGAAGACTCGCAGGGACAGCGTTATTACCTCGCCGAGCGCGAGGAAGGGCGTAAACCTGGGGAAATGGGCAATCACGAGTACGACTACGACGGGGGTGTCGACCAGGGAATGGAGCCTCCGCTCGACGGCAAATATATCGTGTATGCGGTTGCCCAGGATGCCGAAGGGCAACGCGTTGTGCGCCAGGGCGAATTAACCATCCGAGACGGGGGACTCCCACAGGTTGAAATCGTCCCCCAAACGACCGGCGCTGTAGTTTGGTTTGATCACATGCCCTACGATGAACGATATTTCACCAGTGGCGATATCAAGGGAGAGAAACTCCCCAAGCCTGAAGGCGTCATTTCCGATTTGACGACATTGACCATGCCCCTGGGCGATCTGTTGGTCTTCAAATTGACCGTCAGCAACTACGGTTCGACTCCCATCCGCACCGCAGGGCCGTTCCCCGGCACTGTCTATCAGTTCGATCAGACGGCAGCAAGTCTGGAAGCCTATGAAGAATCCGGAGCCTGGCGCATTGGCATTAATTGTCACACCGCTTACAGCGATTTTCCATGGCGGTGGGCGCTCGCCCCACTCGACGAGCTGGAGGCAGTCTACGATCAGGAAACGGGCGAGACCTATTATTACATGCAGCCAGGCCAACGGGCGGAGGTCTGGGGAGCCATCCGAATGACCGAAATTCGCAAGGCGCGTAACCCCCAGGAATGTTGGGCGGGCCTCATCCATGAAGATGTTGGAATCCCGGCGTTTCAGAGCCGTGTAGGTGCTCGTGAGATCGAGTTAATTCCATCGTCCGAAACCGGCGAATAATGCTGACATCGGCGCTCTTGCTGCTCGTATCTAAGTGCTATATGATGTAGGAACACAGCCTGACTTAGGGGGGAGGTGCGCCATAAAACACCAGACTTTTCTTTCGAAGAACCTGGTAGTAGGGCTGATAGGTCTCATATTCCTATTCCTGGTGGCTAGTTGTGGTGGTGGCGACTCGGATCAAAGGCCAATTAGATTCCCTACCCGCATACCACCTACCCCTACACCACGCTCCACCCCGCTTCCGGCTGCGCCAGAGGCCCCGGCGGTGGGCGCTCCACAGCGGCCTATCATGGTGCAGATCGCACATACCACCAATACGCCTGGGAGCGACACCAGCCTGATCGCTTCACAATTAGAACAGACGCTGGCAGATGAGCTGGGTGTTTCCCTGAAAGTCGAATTTGTTGACGAGAACACAGCCCTCGCCTCGCTATGCAGTGGAGCACCAAATGTAGCTTGGGTTAGTGCGTTCACATATGTTGCGGCCCAGCGAAACTGTGACGTCGAACCCGTACTGGCAACCAAGAAAGGCAAAACCCCCTCATTCACAATTGGAACGTCCAGCGAAATTGTTGGCTCCGCCGACATCCGCGGATTGAGCGACCTGACAGGAAATATATTCTGCCGCAGCGCCGAGCAAGATGTGCTAACCAGTTGGGTCATTCCTGCCCTGCTGATGAGCAGCCGGGGGGTCGATCCGTTTCTCAACTTGGAACGCATCCGAGACTATCCAGACGATTTGGCAATGATGCAGGCGCTATATGAAGGCGAATGCGCGGCAGCCGCACTTCAACCTGATAGCTATGAGAATCTCCTGCTGGACCTGACCGAGGAATTGAACGATGCTGGGGAGGGTTCAATCTCAGCAGGTGACGTGAAAGCAGTCATTCGAGTTGTTGTACCGGCAGGCAGCACAAGCGCTCCTGTAGACCTAACTGCCTGGAACGGGTTTGAAACAGGTGTTGCCCCTTATGATGTCCTGGTGCTGCCTCCCACCTCAGCATTGCCTGCTGCTCTTCGTGAAAGCATAACGCTGGCAATGGACGACTTCTTTTCGGACCGAACCGAGGGGCTGCGTCGCACACGCCAGTTGTTAAATGCCGATGGAATCATGCCGGTAAAGCAAAGGCACTACCGCAACTTCATCCAGTTACTCGACAGCACCGGATGGGACATGACATTTGCCCGGTAGCCCGCCAAACAAACCCTCACATGAGTGAACATTCTGCGGATCGTAGGACGCCTATGGATCTTGCCGTCATCATCGTTTCATGGAACACACGTGAACTGACCCTGGATGCGCTACGAACGCTATTCGGCGATCTGAACAGCCATGGCCCGGATGCCGACGTATGGGTGGTTGACTGTGCCTCAGCTGATGGCACGCCCCAAGCGATCCAGCAGGGCTTCCCCCAAGTCCGGCTAGTCGCCAGCGACAAGAATCTGGGTTTCGCAGGGGCAAACAATCATGTTTTGCGCATGCTTGGGTTTGGCGCAGACCGGCATGTTCCAATTGAGCAACTCCCCAAAGCTGTCTATCTCTTGAACCCCGATACACGCACCCATGCGGGAACAACCCGGACGCTGTATGATGCCCTATTCAGTCTCCCCAAAGCGGGTGTCGTGGGGGCGCGCCTTCAATATGGCGATGGGGCGTTTCAGCACGGGGCATTTGAGTTCCCAGGCTTACGCCAACTGATCATTGACTTGTTTCCGATTCCTCTCCGCTTGCATGAAACGAAATTCAATGGGCGCTACCCGCGACAATTGTACGAGAGTGGCAAACCGTTCCCTGTCGACCACACGTTGGGCGCAACCATGATGATTCGCCGCGAGGTTATCCTCCAAACCGGAATGTTCGACGAGGCATATTTCATGTATTGCGAAGAAATCGACTGGAGCATCCGCATCCGGAACGCCGGATGGGAAATTTACACGATTCCCCAGGCCGTTGTGACCCATCTCGCCGGACAAAGCACCGGCCAGATCAAACCACAAAGTATTGTCAACCTGTGGCGGAGCCGCCTCCGGTTATTTGAAAAACATTATTCGCCCACCCAACGAGTTCTTGCGCGTGGAATAATTCGCATGGGCATGCGTTTTCAAATTGCGCGGGCAAATCGCGCTCTCAAACGACATGACCTCACGCCCGCAGAGCACGCCGCCTTGGTAACCGCCTATCAGACCGTACTACACCTCTGAGGAATCCTGTGAACAGCGACCTGGCCGCCATCATTTTGGCTCATAACGAAGAGCACAACATCGTCGATTGTATCGCGAGTGTCCGTTGGGCTGATCGCGTCGTCGTCTTTATCGATACGCGCAGTGACGATGACACGCTTGTGCTCGCTCAAGAAGCCGGTGCGGAGATTATTCAGAACCCATTTCAAAACTACGCCCAGCAGCGTAATGATGCCCTCGAATCCGTCGACGCATCCTGGATACTGTTCATTGATGCAGACGAACGGTCGAGTCTGGAACAGGCAGACGAAATACGCCAGACTCTTCAAGCGCCACAACATAACGGCTATTGGATACCTCGACACAACTACATCTTTGGCAAATTAACACGGCACACGGGGTGGTATCCCGATTATCAAATGCGGTTATTGAGGCGCGGGAAGGCACATTACGACCCTACGCGGGAAGTCCATGAACTCGTCATCCTGGAAGGAGAACCCGGGTACCTGTCAGTGCCGCTCACCCACTTCAATTACACCAGCTTTCGGCAATTCAGGGAGAAACAGAATCGCTACGTGAAATACGATGCCCGCATTTTGAAAGAACAGGGGATCAAGCCTAAGCCACACAAATTTGTCACGCAACCTGTGCGCCAGTTCATCTGGCGTTTCATTTCACTTCAGGGATACAGAGACGGCTGGCACGGATTTCGCCTTAGCGTCTTAATGGCGTGGTACGAATTCCAAAAGTATGTGCATCTACGCCGGTTGTCGCGCACCGACACGCTATCCTGACAGAGCATGTCGTCGACGCTGCGCAACAATCTCCGCCAGCACATAAAGTCCGCCTGCAACGACGCCATGCCCGCCCAGAAGAACCGGAATACTGGCATCGTGTGCGGCGATTGTAAACTCTTTTAGCCATTCATCTTCAATATCCGCCGCCAGGAACAAATCCGATGCGAAGCGTTGGTCAGCCGCCGGATATCTCCCGCGTGCGGCCATCAACACGCGGGTATCAATGATCACCGCGTCAACAATTTGTGCCAATTCCGAAAAGAAGTCGCGGGGTCCCAACAGGTCGAGTAGCCTCAGCAAAAGCGACCGCACGAGGCCCTGGTCTAAACGTTCGCTTGCTACCATCCCTCGTTCTTCAGAATACACGCGCAGCCAACACTGTGTGGCCTTTGACAATGCCTGCCAGGCGAGCGGGGATACCCGTCCCATGATAGCCACTCGCGAGCTCTCGCAGGCCAGCACATCCACGAGCGCGCGGACTGGAACGCGATCGAGAAGAGGGTCCTGGAGTTCTTGCAGCAACCTGGGGGAACAATCAGGATGACTCCTGACTATTGCTAAATCCGCCGGGGTGTCCAAATCCACACTGGTGGCAGGTCTCATGCCGGAGAACACACGAACGTCGTAATCCCAGTTTTCCTGGAGCATCCACGCCAGGCTGTTATCGCGGTTGGCCCGGCGGATAATACCCAACGCGTCCTGGACGTGAGAAATCGCCACCCAGTCACTTGAATGAAGGTTGTTGGTCAACGCAATATGAGACGGAATACTTCCTTGCTCATCGGATACTGATCTGTGCAGCATGCCGACCACCAAGCGCAGCAGGTCACCTGTCAGTAATGGGGAGCTGGCGGCACCAAAATACATCGTGGATTGCAAGTCATACCGACCGATGAGATCAGCCAGGCGCGTACCGAAATGAAAAGTCCCTTTATCGACATCGCGGACACAGTCGACCGATGCGGGAATCCAACTTAGGTCTGGACCGGCAACAACAACAGGATGAACATCCAGATCATTCAGCTTTTCGACCAAGTCCAACAATGCCGCCCGTGTGGCACGTTGGACAAGTTGTTCGGCAATCGTTTCACCTTTACTGCCGACGAATACTACCGCCCCTATGCCTGTCAATCGCACCCTCCCCTGGTCTGCAAGGAAAAGCCGGGGACACACTTGGCCCCCGGCCATGATAAACCCTCCTGCCAGCTATTCGATCTCTGGTTCAAGCACGCCGTAGTTCCCATCCTCACGCCGATACAATACACCAATCCGTGCCGTATCGGCATTGTAGAAAATAAAGAAGCTATGTCCCAGCAGCTCCATCTGGTCAATGGCCTCTTCCTCGCTCATTGGCACGAGTTCGACGCGCTTGCGACGCACGATCGCCACTTTTTCTTCTTCTTCCTCAGCTTCGACGGGCACCGGTTCAACTTCAGACCAGTTTTGCTCGGTTTCGTAGAACCGGCCACCCGCGCGACGCTTGCGTTTGCCCTTGTAGCGCTCGATCTGGCGATACATCTTATCGAGCGCAACATCCAGCGCCGCGTACACGTCGGGTTGCCGCTTCTCTTCTGAGCGAAGGATGACGCCGCGAGTGTTGCGTAGAGTCAACTGGGCTATGCATTGGTCTATGCCTTGCTTTCGTCGCTCAACGGCCAGATCGACGCGCACTTCCTGGATATTGGGCAAATAACGATCCAGCTTGCTCACTTTCTTTTCTACATGTTCTTGCAACCGGGGTGTGACATCAACGTTTCGCGCGTGAATCTTGAGTTCCATGTTACTCTCCTTTTGAGTGCAGCAACAGCACATAACCTCATGCAAGCATGCCCAGCACACCTGCTACGGCATCACTCCCAAGAACAGCACTCGCCAACGCCGCGCCAAAAACCTGCGGAGCACCAGCCTGCCTCAGCGCCTGTGCACACGCGCCAAGCGTAGCTCCCGTCGTCAGCACATCATCGATCACCAAGACACGCTGCCCTTCAACCAGGTGCCGAACAGCAGCGAACGCTCCGGCAACATTCCGCTCGCGCTCTTTCGCCGTGAGGTGTATCTGGCTCTCGGTCTCGCGAATGCGTATGAGGGCATCCTCAGTAAAATGCCAGCCAAGTTGTGTGGCTACGCGTTCTGCTAAAAGGGCCGCCTGGTTATACCCCCTTTCAGCCTTTCGGCTACTATGTAACGGTACCGCACAAACCAGGTCGATTTGCCAACCTTCCCGCGCCAAGAGTCCGGCCAGTAAACCGGATAGCGGATCCGCCAGTCTCCGCACTCCGTCGTATTTGAAGGCATGCACTGCCTTCCTGATCACGCCATCATATTGGGTAAGCACGTTAACATCATCTAATCCATCGATGCAACGGTCTGGCCCATTACCGATGGTGGATATGCAGTGAATACACAAAAAGCTCCCCACACGACCACACCCCACACAGTACGGTGGAAAAACAAGGTCCAACGCAACCGTGCCTACCTGGTGTGCAAGGAGCTTCAATTGCTTCATCATGTACCTGCCCACCGGTTCTGAACTGTTACCAGAGAGCAGATTCGTCAGAATTGAATGCCTCAAGTCAGTCTCATGCGCTTTCTTTCGTGACTAAAAGCCCCCTATAACCCCCGACTCAATCAAGATGACCACGGATGGCCCAAGCAACACTATCCAGATTGAAGGGAAAATGAGAAGAACCATCGGGATTATCATCTTCACGGGAGCCTGCTGTGCTTTTTCCTGGGCTCGCTGGCGACGCTTAACACGCATCTGGTCTGACTGGATGCGCAAAATCTTAGCGATGCTCACACCGAGCTGTTCGGCCTGAATGAGCGCTGCCACAAAGCTGGTGACGTCCGGCACATCCATGCGATTGGACATATCGCGAAGCGCTTCGCTACGGCGTTTGCCCAGTTGAATTTCCTGGAGAACCCGACCAAATGCAATCGCCAGGTCGTTGTCCCACTTTTCGTACACTTTACCCATCGACTGCTCAAACCCAAGCCCTGCCTCTACGCAGATAGTCAGGAGGTCTAAGGCATCGGGGAGAGCTTTGACGATAGCGTCTTTGCGCCGGCTGATCTGACCCTTCAACTGGAGCACTGGCAGGTAATACCCAAGTGCAGCACCGCCGATTGTCCCCAGCGTACCTTTTACCACGCCCCAATTCGTGAAGAAGAAAAACATGACAAACGCGCCAACGCCCATGCCAATGGTGAGCGCAATCCTCTGCCCAAAGAATACAACCGGCTCCATCGACTGCGACTTGCCGGCAAGTTCAATTTGACGCCGAATACTCTCGATCTGATTTTCCGGCGTGAACCGCACAGCGAAACGCGCCAACGCCCGGTACATCGGAATGATGACACGCTCCCGCGTGCTCAATGACATTTCGATTTCTTCAAGCGACACAGGTGCATCGCGGTCGCCGTACTCGATCAACCGTTTTTCCAAGGGATCGTCACCCGAATCTTCGCGATAGCCAACAATAACCAGCCCGCCGAGGACAATCACAACGGTTGCAATCAAGATCAGCATCATCACACTCATTTGTTACCCTCCGGGCTTGCTACCCCAAAAACCCTTATGGAGAAACCTTCTCGACCTTGCAGAATTGGAAGTTATGAGCGATGAGAAAAAACGGTGTTACGTCTCGTTGGCGTTAGGCTCATAACGCTGAACTCATCACCCATGCCAATCGTGCACAGTCTATTTGGACACTCCGTTAGTAGTCGATGGCCACGATCTTCTGAATAATTGCCGCTCCTGTACCGATTAAGCCCAGGCCGCACCCCAGCATCGGCCAGCCACACATCCGGTTTTCCACCAGATTAGACATATAGTTGGGACTCATCAGGTAAAGGAACACCGTTAGAAGTATCGGCAGCAACGAGATGACCCACCCGGTAATACGTCCTTGGGCGGTCAGGACGCGGATTTCACCCTTGAGTTTGATCCGGTCGCGGATTGTGTAGCCAATAGACTCCAGAATCTCAGCCAGGTTACCACCGACTTCGCGCTGGATATTGACGGCGGTGTTCACCAGGTCGAGGTCATCACTTGGCACGCGGACATGCAAATGTTCCAGGGCCGTCTCCATGGGAATACCAAGCTGCACTTCCATCACCACACGCCGAAACTCCGTAGCGGTTGGTTCCGGAGCCTCTTTTGCAATCGCTTCCATGGACTGCAACACCGAGTAACCGGAACGCAACGCGTTTACCCACAGCGAAAGCGTATCGGGCAACTGGGTCTCAAAGGTATACAATCGTTGGTTTTGTTTGCGGGCAACATAGAATCGAGGGAAGAAAAATCCGGCTACCGCAGCGACACCACCACCGATTGGGGATGCAAACAGAGCCGTTCCAACCAGGAACCCACCTGTAGAAGCGATCACATGCAGCGCCACGTACTCCGCTACAGTTAACTTCAGGTCAGCCCGTGCCAGCTGAACCCGCCATTTCTGAGCAAAACCGCGATCAGCAAGCACAGCATCGAGGCGACGGGTAATGGCGCCTGTTTCCTGTCCCGGATCAGGCTCCTGCAAGTCTTCAAATTCAGTAAGAAGACTGCTATACTCCGACGTATACCGGCCCAGCCGCTCTTCGATCTGCTCTTGGCGCTCCGCGCGGATGCTGGCGATCCCTACAAACAGGATAACAACCGCAAAAACACCGGCAATACCAGCAATTGCGATCTCCATTCGATACCAACCTCCCCCAGCTCTGCCCCAAGCCTTTCCTTCGATTGTATCAGGAAATCAGGCTCCCAACGCAACCGTAACAGTCGCCAGCTTCTACCTTCACATAACCATTTAATAGCGCGAAACGCCAATGCCAAACACGGACGGCGGCAAATGGATTCCTGCCGTTTCGATTTTGTCGATGAACTTAGGCCGCAAACCGGTCGGGCGAATGCGACCAATCACTTTGCCCGCTTCCAGGCCAGTCTGCTCAAACTCGAAGATGTCAGACATCGTGATAATGTCACCTTCCATCCCCTGGATTTCAGTGATCTTGACTATCTTTCGAGTCCCGTCACGCATACGATCTTGATGGACGATCAGATCGATGGCCGAAGCCACCTGTTCGCGAATCGCCCGGACTGGCAAATCCATTCCGGCCATCAAGCACATCACTTCGAGACGCGCCAACGTATCACGCGGACTGTTGGAGTGCAATGTCGTCAGCGACCCCTCATGGCCGGTGTTCATCGCCTGGAGCATATCAAGCGCTTCACCAGAACGACACTCGCCAACAACAATGCGATCGGGCCGCATACGCAACGAGTTCACCACCAGGTCGCGAATACTAACTTCACCTCGTCCCTCAATGTTGGGCGGACGACTTTCGAGCGAAACCACATGCTCCTGGCGCAACTGCAACTCCGCAGCGTTTTCAATGGTTATGATTCGCTCATCGTTGGGAATGAACCCAGAAAGGACATTGAGCAGCGTTGTTTTACCGGAGCCGGTGCCGCCAGAGACCACGATGTTCAACTTGCCAATCACGCACGCCCGCAGGAACTCTGCGATTTCCGGCGTCATGGTGCCAAACCGGATCAAGTCCTCAACCGTGAATGGCCGGCGAGAGAATTTTCGAATGGTGATCGTTGGCCCACACAAAGCAATTGGACGGATGACAGCATTCACACGCGAACCATCAGGAAGACGAGCATCGACCGTGGGCGAACTCTCGTCGATCCGGCGGCCCAGGGGAGCCACGATGCGATCCAATACGCGCAATACATGGTCTTCGTCTTCAAATGTCACATTTGAACGTAGCAAGTTCCCGGTGCGCTCAATATAGACATTCTTGGGTCCGTTGACCATGATTTCTGTAATCGTGTCATCTGCAAGCAGTGGCTCCAGCGGCCCATATCCGAGGATTTCAGCGACGATAGCCTCAAACAATTGTTGTCGCTCAGCCCGCCCCAACACGATACTTTCTTCGTTCAAAATGGTGGCGAACAGCTCCTCGATCGTTGCCCGCACCTGGGGTGACTGAGGATCGACACCGGTATCTAGTTCGGCCAGTAGCTTATTCTGGATACGAACCTTAAGGTCTTGATACCCGCCCCCTTCTGCACGCCGGGCTGCCGCCGCTCCAGTCGCCGCAGGAACCTGTGTCCGTCTCCGGACCTGTTCAAGCTTTGACTCTTCACCATCCCCTGAACCCTGTCCCCCGCGTTCAATACGCCTCAACAATGACATTGACGACCTCCTTGTAACCCTCTACCGTTCACGCCAGTTACACTTGATAGGTCAGTTACCGCCAAATAGAGCGCGGATACCACTCTTAGATCGTTGTTCTGTCTCAGGCTGCTTCGTTGCCACATCGTCCCCTTGTTCCACCGATCGACGTATCAACTCTGCCAACTCGACCAATTCCTTGCCGGGAGACCGCGACTTTAACTTGGCAACCAACGGAACACCCTGATTGACGGCTGTCAGCACCGAGCGATCATCCAGGGGGATAGCGGCGACAATCTGTCGCTTGAGATGATTTTCAATTGACGCAACGGGAATGACACCTCGCCCGCGTTCTTTTTCATGAATAACCCGGTTGAGTACAAACAGGACCTTCTCGGAAAGACCCTCGGGTTCCTCCAAGCTGTCGAAGATATCCAGCATCTTACGGATGTTACGTATCGAGGGAATTGTCGGATTGGCCACCAACACGATCTTCTCGGCGATCTCGAAAAGCTTCAAGGTCATATCATCATACTGAGTTGGCAAATCGACCACGATGAAGTCATATGACCGGGCCAGGAGACTGACCACGTCCTTCACGGCCTCCGACCCCATGTCGTATGCCTGTTCAGGATGCGGCGGGGCAACCAACACCTTCAGCCCACTCCCATGAGTAACCAGGACATTATCCACCATCTCTTGGTCAATGTCGCCTACCGACTTGGCCAGATCAGCGATGCTAGAAATCGCTTGCAAATTCAAGAATGCATCAACATCCCCAAACTGGAGATTGCAATCGATCAGAAGCACTTTCGTGTCCTGCCGCATCAATGCAGACGCCACATTGGTGGCCAGGGTGGTAACACCAGCTCCGGGCTGCGGGCTGTACACAACTACGATATGTCCAGCTCCTGTAACCGGCGATAGCTCACCCTTTTTAGTACCCATCGCCACAGTTCTGAGCGAAGACATTTGGGCTTCCTGCTGGCGAATGGGTTCGTTCCGGTCATATACGCGCCGAATGGTCTTATACAGCTCTTCGCTGGAAATCGGTTTCGTCAAGAAATCGCGAGCGCCTGCCAGCATCGCCTGGCGCAAATAACCAGATTCATTCTGGACTGACATGATGACCACCGCAGCAGTTCGGACAGCGGTACTTATCGCTTTCGTAGCCGTGATACCGTCCATATCCGGCATGTTGATATCCATGAGCACGACATCGGGCTGATGCTGCTGCGCAAGTTCAATTGCTTCGCGACCGGTACTGGCTCCATCGCCACCCACCACCTCGATGTCAGGTTCGAAGGCAAGGAGCTTTCGTATGTTTTCACGTGTATCGGGAATATCGTCGACGATCAGTACCTTGATGACTTCCTTATCGCTGCTCATCCATTTCTACCTTCACACTACACTGTCCACCTATCAATGTTGGCAATTCTCAGGCAGTTGATACACAAAGGGCATACGAACGCCGGAGCGAACGCGTGCCCTCTAGGAGATGCGACTGCCATACCACCACAGTCACGGCAAAACTATTCGGACGCGACTGATGTCCCAAGGAAATCGTAAAGCGCCCCAATATCAAAGCGCCGGACACTGGTAATCGGCGGTTCAAGCGCAAACTCAAGCGCGTTCGGCGGCTGCGCGTTGTACGTCCGGATCATGTAATCCAGGGTCACCGGATCGGTATTGATCACCGAGTTATCACCAGCAGCGCGCAACGTCAATGTGATCGGAATCTGTGAATCAACCGCCCAGGTCAACACCAGGGCATCTTGCGGCGTCACTGCCAGAGTGATGATTAGTGGCGTGTACGGAGTAGCTGTAGCTTGCGGCGTTGCGGGTTGCTGAGCACCGCCTTCCCCCGGAGGAGGCGGCAATGTCTCGAACGACTGCGGCGTTGGAGTAGCCCCCACGATATCACCGCTAGGCGGGAAATGCCCAACATGCAACACCCATGCATTTGTCACCGTGCGCTGGGTAACCAAACGGGGGCGCTGCGACGCCTCACTAGGCCCAAGCAGCACACCTTCCGGAGACAGGGTACTCGCTTCCGGTCGTCCCTGTCGTGGTGCACCGATGCTAAGCCCTCCTGTTTCCAGCCTCGTAATCAACGAAATGTTGTTGGGCATACGCGTCTGGAATGTCGGATCAACATCCACAAATAGGAACGAAAGAATCACGTCCACAAAATCCCCAGGCCGGATGCCGAACGCTACCTGCCCCACACCAGAGGGATCAAGGGGTATCGACACGGCAACCCGCGGCTGGTCATCTTCGAAGGCACGCATCAAAGCAGCGGCATCTGACCCTGTTTGCGCTATTTGAAACAGGTTAGGAACGATGTACCGGGCTAATACGGGCGACCCTCGGAAAATATCCGTCCGGGCAACCTGTCCGATCACATCTTCAATTTCGTCCGCCACAAAATAGTTGCCTGCTTCAGGCAATGCTTCTTGCGGCCAGAGTTGAATACCCACGCCATCGGGGGGGATGACAATTCCTCGCGGCAAGTCTTGAACCGCCACCACAATTTCCACCAGCTCTTGGGTGCGCTGCCCCAACCCAAAATCAGGGGGGACGCCTGTTGGCTGCCCCTCGCCACCCTCAACCTGATCGGCAGCCTCGTCCGACGTGTCGCCGCCACCAGACATCAGAACGACAACAAGCACGACCGCCAACAGAATAATCGCGCCTATTAAGATCAACACTCGACCTCGCATAAGGTTCCCTCCCACAAGGCCCGCATAGGGTTTGGCAGAGTAGCCTTCGATTCAACCGGCTAATTGTTATCTAGTGTAGTCCGATGTGCAAAAAGCGCAAACAGCCCAAGAGTCCTATATTCATAGAGAAAAGCCAGCGTGTTTTACCCTGGCTGCGTGTCATCCATGATCATCCAATTGCCGGCAACAAGATTACGAAGCGGCTCGGTTCGTCCTCAGCGCTTGTAACTTCTAGCCCGCCTCCAACCAACTCGATGCGTTCTTTCAATGTGCGTAAACCAAGCCCTTCCCCGCCTTCGTCGCGCGCCAGAATCTCCTGCGGATCGAAGCCGCGCCCGTCATGCTCGATTGTTGCCTTCAACCACTCTGGACTAACATCCAGAACGATGTTGATGTACTTGGCCGCCAGATGGTCGCGGGCATTACCCATGATGTTCTGAATCGACCGAAACATCATGACCTCAATATGCCCGGGTAAACGTCGTTCATCGCCCAAGACATTGAGTTGGGTGTTGATTCCGGTTTTTTCCTCGAACGCCTCAGCATACCGCCGAATAGTCGGGACTAAACCCAAATCATCCAACATCATCGGCCGCAAATCGAAGATAAAGTTACGCACCTTTTGGAAGGTCGTGCTGGCCGAAGTCTTCAGGTTATCTAGCTCCTCTTGAGCGCGATCAGGATTCCTGTCGAAAAGCCGCTGGCATATCTCGGCCTGCAAAATGAAATTGGTAAGCGATTGCGCGGGGCCATCATGCATCTGGCGTGCCAGCCGCTTCCGTTCAAGTTCCTGGGCTTCAACCATCTCGATGATTGCGCGCGTAGATAGCCCACCGGTTTCATCGTCAATGACATCAGGCATAGCCGGGGCAATGGGTTTGGGCAACGCGTCCGGCCCCAATCCCTGCACCAAATTGAGCAACCGCTCCAACAACCCCTCAAAATGCTGCAGTTCTTGCAGAGTAGCTTTTGCCTTCTCAAGCTGTCCCTGCAGCGTAAGCAGGCGTGTTTTCGCGTCCAGGGCGCTATCATACGCAGCCTTAATATCGGTACGGGGGACAGTGTCGAAGTTCGTTTCCACCCGGCTCAACTGCGCCGAAATTGCGACGTTCCGGTCGCGCAGACGGTTGACTTCCAACTGCGTCTGCTCAATGAGCTGTTGGTTCTCAACCAATCGCTTTTTTATGTTTTCATATTCAACTGCAAACTCTTTGAACACGTCACTTTGTGGCGTTATGGCATCCTGGGCCATCGTCTACTTCCTTACAGTGATGCTAAGCCAATCCCGAATGCTGTACACGCTTACTCTTCATTGCGGGGACGAACCCACCCGCGTTTCAGCGCGTATACCGCAGCCTGCGTACGGTCACGGACATCCAATTTCTTAAGGATAGAAGTCATGTGATTCTTGACCGTCTGGTGACTGATCCCAAGCACCTGAGCAATTTCCTTATTGCTTCTCCCTCGCGTCACAAACTGGAGAATCTCCATCTCGCGAGGACTAAGCGGAACAAAATGTTCGCTGGGATCAATCATATAAGGACCTGTAGCCGCCTCGACCCCGGCGTCAAGCCATGCCTTAAGGCCTTCAGCATCGAAGGTTTGGTCAGCTACCACGTAGTATCCCCGCGTAACCTTCCGCACGACATTGATCAGCAATTCCGGTTCAATATCCTTGGGGCAATATGCGGCTCCCCCCGAACGCATGGCGTGCAAAACCTGTTCCATATCATCGTAAGCGGTCAAGAGCACAATGGCCGTTGACGAGTGCTCGGCCTTCAACCGGCTTGCCACCTGCAGACCATTGATACCTGGGAGGTTGATATCCAGCAACAACACATCCGGTTGAAAAAAACGCACCAGCGCCAAAGCTTCTTCACCGGTTGAACCTTCGCCTACGACGTCAATGTCGTCTTCTGTTGAAAAAATGTCGCGCAAGCCCTGGCGAAACACCGGATGATCGTCCACAATCACCAGCGTAATAAGCGCCGAGACATCACGGTTATCATGTTGTTTCATCGGAGAACCCATGCCCCGTTACCGTCACAATAATCACCCACAGTGTCCACATTCAAACCTCCATTAGCATACCATAGATTCGGTCGTCGGGCATCCGCGTGCCCCGTGATAACGGCGCTACCACGCACACCCCTGCGTCCAGTGCATCTCATATACTGCCATATTACCCCCGCCCGCAGCAGGAGCGTATGGCGCATGTGTGCGAAAAATCGGAGCAGGCCCCAGCCGGGTATCATCTTCAGCTACCGGACGCTGATCGGGTAATACCATCAAATAGCGTACTTGCCGCTCACACATAAGCCTCATAAGAGCCTCACCGTCACGGAACACGGGTACCACCTCAGGGCTAACCAAGCCAGCCAAGTCTAGAATCGGGCGTGGGGCGAAATAACCAACGGCCCCAATGTCGTGCACCGCCAGCAATTCATCTTCGGGCAGATTGACCCCGACCCATTTAGCTGTTGCCACCATTTCAGTATTGATTATACGCACATCATCCGCATACTGGCGCGCCCCTATCCACCAGAAGCCGACCGTCACCAACATCACTGACAGGGCAAGGCTGCGCGTCAGAACGCGTCCTGCCAACGTCCGACGGCCCACCTGTACCAGCAACAGGGTTCCTCCCACACCATATAGGATGAGTACAGGCAGTAACGGAATCACATACCGTCCATGCTGGTAATTTGCGGGCAAACGAATGGCGTAAGCCGACAAATGAACAAATGCCCACACAAGCGGAAAAACAAATACAACGTTTGAGCGCTCGACCCTGACCGCACGAGCAAGCCGAACCACTGCAAAGCCAATTCCAGGCAACATCAGGCCCAAACTACCCGCAAACAAAGGAAGAATCATCCGCCCATAACGTTCAAGCAATGACCACCGCGCACTGATCGGGCTATGTTCTGCTTGTTTGGCAGCCGCAGTAGCCGGCAAAAAATCACCGGTCAGCCGCCAGTTTGCCACCATGAGCGGAACCACAACTACTAACCAGGCTACCACCAAGCCAAACATCCAGAGAAGTAGGTTGCGCCGAGCGGCCCTGTTTGGAAAAGATCGGCCCGCAATTAGCATCGATGCCGCCGCCAACGCAACCAGAGCAATGCCCTCAGGCCGCGTCAATGTCAGTGCGGCCCCTACAAGCCCCACCATACAACCCCGGTAAAATGCCCTGCTTCCCCGGTCTGTATCCAATTCACCCACGTATTTCCACACCAACCACACGACAACCAGCACCAGCGCCGCAAAGAGCATTGTTTCCATTCCAGACGCCGCAGCCCAAACAAGGTGCCACGTCGTGGTGATTATCACCCCAGTCCACCACCTCATGTGCGGCACGTCCGGAAACAGGAGAGCGCCCAACTGTCCTCCAGCCCAACCCGCCAAAAACAGGGCGACGATCCCCAAGAAAAACGTCCACGCAAAGAAAGGTAACCGCCACAGATATCCCCATGAAAGCAAGATGGTGTATAGGGGAGATGTTGATGCCGAGCTTGGCTGGCCGGGCACAAATGCCCATTCCCCTTTTTCAGCCAGGTTGCGGGCATAGGTCTGGTGAATCCACGCGTCATCAAGCGGGAACCCCACATCGTGAACCTGTGAGGCGCTGAGGACGTAAACCACTACCCCAATCGTGGACAGTGCAACCAGGCTAACAATGACAATCCGGTCCCACAGAAGATTGTGGCTGGTCATTCAATTGCCTCTGCTGGTTGAACGATCTTGTAGATCACCCGGTCATCATCAAGTTCGGGCGTTTCAACGCCATAACGCCGATACAGTAGCAAGAAATCTCGTTTATCAGATTGCATGAACAAGCCGCTGAAAGGTTGCGTCCGGTTCACATCCAGCACCAAGTACGTAACGCCGTACCGCTGCGCTATTTCGGGGATGATGTCCGGATCAGCGTTCGGCACAACGACGCCGGCTAATCCGGTGTGGTAGTACAGTGCCGGAGGATCGTTGACCATTAGTACCGCAGCAGGGGGCAGTTCGCGAGCAATTTCACGATAAAACAATGCGTTCTGGTTCCACGCTCTGATACGCGCCAACCCCAACCAAATACCCAATCCAGCAGCCAGGACGACGGCGGCTCCGGAAAAAACACGTCGCGCTTCGGCGACATGCCATCTGCGCCACCTGGCCGCTCGCTCAATGGCGACATCCAGGCCAACCATGCTCAGGACCGCCCAGAATGGCAATAAGGCGGCTGATGAATGGAACAATCCTCCCCTGTACCCAGGAAAGGCAAATACCAAAGTCATCACCAGGTGCAGAGCTATGGCATACCACGCAAAAATGCGCACCGTTTCATGACGACGCAAGCGCCACAACCCGACCAATGCAAACGGCCCCAGCACAACCCAGGTTTCGACGGCAACAAACGTGCCAAGACTGTTCACCAATGCCACCCACCGAGAATTGATCATGTTCCCAACCCCCCACTCAAAAAAATGATCGGGGGCTATTCCCGGTGGGTAGTTTACCAACTCATCATAACTCCGCATCCAGATTGTATCCACGCCCCCCAACGGAAGCGGATTCCCCAGCGCAAGCGAGTTCCGCGCAAACCACGGAGCCATGATAAGCAAATAGCCCGCCAAACTGCATCCGCCCGCCATAAGCCGCCATCGCATAGAACGTCCCCTAACGGGATACAACGCAATCAGCACCAGCACCAAGATGAGCAACACCCCATCGGCCCGCGCCAGGTGAGCTAACCCGCTCATTACGCCACCCAACACGAACCACCGCAAATAACCAGTTTGTTGCGCTTTGCCAAAAGAAATCAGCGCAAGCGCGCCAACCAGGCCATACAGGGCAAAGGTATCAGTCGTCACCCAAAACGGGGCATAAAAGCCACCGAAAAGAACCATGAGGCCGGCTGCCCAGGCGTGCCGTGCTTGCCTTCCCAATTGCATCCCTAACCACGCGGCGACCAGCACCATGCCCGACAAACAAAGGACTGAGCTAACTTGGGCAACTCCAAACCCCGTTCCCAGAACAGACATAGGGGCAGCCGCAACAAGTGACTGGAGAGGCATCCAGTAAGTGTGGCTCGGCCCTGGGAGGCTGTCCGGTGCATTAAAGTAGAGCCACAGATAGGGATCGGTAAATCCATGCCCTGTCACTAAGCGTTCTGCAGAATTGTAGTAGTAATAGGCGTCTGTATAGCCAGGCTGGTCGACAAGAGCGGCGAGGATGCCGCCCCATCCCAAAGATATGAACACCAACGCGACAAACGGTTGATGCAACACCATTCGCTTAGCCCGCCTTAGTGTATCCATCATGTTCGCCCAACCAACTCTGTGCCATCATGCATAACCCCCGGTTGGTCAAGCGATAGCTCTGCGCGCCACCATACG
>CAZSXY010000048.1:15730-26225 GCA_964611395.1 uncultured Anaerolineaceae bacterium | reverse complement strand
GCGACGCAGATTATAGCACATATGTTCTATGAATGCAAACACTTGTTCTGATTTCTGATGCCGCCAAACGACAGGGGCAGGTCTGATTCTGGCATAATCATGAGCGGGTTGGGGGAACCGCTCACAGGAGGGGTTTCGGAGTTATTCCATTATGCCCCGGTACATACCGGGCCGCGATCCGGGGATCGGGGTCGCGCCACACACCCGCGCATAGAACTCCTGCGGGCCTGTCCAGCCAATGACGGCGTAGGCGTACCCCTGCGCGACCATGTCGTGCAGGCAGGCCAGCAAGAGCGCCGCGCCAACCCCGTTGCCGCGTGTTGACTCGGCGACTCCCATCGGGCCGAACACGCCCTTGTAGCTTGCATCGTAGCAGGCAAAACCCACCGGCTGGTTGCCGGTGACGGCGACAAAGCACGCCACCGGAAGCCGCGCGAAGGCGGCAGCGCATTCGCTGACCCAGTTGTCGTAAAAGTGCTCCTGAATCCAGGGCAGGAAGTGGTGCTTTTCGGCGACCAGGGCGCGGCGGATGTCGATCCCGGCGGCGGTGGGGCGCTCCAGCGCGGGGGCAAGGTCGGGCAGGTCGTACAGCTTGACGAGCATGTCGGTCATGGGCGAAACACCTCCTGGTGCTGAGCCAGATTGCGGGCACAGCACTATTATGAGCGATCACGCCGGTTTGACAATTGATGTAGCCACCGTCAGAATGCGTTGCAGGTCTGGCGCGTGAGTGGATCGCCGGGGTGCAACCGCTGGACGCGTTGCGCGTACTACTCTATGGTTGGTGACTCCGAGCCGTGTGCTGGCTTTGATTCGCTCACCGTCACGCAAACGCCACAGGTCAGGCACGATCACGCCTTCGCATCGCAGCTTCACCAACGCTCATTCCTGCGGCAGAGAGAACGGGACGGAGGTGCTTCATGTCCGGTCGGATAATTCTAATCACACTCGCCCTTGTCGCGTCGCTATTGGCCGCCTGCGATCGGTTGGATGGTAATGACGACTCTTTCAAGATCAAGTCCTCCGGGAAAACTGTCACCCGCGAAGAAGCTTTTACGGGCTTCGACCGGGTGGACGCCAGCAACACGTTCGATGTCAGCATCACGCAGGGTGATACGTTCAGCGTTGTGCTCCGCTTTGACGAAAACGTGCAGGAATACCTTGACGTGAGGTTAGAGGACGGGACGTTGTTGCTCGGCCTTGATCTGGAGAATTCCTACTCTGTGGAGGGGGATGTCACGCTAGAGGCTGCGATCACCATGCCGCAGTTGCGTGGAGTCAACCTGAGCGGGGCCAGCCGCGCGACGATCAGCGAATTCGAAACGGAGGAGGACTTCGCGGCCCGAATCTCCGGCGCCAGCCGGTTGGAGGGTGACGTCGTGGCAGGCGCGGTACGGCTTGATATCTCTGGGGCCAGCCGCGTGGAACTGCGTGGCGGGGCGGAAGACCTGACCGTGGACGCAAGCGGCGCAAGCCAGGCGAACCTGGCGAATTTCCCGGCTACGGACGCACATATCAACGCGAGCGGGAGTAGCCGCGCGACGGTGCTTGTCTCCGGCACGCTGGATGCCGAGGCCAGCGGGGCGTCCCAGGTGACGTACGCCGGCGATCCCGCGTTGGGCGTCATCGATACGTCTGGCAGCTCGACGATTAAGCAGCAATAGCGCACGCGAAACCCGCACGACATAGAGCGCATACAAAAGCCCGGCTGGATGGCCGGGCTGGTTTGCATCGATCGGCGGTGATACGCCACGCTCGCTGATCGCTGAAAGCTGAGAGCCGAAAGCCCCCCCCCTCACTCCACCGTCACGCTCTTTGCCAGATTCCTCGGCTGATCGACGTCGCAGCCGCGCCACACGGCGATGTGGTATGCTAGCAGTTGCAGCGGGATCACCGTCACGACGGGGCTGATCAACGGCGGCATCTCCGGGACGTAGATCACGCGGTCGGCCTTTTCGCGGATCAGTTCGTCGCCGTCCGTCGCCACCGCGATCACGATCCCGCCGCGCGACTTGGCCTGCTCGACCTGGCTCAGCATCTTCTCATAGACCGAATCGCGCAGGCAGATCGCCAGCACAGGCATGTGCTCGTCGATGAGGGCGATGGGGCCGTGCTTCATCTCGCCGGCGGGATAGCCCTCGGCGTGGATGTAGCTGATCTCCTTGAGCTTGAGCGCGCCTTCCAGGGCGATGGGGTAGTTGATGCCGCGCCCCAGGTAGAGAAAATTGGTGTACTGGTATAGCTCCGCCGCCAGCGCCTCGACTACCGGTTCGCGTTCTAGCACCTGCCCGACCAGGTCAGGCAGCCGCGCGAGGTCTTGGGCGTGGTCGCGGGCTTGTTCCGGCGTGAGCGCCCCACGCAGTTGGGCCAGGTACAGCGCCAGCAGGTATTGGTCGACGATGCTGGTCGTGAAGGCCTTGGTGCTGGCAACCCCGATCTCCGGCCCGGCCTGCATGGCGATGTGGCCGTCGGATACGCGCATGGCCTGGCTGCCGACGGCGTTGACGATGCTCCACAACACCGCGCCTTTCTCGCGGCCCTCCTCCATTGCGGCCAGCGTATCGACCGTTTCGCCCGACTGCGTGATCGCCAGCACCGCGCACGTGTCGTCGATGATCGGGTCGCGGTAGCGGTATTCGCTGCCGTAATCGACTTCAACGGGGATGCGCGTCAGCGTTTCGAGGATGAATTTCCCGACCAGCCCGCTGTAGGCGCTGGTTCCACAGGCAATGGTGATGATCCGCCGGAGCCGGGCGGCGATGTCCGGCGTCAGGTTCATTTCGGGCAGGACAATCGCGCCCTGCTGAAAGTCCACGCGGCCTCGCAGTGTGTCCGTCAGGGCGCGGGCCTGCTCGTGGATTTCCTTCTGCATGAAGTGTTTGTACTCACCGCGTGCGGCGCTCACCGGGTCCCAGGGGATGGTGTGGATTTTCGCATCAACCGGCGCGGCGTCCAGCGTCTGGACGTGGTAGGCGTCGCGGGTGATGGTCGCCATCTGGCGGCTTTCGAGGAAGACCATCTGCCGGGTGTGTTCCAGGATCGCCGGGATGTCGGACGCGATGAACATCTCGCCCTGTCCGATTCCGAGCGCGACCCCGCCCGCGTTGCCGATGCGCACCGCGACCAACCGGGCTGGGTCGTTGGCGCTCATGACCACGATGGCATGTGCTCCGCGCAGGCGGACGACGGCCCGGCGCGTTGCTTCGGTAATATCGTGTCCGGCGTCCATCTCGCGCTGCACCAGGTGCACGATCGTTTCTGTGTCGGTGTCGGAGGTGAAGGTGACGCCCTGCGCCTGGAGTTCCTCGCGCAGTTCGCGGAAGTTTTCGACGATGCCGTTATGCACGACGACGGTAGTCCCGCACTGGCTGATGTGCGGGTGAGCATTGCGCGGGCTGGGTTCGCCGTGAGTGGCCCAGCGCGTGTGGCCGACGCCAATCCGCCCGTTGAGTGGCTGCTCTTGAACCATCTGGAACAGGTTGCTCAATTTGCCGGCGTCACGGCGAATGGCGATGGAGCCGTTTTGCAGCACGGCGACGCCTGCGGAGTCATACCCGCGATATTCCAGGCGCTGCAAGCCGTTGAGGATGATTGGCGTTGCGTCGCGGGAACCGATGTATCCTACGATTCCACACATAATAGTCCTTCCCAAAATAGTGCAATACGCTTACGTGAGCGGCCTGTTCCCTGGGGGCACATCCGGTTACAGACAGGGTGCAGGAACCGTTCGCGTGTGCGAATCCAATGATCATGATGTTCGGTTGGGTGGACACCACAGCTACGCGTTTTGTCGCGCCGTTACCGGCGGGCTTTGTTACGCAGCTTCGTTTGGGAGGGAAAAAGCAAGAGGCGTGGTGCATGCCTCTGGCGGCATCCGCAGAATCTTCGATTTTCCCCCGGTTGCCCGGGGTTAGGCTCGTCACACGACGAGCAACCGCCACCTCGTATCCCTGTGCCCCGGTCTGGCCGGGCGATCAGGGCCTTGCGCTAGCGTTCCCTCGTTCGTTGTCTGGCAACCTCCTTTTCGCAACACTACCAGCAGTATACTCGCAGCGCGGCGATAATGCGAATTAAGTTGCAACCGGCGCTGTTACGACTCGTGGTTGGCCAGGATGCGAGCCTGGGCTTCGTCCAGCGTGGCGAACTGTTGTAACGTAATGCCGGACTGCTCAAAAATGTGCCTGACGAACACCGGTATCATCGGGTGCGTGCCGATGACGCCGGGGCGAATGTGCGGGGAAGACATCCAGGGGGCCGTCTTCTCATACACATCAATCCACAACAACACGTCGCTGAACGAGAGGGGGCGGTCGCGAAGGTCGATGAGCACGTGCAGCGGCTCCTGCGCGGTGGCAGCGATTCTGCTCAATTGCAGGTTGAGACTGCGCAGGCTAGGCAGGTATGCGTCCAGCGGCAGGTCGATGGTGACCAACACCACCGGCATGTGCGGAAATCTCATGGCTGCGAATACCATTGGTCTCATCTCTTACACGCCTCGCAACTGGCCTGCGAGCCGTTCGTTGGGCGGCGAAGGAAACGTGTAGAACTAGTTTAACCTATCTATTCCCGTATGAATACAAGATAATAGAACATAAAGGCGTTTAGATCGAGTCTTCTTGGGGCTTTCGTATCGCATTCTGACATAAAACAAACCAAACACGAACTGTGGGACTGGGAGCGCGCTGCTGGGCGATGGGGCGGTCGGGTAAAAGCACTCGACCGGGCAAGTTGCACCCGGTCGAGCAACACTATGAGGGGGGATCACAGTGCGAAGTAAGCAGATTGGTTAGCCACCGGTGCTTATTCCAGGTAATCGGACAAGCCGTATTCTTCCTGGAGCTGGCGCAGCTTGTTGAGCGCCGCATGTTGCAATTGCCGGATGCGCTCGCGGCTGTAGCCCATCAGTTGCCCGATCTGCGACATGCTGTGCGTGTCGCCGTTTTCCAGGCCGAACCGCAGGCGGATGATGCGTGCCTCGCGGGGAGGCAGTGCGCCCAGCAAAAAGCTGATCGACTCGATCAGGAGCTGTCGCGCGGTTGCTTCTTCTGGTTGCTCGCTCTCTTTGTCGGCCACCAGGTCAGCGCGCGGGCGATTTTCCTCATCGCCAACTAATTCGTCGAGTTGCACCGGTTCGCGGGCCGCAAGCAGCGTGGTTTCCACCTGTTCGGGCGTCAGGCTGGCGGCCTCGGCCAATTCTTCATAGGTGGGGTCGCGCCCCAGTTCCTGGGCCAGTGTCTCGCTGATGCGGCGCAGGCGGCCCCAGCGTTGCCCCTGGTTGATCGGGAGGCGAATGGTACGTCCCCGATCGCCGGCAGCGCGCGCGATAGACTGGCGAATCCACCACGTCGCATAGGTACTCAGTCGCACGCCCCGTGCCGGGTCAAACCGGTCAACCGCTTTCATCAACCCCAGGTTACCTTCCTGGATCAGATCGGGCAGTGGCAGACCACGTCCCTGGTATTTCTTCGCAATCGAAATCACGAGCCGCGTATTGGCCATGATCAATTCCTGGCGGGCGGCCTCGCCCAGTTCGATGACATCGCAATAATCACTATCAGCAGGCTCATCGCACGAGAGTTCATCGCCAGACAATCGCGTCTGGGCGCGGTTACCAGCCTGCACCAACCACGCCAGCGCTTGCTCGCGCTCGACATCGATGGGTTCTGAAATGGGACGAATATCCCGGAAGTAGAATTGCAGCAAATCAGCGTCAGTTTGGGGCAGATAGGCGCTCTGGTTAGTGCCAGTCGTTTGATGGGAGGCTTTGGTGATGTTGCTGTTCGCCGATTCCGAATGGGTATCTACAGGCGCAGCATGCGCTGCGGCCCAACGACTCTTTGAAGTTGAAGCGTGAGTATCTTTTGGTTGCTGTATTGCGCCCACGAGTGCCTGCCTTCTTTCCTGGTAGCGGGTTAAAAGCCCGCCGTTCAACGTGCTGGTGGCCTATGAGTTTCTGCTCAAGTGCCACTTACATGATACGTTTTTTTCAGAGAAAAATCAATTTTATTTGATTAGAATTAGATAAATGTTCTGTATCGCGCTTCGAAAATGCAGTCAACGATGATGCACAGCGTTCTGGCGAGGGCCTGACTTGGCGCAAGATAGTTACCCGTGGGGGGTGGGTGGGCACAACTGTTTAGGCTCGAACATCAGTTGCTTTGCGACTATACTTATCTCCACTATAGCCGGTAAATATGAGAATGGCGTATAGATACCATGAGGAATTGATGAAAGAAGCGTTGCGTTTTCTCGTTGGACCGTTGGCTTTGTTCGCCATGTTCACCCCCTCCGATTCTGTTTCACCGGCGGGCGCGGTGCGGGATGGCCTCCCTGGTGATCCGTCACCAGACCACGAGCAGCGGGCCCCGGCCCGGATTCCCCCGCGTGTGCTTGTGGGGCTGGGGCTGTTGCTGGGTCTGGCGATGATTGGCGCTAGCTGTGCGTGGTTTTTGGTGCTTCGCGGCGGGCGTGTGGAAGAATGGTTTCCGCGCCGGGGGTGGGCGGGCGATCTGGTGGTTGGGAGCATCGCCGGAGCCGTTTTCGCCGTGCTCGCGTACCGGCTGCTCGATCACGTCCCGGCGCTGCGGCGGATCGAGTACCTGCTTTTCACCACGCTGGATATGCCCGCGCTCCGCTTTCATCACGCCATCGTCTTTGGGATGCTGGCGGGCATTCCGGAAGAGATTCTGTTCAGGGGGGCGATGCAGCCCGCGCTCGGTGTGGTGCTGGCAGGCGTCATCTTCGGGGCGCTGCACGCCATTACGCTCGCCTATTTTGTGTATGCGACGGCGGCGGGCATCGCGCTTGGCCTGCTGGCGATCTGGCGTGAGGGGTTATGGGCGCCCATCGCGGCCCACACGGTGATCGATGCGATCATGTTCGTGCTGCTGATCCGCAAATGGCGACGCCTCACGGCGTATCGCGACCCTTCCCTTGAAACTCCCCGCTCACCGGATGACCGCAGTTAGTGGCTGCGCGTCGCCCGGCCAGGATTTGGGCTTTTAGGGGGGATGGCGTTAAACTTTGACGCTCGAACGGTCCGGTCAGCGTCTCAAAATGTCACGCCTGCATGTGCCAGCAGGCGAGCAGGCGCGCGGGCCGACTGTGTGCCAGCCTGCGCATCCACGTGCCGTGCGTGGATGTTGCAAGAATTAATACTGCATGGAGGTTTCTGTGTCCGATAAAGTTCGTGTCGCCATTATTGGCGTGGGCAACTGCGCCAATGCGCTGATTCAAGGTGTCCATTACTACAAGGATGCCAGTCCCGATGAGCATGTCCCCGGATTGATGCACGTTGATCTGGGGGGGTATCATATCCGCGATATCGAGTTTAGCGCCGCGTTCGACATCGACGCCGACAAGGTCGGCAAAGACCTGAGCGAAGCGATGTGGAGCGGCCAAAACAACACGATCAAGTTTGCCGATGTGCCCTATCTTGACGTGCCTGTGCATCGTGGCATGACGCATGATGGGCTGGGCAAATATCTCAAGCAGAAGATCACGAAAGCTCCCGGCCCAACGGCTGAGATTGTCCAGATTCTCAAGGACACCAAGACCGATGTCGTGGTGAACTACCTGCCGGTCGGCAGCGAACAGGCTACCAAGTGGTACGTTGAGCAGGTGCTTAACGCCGGGTGCGCGTTCATCAACGCCATTCCGGTCTTCATTGCCCGCGAACCGTACTGGCAACAGCGTTTTGCCGAAAAGGGATTGCCGCTGATTGGCGACGATATCAAGTCGCAGGTGGGCGCGACGATCCTGCACCGCGTCCTGGCTAACCTGTTCAACGATCGCGGCATTCGCCTGGAACGCACCAGCCAGCTCAATGTGGGCGGCAACATGGACTTCTACAACATGCTGGAGCGCGAGCGCCTGGAGAGCAAGAAAATCTCCAAGACCAACGCCGTCACCAGCCAGCTTCCCTACGCGATGGACCCCGACAACGTCTACATCGGGCCGAGCGATTATGTGCCCTGGCTGACGGATCGCAAATGGGCGCATATCCGGCTCGAAGGCGCGGCCTTTGGTGATGTGCCGCTCTCCATCGAACTCAAGCTGGAAGTGTGGGACAGCCCCAACAGTGCGGGCGTGATCATTGACGCCGTGCGCTGCGCCAAGATCGGCCTGGATCGCGGCCTGACCGGAACGCTCGAAGCGCCCTCGTCGTACTTCATGAAGTCGCCGCCGGTGCAGGTGCCGGATGACATCGCCCGCAACAACACCGAGGCATTCATTCGCGGGGATAACAACGCGACGGTTAAGCCTTCGACGGGCTGGAAGGGCGTGGATACTCCATCCGTGCCGGAAAATCCGCATACGAGCGAGGCATAGCGCCCCTGCGCCATTGTGTTCCGATCTCGGAACAATGGGCGGAGACGATCAACGCGCTGCACGGTGAGTGCCGGGGCATTTACCGGGGCGGGCGGAGGTCATCTCCGCCTTTTTTAGTTTCACGGGATACGATACTAACGTTTCCTAAACCATTATCAAATAAGAAACATACTTAAAATGTGTGAAATTCGAATTGAATTACCGGTATAACTACTGACATGAGATATGGAGGCGTGACGTGTTCCTGTTTCCGTGGGATGGTGGGGAGGGTGTTCACATGCTGGAGCAGCGTTGTAAACACTGCGGAAAATTAAATCCACAGGACGACTATTATTGCCTGGCGTGCGGGAATCTTCTGCCAAAAGGGGAAGCCAGCGTTGCGACTCGTTTCCTCGAACAAGGGCGCAAATCTCGCCCGTGCATGCGTTGGGGAACCGCTTTTTTCAGCGATCAGATGATCTTGCGCTTTCATATCCCCAGCGCCAATCGCCTGGTTGAAGCACGCATTGGCGACGAATGTATCCTGGGCCGGGCGATGCCAGGCGCGCCTGTCGATGTTGACCTGTCGCCCTACGAGGCGCACGAACACGGTGTATCGCGCCGGCATGTCAAGCTGACATACCAGAATGCAACGGTCATGGTGCAGGATTTGGGGAGCGCCAACGGCACCTTTTTGAATGGCATGCGCCTGGTTCCGTTCCAACCGCGTGTCTTGCGCGACAGCGACGAATTGTGGTTGGGACGCCTGAAGCTCCGCGTGTCGTTCAAGCGCGTGCCGGAAGTTAGCCGCGCAGCACGTCCGGTCAAGGTGCAGGTTTCAAGCCAGGCCGCGCCCGCGTAGCGACGGCCATCCCCGCCTCCCGTAACGGACTCGCCAGGCGAGCCGCGCCATATAACTATCACCCGCGAGGATCAACGCCAGGGCGCTGGCGAGCGCAATTGCCGAGGACGCTGGCCGGAGTGCAGGCCCAGGACGACGAGTCCGAGAGACACCATGCCATATTTCACCGCGTAACGCCCAAACGCACGATGCGTATACCGCAGCCGACCGGATGTGTCCGGCAAGGCCATGCGGCCCCGGTCGGCACGCGCGACGGCGACCAGCAGCACAAAACTCCCCACCATGAGTCCCATTTATCTTTTTGTACGAGCGCCGGGCGGGGGCAGGCTCATTCCTTTTGCTTGCGCGTGCGCTCGCGCACGCTGATGCGAATCGGCGTGCCGGTGAACGGGTAGTGCCGCCGAATCTGGTTTTCGAGATAGCGCACGTAAGTAAAATGAAGCAGGTCTTTGTCGTTGATGTGCAACAAGATCGTCGGCGGGTCGACGCGAACTTGTTGCGCCAGGAAGATCTTGAGCGGGCGCGGCTGTTTGGTCTGGGGGGCGTGGCGCAACATGGCCTCACGGATGATCTTGTTCAATTCGCTGGTTGGGATGCGCACCAGGCGCTCCTCCTGCACCTGCACGGCAGTCTCAAGCACCGTATGGATGCGCTGGCCGGTCAGGGCGCTGATGAACAGCACCGGAACGTAGGGCATGAACGCCAGGTCGCGCTGCACCTCGTCGCGATACGCGTTGATGGTGTGCGTATCCTTTTCAATGGCGTCCCACTTGTTGACGACCACCACCACGCTTTTGTAGGCGTCATTCACCATGCCGGCGATATGCGCGTCCTGTTGGGTGATGCCGTCGATGGCGTCAATCAGCAGCAGCACGACGTCGGCACGCTCGATGGCTTTCTGCGCACGGATCACGCTGTATTTTTCGATGCCGGGGGCGATGCGCCCGCGTCGCCGGATGCCCGCCGTGTCGATCAGCGTGATCGGCATGCCGTTCCACGTGATGCGGGTGTCGATAGCGTCACGGGTCGTGCCAGCCACCGGACTCACAATGGCGCGTTCGTGTCCCAGCAGTTTGTTGAGCAGCGACGACTTGCCGACGTTGGGCCGCCCAATCAGCGCGATCTTGATCGAATCATCTTCCTCTTCGTAGTCTTCCGCAGGGCGGAAGGGCAGCGCCTCCACAATCGCGTCGAGCAAATCGCCGGTTCCTGTGCCGTGTAGCGCCGATACCGGGAAGACCTCGCCAGCACCCAGACCGTAGAACTCAAGGGCATCATCGTGCCGTCTGAGGTTATCGGTTTTGTTGGCGGCGACCAGGACTG
>CAZSXY010000048.1:0-15630 GCA_964611395.1 uncultured Anaerolineaceae bacterium | reverse complement strand
AGGGCATCATCGTGCCGTCTGAGGTTATCGGTTTTGTTGGCGGCGACCAGGACTGGCTTGTCGCTCCGGCGTAAGATGTCGGTGATTTCTTCGTCGGCAGCGGTGATGCCGGACAGGGTATCGACCACCAGCACGATCACGTCCGCTTCTTCGATGCCAAGCATGGCCTGGGCGCGAATCTCTGACACAAAGTGACGGCTGCCCTCTTCGAGTGGGCTGGCGGTGTTGTCGTTGGGATCTTTGGGCTGGTAGATCTCCAGGCCGCCGGTATCCATCACGTCGAAGACGACGCCGTTCCAGGTGGCCTCGTCGAAGATGCGGTCGCGCGTTGTGCCAGGAACCTCGGACACAACGGCTTTGCGCATGCCGACGATGCGGTTAAACAGCGCCGATTTGCCAACGTTGGGCCGCCCAACCAGGGCGACGAGTGGTTTTCGCATAGTGAGTCACAGTCTCTAAGGGCGAACCATGTTAACTTTGCATGATCTGGAAGGTGTGAGGTGAAAGTACCGAGTAGTGAGTTATGAGTTATGAGGCGTGGATCATGAGCTTACCGCCGATGACCGTGATACGATTTTGTCATCACCCACAACTCCAAACTCGATACTCCATACTTATCATCCATCACCCCTACCGATTGTGCAAAGTTTGTTTGTGTTCTCCGCAAGGTGTTGTATGGACACTGATTCTAACAAAGACCGCGCCCGGTGAGAAGGTTCAAGTCGTGGGAGCTTCCCGGTGAGAAGAAAAGGAAGGAGCGGGGACTCCTTCCTTTGTCGTATCCCAGGACAAAAACGCCTAGGTGGGTCAGGTGGGGGTGGGGAGCATGTGGGCTATCTGCGCCGTCCTGGTGATACCTTGTTCTAACGGCGTTTGATGCCGCCATCATTCAAGATAGTGCAGCGAAATTAACACGTCATAAAAAATATGTTGGAATAAACCTACAATTATCAATACCTTAGCCAATCATGCCGCCCGCTTCCGGCAGGGCGTGGGATGAAGTGTACTCAGCAGTTGCCACAGGCGAAAAACGAATTCATCAAGTGTCCGCTGACCACCAGATTCAGTTTTGGGGCTATCAAAGCCTATTATGGCTTGGCTTCACTCAAACACTTCGCAGACTTTGAACTACGTTGCGAAGGTATTGACTTCTTCTTCCCAAAAAGCTCGGTATCCTCGTCGAACATCTTGTACGTATGGCAGTCGTTGGGCTACTAACTCCTCGGGTGTCTTTCCGTCAAACTCTAGACCGCGTTCTCTAGCGTGCTCGAAGTAGTGGTTGTCTGCTGTGTTGCAGAAGTTGCAAGCTGTCACGATGTAATCGGGATCATCCCTATTGGGATGGCCTTTAGGTAGAAGATGGTCGCGCGAAAGGGTAAGCCAGGTGTCGAAGGATTTTGTTCCGTCAGCGCCGCAGTATTGGCACCTGAAGTTATCTCGCTGATGTATTTTAAAGCTATAACCTCGCAGGGAATCGTCAAAGCTGCTCATGATTCTTTCTCCCAAATGACAACGCTGAAACACATTTTATTCTATGATGCTTTCAAATGCCCATCGAATTGGCGAAGGTGTTGAGTTATATGGCAGTGCAAAGTTGGTGAAGATGTTCCGCCCGCTAATTGCGGTTAGCGGGCGGGAGCACAGGCGCGCTACGCGGTTCGGGCGTTGCCGTTGGGTTGAGCGCTTCGATGGTGACGCTCAATTCGTCCGGGCTGACGGTCACCGTCAGTTCCTCCGTCGTTTCCATCCCCGTGATCTTGCCCTGCGGAATGACCTGGTGGATACCGGCGGGCAGGCCGCTGAGGTCTACGACCACGCGGAGGTTTTCGCGGGATGGGAGCTGGTTCGGCGGGCCGCTCACGAAGACCGTTACCGTGTCGGCCAGTCCCGTTGCGCGGAACTGCGTCGGGTCCAGGCCGGTGACTTCGACGGGGATGTCCTCAAACTGGCGCGTACTGACCTGCGGCTCGATGATAATCGTCACGCTGATGAGCAGGTTCTCCGGGATGGTTGTCACACCGTCGGGCAGCGCAACGGGCACTTCGATGGTGAACGTCTCGGTGTGGTTGGTCAGGTCGATGGGGGCGGTACGGACCAGCCCCGGAAGCGTCCGGATGGCCGCCAAGTCGCCGGTTAGCCCTACGGTGTCCGGCGTGATATCCGAATATTGCTTGAAATCATATCCCGGCGGCGGGTTCCCGATGACTTTGGGCAACACGGGCATCTGCACGACGTCCTCGCGCGGCTGGATGGGCACATCGCACGTCACGCTGGCCGGGATGAGTTCGACATTGCGCTCGCGCAGCCCGTTTTCCTGCACGGCGATCAGGCTGATCGTCTTGGTCACGGGGTTCAGTTCATCGGCCAGGTTCAGGCGGGCCTCGACCCGCACCACGCTGTCCACGCGCTCGGCGCTGCCGCGAATCACGACTTCGGTCGCGTCACAGGCGAGGTCATGAGGATAGGTGTAACCTAGCGGCGGGTCGCGGGTCACGACGACCTGAACGGCCATGCGCTTTTCGACTTCGTAGTCAATGTCGAGCGTCAAGGTGCTCGGACGCAAGGCGACGACGCGGCCCCGCAGCGGTGGTGCTATCTCCGCCTCTAATTCGACGCGATACTCGCCCGGCTCATTTTCCGCGCGGAGATCGGCGCTGACCAGGATGTCTCCGGGGGTGATCAGGTCCCACTGGTCTTGGGCGGCGCGGACGACGGCGGTGACGTTCGTGGTATCGGGTTGCCGGGTCAGCACGAACCCGTCTGGAAGCTCGATGAGGATGGGAACATTGTTGACTTCGTCCTGAACAACCGGGTTGTTCGCCATGTTGGCTGCGATCCAGATGATGAGTGCCAGCAGGATCGATGCCCCCATCCACCCCAGGTTGCGCACTGTGAACCGGATGAAAGAATTCCCCTGCATAGTGAGTTTCCTGTGTAGTAGGTGGGTCGTCTGGAGGTGTCGCGCACCTCAGGCAACACGGCGTCCCGAACCCGAATCGTGGCGGTTGCGCCAGCGCGACAACCCGTCGCGCGCGCGGGTGACCAGCGGCGTCCAGGGCCAGGTTGTCTCGGCCTGGGCGCGGGTGCTGGTGTAAAAGGCGCTCAAGATCGTGCGCAGCCGGTTTGCATCCAGTCGCCGGATCATGCGGCCCCGGTTGGCGACCGAGATGCGCCCGGTTTCTTCCGACACGATGACGCACAGCGCGTCCGAGATTTCACTGATGCCCAGCCCGGCGCGGTGGCGCGTGCCCAGCTTGCGATCCGTCAGTTGCCGCCCGGACGAGAGGGGTAACACCGAGGCGGCACTGGCTACGCGTCCGTGGCGAATGATCACGGCCCCGTCGTGCAATTCGGTCTTCGGCCAGAAGACGGTGAGCAGCAGTTGCGGGCTGATGTGAGAATCCAGGGGGACGCCGGTGGCGATGAACTCATCGAGTCCGTCGTTCCGCTCCAGCACGATGAGCGCCCCATGCCGCCGTTCCGAAAGGCGCGACGCTGCCGCGCAGATGGCGTCGATGATCAGTTCGTCGTCGGTAAAGGCGGGAGGGCGACCGAAGAGCGTGCTAAGCCCCGTTCGCCCGACCCGTTCCAGGGCGCGCCGGAGTTCGGGCTGGAAAATGACCGGAATAGCAACAATGGAGGCGGTGATGATGTGGTTCAGCAACCACCGGAATGCCACCCACTCGAACATCGTGGCGAGCAGGGTGGTAATCGATACGACGACAATGGTGCCGCGCAGCAGGGGTACAGCCTGAGTGCCCCGGATCACCAGGCTGGCGGCGAAAATGATCGCGGCCACGACCAGTACATCGGGCACATCGCTCCAGCGAAATGTCTCCAGTGTCCAGATCAGTCTCATAGGCTTTCAGTGGTCGTCCTCTCGCGCGTCCAGCCCCCCATATCTCTCTATCAAACAACGCCACCAACCTTACCATTAAGTTTGGGGCAGGCGGATTAGGACCTGATTAGAATTTCTCGCTCGCCTAGCCGCTCAACTGGTGCAACAGGCGTTTGTAGTCATCGACATGTTCCGGACTCAGCGAAATGATGCGGCGAATGGTGACCAGCGCGTCGTTGTGCAGCCCCGATTCAAGCTGCAACTCGGCCAGCGCATCGAGTTGCTCGACAGCTTTGGGAACGTCACCCGTCTGGCGATAGACCGCCGCCAGCCGCGAGCGCAGCGCCATATCGTTCGGGTAACGCACGACCAGTTCCTCCAACACGCGAATGATCTGTCCAGCTTTGCGTTGCTTGGCATAGACGCGCAACAGGCCGTCCAACTCGCGCACCGCCGAGATTGGATCGTTGAGCCGGTAATTCAAATCGACCAGCGCCCGGCGTGCCCGTTCGTCGGTCGGGTCCGTGCGGCGAATCTGCTCGTAGGTGCGCAGGGCCTGGTGCAATTCAAGCCGGTCAACGTCGATTTCGGCTAACCGGTGCATGATCTGGGTGATTTGCTCTTGTGGCACATCCACGCGGTTCCCAAGCTGGATCGCGGCCTGGTAGGTCGTCCGCGCCGCGTCCAGGTCTGCAAGCTGGTAGTAGGCATCCGCCAGGTCGATGTATTGGCTGAGCAATTCGGCCCAGCGCTCTTCCGCCTCTAGTAGCTCGATCAGGCTGTGATGGAGCGCCGTGTCCATGGGCGCGATGCGCAAGGCTTCCTGCAAAATGGTCATGGCGCGTTCGTTGTCGCCGCGCAGCCGGTACGTGTCGGCGACCAGGTTGTACTTTTCCATGGCCGCGGGGATGTTGTTCCGCTCCAGGAGAATCTGGCCGATGCGCCGGTGAATTGGCAGGTAATCGGGCGCGCTTTCAAGCATGTAGTGCGCCTGGTCGATGGCCAGATTGTAGAGTCCCTGGCGCAGATAGCGGTCGATGAGGTTCAACCCCTCGGTCACCCGATCGTCGATGTAAAGCGCGATGCTGATCAGCGAGTCCGGCTCGTGGAGCATGAGGGCTTCTTCAAGCTGCCGCCGTGTCTTGGCGATCCGCTGCCGCCATGCCGGGCCGGTCATCAGTTCCAGGAAACGTGTGATGAGGCTTTTGAGCTGTTGCTCGTCGGCATCTTCCACGCTGGCCGTGAGCTTGTCGTAGATCGTGACGAGTTGCGAAACGTCGTCGAGGACCTCCATCGACTCCTGGTCGGCGATGCGCATGGCCTGGATCAAGTGGCGGGCAGCGACGCGCGGATGGTTCAATGTTGCGTGGGCCAGGCTGAGGCCGTGCAGCGCCCCGGCGGCCAGGGTCGGGACCTGTATGGCGCGGTCGAAGTGCGCCAGGGCCGCTTCGCACTGGTCCAGTTCGAGCTTCAGCACGCCCAAATTGAAATGAATCGCCGGATGATCCATGCCTGCGGCGATGGCGCGCTCGTAGGCTCCAATGGCTTCGGGGTACATATCCTGGCGCTGGTATTCGATCCCTTCGGAAGCATGAATGCCCGCTTCGGTCAGTTCCTCTGACTCGAAAACGGTGGTGGCCAGGGCCTTCAACGCACGCTCGATGGCCTCCCCAAGCGGGCCGCGCGGGTCATCTTCGGCGTCGGCGGCTTGTTGTTCGTCGTCAAAGTCCGCGTCGAGATCAAAGCCTGCGGTTTGCTCCAGCGCGTCGAAGTCTTCGACGTCGTCCAGTTCGATCTGAATGACATCGGGCGAGATGAGCGCGCCGGTGCGGATGGCCTGCAGCGTGTTTAACGCCTGCGGATTGTTCGGTTCCAGGCGCAGGGCGCGTTCAACGGCTTGGGTTGCCAGGTCATTACGATTGCCGCGCTGGAAGTTGAAGGCAAGCGTCAGGTATTCGCGAATAGCCGGTTTTTTGCGCCCGATTTTTTCGTAGGCCAGGGCCAGACGCTGGTGAATGTGCACCAGCCCAGCCGTGAGCCGTGTGGCCCGCTCCCAATTACGGATCGCCTTGTCCAGGTCGCGCTGCGCGAGGTAAAGCTCGGCGACGTTGATGTATTGCCGGGCCGCTTCCTTAAGACGTCCGAGACGTTCGAGCACGTCGGCGCTGCGTTCGAGGGGGAGCGGGTCGTCTGGGGCGAGCTGGTACGCGCGGGTGTACACCTTTAGCGCATCTTCCAGGCGTCGCGCCTGCAAGAGCGCCAGCCCCAGGCTGTTATGCGCCGCCGGATCCTCCGGCATTTCCTTCACGGCCCGACCATAGGCGGCGATGGCTTTGTCCCAATCGCGATCCCAGGCGGCGCTGTGCCCCATGCTCATTGCCTGCTCGTAAATCTGACGGTTCCCGGTCATGTCCCGCTCTGTCCTTGTTGCCTACTGGAACCCATGCCACCGGCTCGCGGCATGGGCTTTTATACTCAGTGATGCCTGGCCACTGTGCGCTTGCCGGTGCCACTCACCTTTTCTTGTTCTTCTTAGCCTTTTTGGAGCCTTTGTTCTTGGCTTTGCTCTTTTTCGGGTTCGCGTCCAGCAAGTGTACCAGGATCGCCTTTTGGGCGTGGAGACGGTTTTCGGCCTGTGGGAACAGGCGCGACTGCGGCCCATCGGCCACCTCGTCGGTGATTTCCTCGCCGCGATGGGCGGGCAGGCAGTGCATGACGATGGCATGCTCAGCCGTGTGGCTGAGCAGGTCGTTGTTGACCTGGAAGGGCGGAAAGACTTTGCGTCGTTCTTCCGCTTCGGACTCCTGGCCCATGCTCGTCCACGTGTCGGTATACACAACATCTGCCCCGGCAACACCCGCGATTGGATCGGCGGTGACGGTAACGTCGAATGTGCCGCCGCTGAGAGCTTTCGCTTTGGCGATGACGTCCGGGTCCGGCTGGAAGCCTTCCGGGCTGACCACGGTCATCTTTAGCCCGAACTGGGCCGCGCCCATCAGCAGGCTAGTGGTCACGTTGTTGCTGTCGCCGACATACGCCAGGTGCAGCCCTTCAAGCTGGCCAAACTCCTCGACAATGGTGAGCAAGTCGGCCATGGTCTGGCAGGGGTGGTTGTAGTCGGTCAGGCCGTTGATGACCGGAACCGGACTCCACTGCGCCAGTTCCAGGATGTGCTCGTGGGCGAAGGTGCGGGCCATGATCACATCGACGTAACCGCCCAGGACGCGGGCGACGTCCGCGATGCTCTCGCGCTTGCCCAGGCCGATCTCCTGGGGGCTAAGGTACAGCGCATGCCCCCCGACATGCTGCATGGCCATCTCAAAAGAGACGCGCGTGCGAAGCGAGGGCTTCTGGAAAACCATCCCCAGCGCACGGCCTTTGAGCAGGGGACGATTGCCCTTCTTCTTGTACTCTTTCTTGAGCGCGATGGCGCTGTCGATCATTTGCCACAAGTCGGCTGCCGTCCAATCGGCTAGATCCAAAAAATGTTTCACGGAACACCTCTCGCAAGCGTTTTACACGATGACAAAAACCCGGATGCTGATGGGTAGTATAGCACAAATTAAGGGTCTCTACTGGTAAAAAAGACAGGGCATTCAGGCGAGCGTTGCCTTGCCGGTGGGCAGGCGAAGGACACCCGAAAAGCAGCGGCGGTGCCCTGGTCAGGACACCGCCGCGAAGAAACTAGCAGAGAGCGTTCAGTTAACTAGCCGCCACGGGCTGCCAACTGCGCTTCCTGATCGATGGAGCGGTAGTCGAAGTGCTGGCCACCGAAGATGGCATCCGTCTCAACGGGGTGATCGAACCACGGCTTGTGCAGCACGTAGTACAGACGCATGTTGAGCGGGATGATCGGGTACAGACCCTCAGGCCCGAAGAACAGTTCCTCGATGCGGTAGTACAGTTCGATACGTACTTCCGAATCGGCTTCGACCATGGCCTGGTTGATCAGGTCGTCAACCTCGGAGCACGGGCGCTTCATGTCGTTGTGGGCGGATTCACAGTGCAGCACGTCGTTCACCCAGTTGTTGGCGTCACCGTAGTCGGGGCCCCAACCGAGCGTCCACAGGTGCGGGCGATCCGCCGGCTCGTTCTGGTAGGAAACGGACTCAAGCAGAACCGAGAACTCCTGCTGTTCGATGGTGAACAGGTTCGGGTCGCAGCCCAACTCGCGCTCCAGAGCGGCGCTGAGGAACTCAGCCCACGTACCGGCGCTCGAGTAGGTGATGATCTCCAGGTTCGGGAACCCTTCGCAGTTCGGGTAACCGGCGGCTTCCATCTCAGCACGCGCGTAGTCCGGGTCGTAGCCAACACCAACTTCGTTGATCGGCGGCGCGCCGAACATGCCAGGAGGCGTGAAGTGGATCATCGGGATACCGCGGCCCTGGCGGACTTCCTGCACGAAGGCGTTGCGGTCAACCGAAGCGGAGAACGCACGACGGACGTGCGCGTTGTCGGTCGGTTCCTTGTCGAAGGCGAAACCGAAGTAGTAGACCACCGGGTCAGCAACCTGGTGGAGCTGGTCGGCGTAGGCCGGGTCTTCCAGGATCGACTGCAGCTCGGCGCTAGGAACGCCCGCGCGGTCAATCTGGTTGTCCTGGTACAGCGCGAAGGACGTACCGGCATCCTCGACGATGGTGATGACCAGGCGCTCAACGTTGCCGGGGCCAACCAGGTCGGCGGGGATCATGGGGTTGCGCAGCAGCACGCGACGGACACCACGCACCCACTCGTCCATGACGAATGGCCCGTTGGTGGTCAGGTTGCCAGGCTCGGTCCAGTTGTCACCGTACTCTTCGATGACTTCCTGCGGAACCGGGCGGTAGACCCACATCGTGGTCTCGCTCAAGAAGTAGCTGGCCGGGAAGTTCAGGCCAACCTGTAGGGTGGTGTCGTCCAACGCCGTCACCTGCACCAGGTCACGATCGGCGTCGGTGAACTCGGCGGCGTCCATGCCCAGCGTGTCAGCGCAGCCTGCCACAACACCGGATACGACGTAGCCGTACTCGGCCAACACGCGCGGATCGCAGGCGCGCTTGATGCCGTACTCTACGTCGGCGGCGGTGACATTACGCAGCACGTTCGCTTCGTCGTTTACGGGGTCCCACTGCACCCACGGAACGTCGTCGCGCAGGGTGAAGGTCCAGGTCAGACCGTCTTCGCTAACGCTCCACTCGGTCGCCAGTTCAGGGTTGATCTGGCCGGGAACGAGTGCGTCGGCGTCGGTCAGACCCAGGAACAGGTTCTCAATAAAATCAATTGATACGGAGTCGGTCGCCAGTTGCGGGTCCAGCGTCGAGATGTTGGCGCTGTCCAGCGTGTAGCTGGTGATCGGCTCGCCCTGGCGCATGGTGCTGACCAGGGTAACGTCGGCGTTGTTCGCGAAGGTGAAACCGGAGGGCAACACGGCTACAACCATCGTCAGGATGATGGCGAGCGCAAAAGCCCGATTCTTATTCTTGAACATTCAGCTCCTCCTGTGAGCTCATATGACTAATATATAGACAACTACTCGTGTTCAACGGTTTGCGATCCATGCCGACCGGATTGCCTCGGCTAGCTGGGGTGGGGTTTAGTCGATGGCCTATTCCTCCTTTTTGCCCAAAAACTCTAAATACGCTGACATAAGTTTATTGATTTAAGTGTAATTTGCAACTAAAACAAAAACGTGGTGTTGCTCACGCCAGGTTGACGGCGTGCACACACCACGATGCAGTCAGTTTCATCGTTGCTATAAAGGAGCCAGCCGGAGTAACAATACAGCATGTTTGCATTATGTTGGATGATGGCTTGTTCGCTCGTATCGTCCGCTTGGACTTCACGGAAACCAGACGCCATAAAACATATAAATGATGTGCTAGCTTTTTGCAAGTTTTCAATGTTGGTTATTTCTGCCAATTTGCGCGGGCGACATATCCCGCGCTGACGCAGAAGGGGTGACGCGGTGACGGGTTCTGCCATGCCCATCGCCGCCCTACAGTGTTTACTGTTAAGGTTGGCAAATGGTTCGAATTTGCCGCAGTGACAACCTCATCGGGGCGCGCCGTATAACGGGATAATGACGTGTAGACAACACGTGATGTTCAACGAAAGTTTGATCCAAGCCGTTTTCCCCCTCAGCACAAGTGCGTTCTGCCCATGCGCACTTGTGCTCCCCTTTTGTTAGGGCACGCCGCCGGGCTATTCCGGCTGCCAGGCGTACTCCAGGTGCCGCGCGGTTTCGAGCGCCGTTTCCCGGCTTAGCAGCCGCGCAACAACATACAGCGCCGTGTCGATCCCCGTGGTGATGCCGCCGGACGTGATGATCTGCCCGTTGTCTACGTAACGCCGGTTGCGCACGATGGTGCAATCGGGGGCGGCTTCGGCCAGTTCGTCTAATGCGCGGTGGTGGGTCGTTGCCTGTAACCCGCTCAGCAGGCCGGCAGCGCCCAGCAGCAACGCGCCGGTGCATATCGAGATGACCAGTTCGGCGGACTGCGCTTGATGCTTGATGAACTCAATGGTGGCGGGGTTTCTCCGCTCATGGCGCGCGCCCAGCCCGCCCGGAACGATGAGAATATCGGCCTGGGGCGCGTTCGCGTAGGTGTGGTAGGGCGAGACTTGCAAGCCGCTGCGGGTTGTGACCAGGGGGAGTTTTCGCTCGGCGACGGTGGTCACCGTGAACGGGACTGGCCCGGTGGCACGCTGCCCCGTGATGGAGAATACTTCCATTGGCCCCGAAAAATCGAGCGTGTCCACATCGTCGAACAGCATGACTAATACAGTACGAGCCATAGTAAGCACATTCCTTGATGGCGCAGCCAACATTAGTTAAGAAAAGCGTGACTATTTGATTGAGCAGCCTCATTGTAGCGGGAACCCATCGAATAGAAAAGTCTTGATTTTCGCATCGAACTGGCGCGATGTCATGACACCGGAGGGTCACGAGACGGCAGTACGATGAAATAACAATGAAACAGAAACCGGGCCAGGTAATGCCCCCGGCCCGGTCATATACGGCTGCTGCTGCGCCTATTTGCTTATTTCACAACGGTGGTTGGCAGCGGCGCGCCGTTCCATACGGCGTCGTGGTTCGGTCCCATTGTGCCTACCGGCACCCACAGATAGTCGCAGGCCCAGATGATCTTATAGTATTGGCCGCTTTTATCCACGCCGATCACGCGTGCCGTGTTGCCCGCGGTGATTGTCGCGGCAGGGGTTACGGGCACACCAGGCTCGGCGAACAGCGGGGCGTCTGCGACAAACGATCCGCCGACCGTCCCAGCAGGAATGTCGATTGTCACATCACAGCCAGGCACGAAATAGGTACCGCTGCAGACCGCACCCGTGGAGAAGTATTGCTCGCCCTGCGTATAGGGGTCCTCTCCGGAGTTGAAACCTGCGACCCACAGGTATTGCTCCATGTTTTCCGGATCAAAGGGCGGGGTGGTTGGCGCAGGCGCGGGGTTGGTGAGCGTCGGGATAATCGGCACAACTATGCTGAACGCACGCAGCCCGCTTCCGGGCGGCGAAATCGTCTTTGTGGCGCGCGTTGTGCCGGGGAAGCCGGACCAACGCACGATCACATCGGCCTTGACAGATTCCTTGTCAGTGGTTCCCGAGACAACGAGGGCGTCGCAATAAAAGGAGTAGCTTGCGCTTCCGGCTGCTCTGGTCGTGTGTGGAACCACGCCAATGGCGGCCACGAAAAGAACTGCAACTAACGTTAACAAGACATGCTTTCTCATGAGTTCGCCTTTTTATTCATTAACAGTTACATTACAGTATATCATGCATCGATGAATTTTAGATGAAAAAATTTTATAAAAATAGAAAAAATGGCCCTGATTTGGGATCGCCGCGGGTCACGTCCCCGACGTCGCGGCGCTCGGTCTTCGCGTTGTTATGAGGTTAGACATGGGGGCCGAGACCTTGCCAGGGTCGCGGAGGTGTGGGATGGCATCTGCGCCGATTCTGCTGAATGGCCCATTGGATTGTAGCCGTTTGCCTGTACCAGTTTGCGCTGCCTATTGCGCCCACTTCGTCATCTCTGCCCAGTTTGGCCCCACGTTCGCATCGGCGACCAGCGGCGCATCGAGTGTGAAGGCGGACTCCATCACCTCGATCACGAGCGGCGCGACGGTGTCCAGCTCGTCATCCGGCACTTCCAGCACCAGCTCATCATGCACCTGCAAGATCATGCGGGCCGCGTAGCCCCGCTCGCGCAGTGCCCGCGACAGGTTGATCATGGCGATCTTGATGATGTCCGCTGCCGTGCCCTGGATCGGCATGTTGATCGCTTCGCGTTCGGCGCGTTGCCGCACCTGGTGCCCGACTTTGCGCCCCTTGCGCTGATCCAGTTCGGGGAAGTAGCGGCGACGGCCCAACAGCGTCTCGACATAGCCTTGCTGCGCGGCGCGTTCGCGGGCTTCGTCCAGGTACTTGCGCACGCCGGGGAACCGGGCGAAATAGGTTTCGATGAATTTCTCCGCTTCGGCCAGCGTCAGGTTGCTATCGCGGGCCAGGCGGAACGCGCCCATGCCGTACATCAGGCCAAAGTTCACCGCCTTCGCAAAGCGGCGCTGCTCGTAGGTGACCTCGTCCAGTGGAATCTGGTTCACGGCGGCGGCGGTGGCGCGGTGGATGTCCACGCCGTCATGAAACGCCCTGAGCAGCGCCTCGTCCTGGCTATAGTGGGCCAGAATGCGCAGTTCGACCTGGCTGTAATCGACGGCCAGCAACTTGTGCCCCGGCGGTGCAATGAAGGCGTGGCGCACGCGACGGCCTTCTTCGGTGCGGATCGGGATGTTCTGCAGGTTCGGGTCGCTGGACGATAACCGCCCGGTGACCGTTCCTGTCTGGTTGAAGCTGGTGTGCAGGCGTCCGGTTTGCGGGTGCACCAGGGCGGGCAGCGCGTCAACATAGGTGCTTTTGAGCTTGCTGAGTTCGCGCCATTGCAAGATCACGTCGATGATAGGGTGATATTCGCGGAGCGCTTCGAGCGTCGCGGCATCGGTGCTGAAGCCGTGTGTGGTCTTGCGCAATCCCTCGGTGGGCAGGCGGAGCTTGCCGAACAGCACATCATTGAGCTGCTTGGGGCTGCCCAGGTTGAATGTGCCGTAGCCGTCGCTGAGATCGTAGGCTTCGGCCTGGAGCGCGGCCAGCCGCTGGCCGAGATCGTCGCTGAGATCGCGCAGGTAGGCCACGTCCAGCAGCACGCCGGTCATCTCCATATCAGCGATCACCGGCACAAGCGGCATTTCAATTTCGCTGAATAGCTTCCACACCTGCCGCTCTTCCAGTTCCGGGCGCAGAATGTTCACCAGCCGCAAGGTGATCGCGGCGTCGGCGGCGGCGTAGGGCGCGACTTTCTCCACCGGCACGCGGTCCATCGTGATTTGATTCTTGCCGGAGCCGATCAAGTCTTCAATGGGGGTCATGTGCACGCCGGTGCGCACCCAGGCCAGGTTCTTCAGTCCCAGGTTGTGGCTCGACGGGTCGCTCACCCACTCGGCGATCATGGTGTCGAACGTGACCGGTTGCACGTCGATCCCATAGCGCCGCATGACGACCAGGTCATACTTGGCATTGTGCGCGACTTTGGCGATGGCCGGATCGGTCAGGGCGGGGCGCAGGGCCTCGATCACCGTCTCCAGTGGGAGTTGTTGGGGCGTGTGTCCCTCGATCAGGTCGGGTTGCCCGCCGCCCATACCCGGCAACGTTGGCGCGTTGGGGGCAATGTGTCCCACCGGCACGTAATAGCCATGCTCGCCGTCCACCGCCAGGGCGATCCCGACGAGATCGGCCTGCATCTGGTCGGTGGACGTGGTTTCCACGTCCCAGGCGATGACCGACGCCGTGGCCAGCCGCCGGACCAGCGCGTCGAGCTTTGTCGCATCGTCCACGGTTTCAAAGGGCACGAGCGGCTCTCGCTCCGCCGCTTGCTGCTCCGCCATTTCAAACATGGACATCTGCTGCGCGATCTGTTCGGGGCGGGGCAGGTGGTCGATCAGGGTGCGGAATTCCAACGCGCGGAACAGGCGCTCGATGTCCTCGTACGCGTAATCATGCGCGACGCAGGCATCCAGGTTGAGCGCGACCGGCACATCCCGCTTGATTGCTGCCAGTTCCCGTGAAAGGAATGCCTTGTCCCGGTCTGCTTCGAGCTTCTTCCGGATCGCGCCCTTGATGTCCTCAATGTGTTCGTAGACACCCGCCACGCTGCCATAGGCGCTGATGAGCTTGTTTGCCGTCTTCTCGCCCACGCCTTTGACACCGGGGATGTTGTCTGAGCTGTCGCCCATCAGCCCCTTAAGCTCGACCAGTTGGGGCGGCTCCAGCCCGTACTTTTCGCGGAAGCGGGCCAGGTCGTACACTTCCGGGGTGCTGTTCCCCCGCCGGGCGGGGAGTTGTACCGTTGTGTGCTCGGTGACCAGTTGCAGGATATCGCGGTCGCCGGTGATGATGCGCACGTCCACGCCCTCAGCTTCGGCCTGCGGCGCGATCGACCCCAGCACGTCGTCGGCCTCGTAGCCGTCCAGTTCCAGGATGGGGATGTTGAAGGCGGTGACCAGCTCGCGGATGCGGTCAAGCTGGATGCGCAGGTCATCGGGCATTTTTTCGCGCGTGCCTTTGTACTCCGGATATAGCTCGCCGCGCCCGGATAACCCCTGGTCGAACGTTACGGCCAGGTAATCCGGCCTTTCGGCGAGGATGTCGAGCAGGGTACGGGCGAAGCCATAGACGGCATTGGTTGGCTCGCCGGTTTTCGTCTGGAAGCCCTGCACCGGCAGGGCGAAGAACATGCGGTAGGCGAGGGCGTGGCCGTCGATGAGGACAAGGGTTGGGCGTGCCATAGGTCACTCCTGGCGGGGTATGGACTGAACAGATGTGCGTATTATACCACTGCGCGAGCCGCCGGGCGATCCACTCCATCGCATGTTTTGATCCATTTTTTACACGATTTTTTCAAGAATTAATGATTCCCCACGCCGACTCGGTCTATTATTAAATTAGCGGTGTCAAAAGCCGTACTGTCGTCTGATATCAAGTAGGCTTATGAAAGGAAATCCGAATCAGGAGAGGGGAACAATGTCCAAATTTCTAGTTGTACTAATTGTTTTGCTGGCTCTGGTGGCTACAGTGAGCACGGTGCCGCATACAGCGGTCGTGCAGGCCGCCGGAGAAGAATGGGTGATCAAAGGGCGCATCGCGTCTGGGTGTACCGATGGTGATACCGGCTTTGAAGTTCAGTTCAAGAACCTGACCCCGGGCGCGACCTACTATGCCGACACCATCGTCCGCGACGCCAATGGGGTGGTGTACATGGATGAGTATTTCGCGTCGACGGCCCCCGGCCCGTTCGACAACGACTGGTATGTGTTTGACGAGAACGCTCGCGGCAAGCAGACGGGGAGTTTCCCCCTGCCTGCGGGCAAGACCCTGACGATCATCATGACCCTGCGCGACGCAGGCGAAAACGTGCTGTCGACGGCGATGGCCGAGTTCACCTGTGATGGCGGTGACTTCAGGCTCGTTGGCTTGCCTGGCTGTGATGCCCTGGTCCCGATCCCGTCACAGGCTGTAGTCGGTGAATTCGTCACAGATACGCCGCTCTATTGGAAGCCCGGTGAGCTGACCAGCCCGCTGGTCACCATCCCGGCGGGCAAGACGGCCTGGGTCTTCGGGACTGATTCGTCGGGTGACTACTACGAGGTTCTCTGGGTCTGCGACATCGTGTACGTGCCGCGTGGGGCAATGGGGCCGAACTTCGACGCGGTTTGGAACGGTCGTCCACTGCCCACGACCAACGC
>CAZSXY010000047.1:0-26252 GCA_964611395.1 uncultured Anaerolineaceae bacterium | reverse complement strand
ATGGCTCAGTTCCCGACAGTTGGCGTTGTACACCGTTACGTTTATCAATATCTGGGCAGGATACCCTTTCTACATGGTCAGTTTCCTGGCAGGTTTACAGGGTATTCCCGCTGATCTTTATGAAGCAGGAAAAATCGATGGCGCCAATGGCATTCAACTTTTTCGATTTATCACACTGCCTCAACTGAGGCCCATTATCACCAGTTTAGCTTTGCTCGACTTTATCTGGACCACACACCAGTTCACCTTGATCTGGATGACCACGGGCGGTGGGCCGATCCGTGCCACCGAGGTACTGAGCACGTTTACCTACAAATTGGCATTTAGTTCCTATGAATTCTCTTTAGCATCGACAACTGCCATGCTTATTCTGGCCTTGTCATCCTTTGTAGCCGTGTTCTATGTCAGGAATCAGAGATTGGCAAATGAATAGGCTTAATCAGATCAGATTAACAAAGTTATTGGTGGCCATTGGGCTACTGGTTGGTGCACTTTTTGCCGGCCTTCCAGTACTTTGGATGTTCGCATCCTCCTTCAAATCGAACACGGAGATTTTTGCGTATCCACCCCGGTTGATTGACAGCTCGTTCTCTCTTGGGGCTTACCATGCGGTTGTCACCGACCCGCAACAACGGCACTTCTTTTTCAACAGCTACCTGATCTCTACTATGGTTACGATTTGCACGCTGATTTTCGGAATTTCGGCCGGGTACAGCTTTAGCAGATATGAGTTTAGATTCAAGAACATTCTGAATATCATCATTATCGGCGTGCAGTCTGTACCCCCCATTACACTGATGATTCCGTATTTCGGCCTCATCGTTTCGCTTAAACTCTACAATACGTACTGGGGCTTGATCGTAACCTATATGGTCTTTACGCTTCCCTATGCAATCATCATGATGACGGGTTATTTCAACACCCTCCCCCGAGACCTGGATGAGGCTGTCATGATTGATGGTGGCAGTAGCTTTGTTATTCTCTGGAGAATACTTGTTCCGATTTCGTTGCCGGGCATTGTCTCAGTCGGCGTTTATACATTCATGTTGGCGTGGAACGAGTTCTTGTTCGCACTGACGCTGACAAGGACAAACGACATGCGAACTGTACCAGTTGGCATTCAATTATTGATGGGGCAGCATTCCTTTGAATGGAATCAAATGATGGCGATGAGTGTGCTCGGCTCTCTGCCGGTTTTGATACTTTTCTTGCTCTTTCAACGTTACTTCATCGCGGGGATGTCCGCAGGGTCCGTTAAAGGGTAAAATTGCTCAGCGAGTTGTGGGAAGTCTTCCAGCGTCTGACGTCGAATCGGGAAAGGACATACCTCTATGTTGATGAACATGAAAGATCTGCTGGCAGTCGCTCATGCAAATCATTTTGCCGTGCCAGCTTTCAACATTAGCAGCAACATGCTGCTGAGCGGCATTATTGAAGTTTCGGAGGAAACAAACTCTCCGGTTATTCTTGCCATTCACCCGGATGAGTTAGCATTTATTCGGCCTCCTTTTATTAGGGCTGCAATTGAAGAAGCGATCAAGGCCACCGTTCCAGTTTGCATCCATTTGGATCATGGCTCATCGATTAAGCAGATTATGGAAGCTATCCAATGCGGGTTCACATCTGTGATGATTGATGCATCTACGCTGCCACTTGAGGAAAACATTGCCATCACAAAGAAGGTCGTAGAGCTTGCTCACGCAGTCAATGTGTCCGTGGAAGGCGAGTTGGGCACTATCGGCACAACTGGCCCCGAAGCAGAGGGTGGTACAGAAGAAATTATCTACGTCAATCCTGACGATGTCGAAACCTATGTTCGGACCACAGGTGTAGATACGTTGGCAGTTGCAATTGGCACGGCACACGGCTTATATCCCAAAGACATGAAGCCCAAATTGCGGCTGGACTTGCTACAGGAGATCACCTCCAAAGTCAATATCCCGCTTGTCCTTCATGGGGGTTCTAGTAACTCCGATGAAGAAATCGCCGCGGCAGTTAAACTGGGAATCAACAAGATCAATATTTCCAGCGACATCAAGGATGCTTTCTATCAGAAGTGCCGTGAAGTGTTGAAGGACCTTGTACTGAGAGAGCCGCTCCAGATTTACCCTCCCTGTATTGAAGCCATGCAAGAAGTTGCGCGCCATAAGATTGATCTATTTGACGCCGCAGGGAAGGCTTCACTGTATTAACCTCGCCAACAAACGAAGGCATGAATTCAACCTGAGCCTGCGACAATATGAGCATTATTTCCTGGACCAATTGCTCTGTTGCAGGCTCTCCCACTAACCAATGAGTGAAAACATCTGGTGAACGAAAAAATCGCACTGGGATTCGGCAACAACATCGACTATGAGATTGTATGGGACTCCAAGGTTTTCGAAGACCTGATCATCCAGCATGACATCCATTATAGTGAGTTAGATATCAACACAGCGATCAGTTGCGAACGTGATCTGGTCATCTCGATCCTTGGGTTCTTGAAAGGCGGAAGCGGTGGCGAACGATTTGTTGCCTCGTCGGCCATCATTGAGCATTTTTCGCAGAGGTTCAAAACCAAGATCACGCTTGGCGGAACTTCTGTTCGTGCTGCCATAGCAATGCGAAAGCTTGGCTATACCTCTGCGCTTCACCTAGTCACCATCAATGACCAGGTACGCAGGCTCATTCCTCAAGATTGCCCTTACGTTTGCAGCAATAAAAAAGACAGCTCATATCCGCACTTGATCGTGCAATTTGAGAAAGATACTTGCGTGAGGGCAAACGATATCAACATTTGCACCCGCCAAGCAGATCGCATTATCTACCATAGCGATTACGACAATATCAGAATGAGTCTAAATGAGGATTTTGCCAACCTCATCACGGATGCAAAAATACTATTGATCTCGGGCTTTAATGCCATGCAAAGTGAGGCACTCCTTACCAATAGACTAGAATCTCTTTTGAGAATCATGGAAAGCCTCCCAGAAGATGCGTTGGTGTTCTACGAGGAAGCAGGTTTCTATGAACCCAGGTTTTGCCAGTTGATTTATCGTTCTTTAGCTAGCCACATTGACATTGTCAGCCTCAATGAAGATGAAGTGCAAACCCATCTTGGTAGGAAGCTGGATTTGCTCGACGCCTTTCAGATCAAAGAAGCATTGGCGGAACTACAAAACCTCATCCCTGTACCGATCATTGCTGTGCATACGAAATATTGGGCACTTGCCTATGGCGAAACCGCGGCAAGGTTTTGGCGTGCCCTCAAAGCTGGCGTCACTCTGGCAACGACACGCTTCTGTTATGGAGATGACTTCACGGTCGAAAACTACAACGAGATTGAGAGCCTCTCTCCTCGCGAAGAAAGTGCGATATTTGCAGATGCCATAAGCAAGCTTCTGGGCAACAACATATGCTGTGTGCCAGTTGCTCATGTTGATCAGTCAAATGGAACCACAGTTGGCCTGGGCGATACATTTGTTGCCGGATTCTTGCCCGCTGCCCTAGCTGAATAAGAACTGTGCGTACACCTGACGCACTTCAAGTCGAAACCGCGATTATTTCAGGATGCAACGCCTTTTTGACCAACAATTTTGGTCTAAAGCGTATTCGAGACGTACAGTATTCATCCGGTGGCAACGCTGTTGATCCAGGCAGTGAGCAGCGGCGGACAAGTGCATCTGATCATCGATGGCAGCAAAGTCAGCGTGTGGGCCAGTCAGAACGGGATTGCGTTGGGGCAGCGGAAAGTGAACGACAAGTCCAACGAGATCACGGCCATTCCTGAACTACTACGTTTGTTGGATGTGTCAGGCTGCATCGTGACTATTTCACCGGACATACGCGCTCACTTCCGCCGACGATGAACGATTTGCCAAACTCGGTTCTCTGACACGCCAAAGACTTCAGCTAAGCTTAACAGTGTTTCGCCCTGCTGGTGACGCAAACGGATTTCCTCATTCCGTTCGCATTGGGTTGGCGTGATACGGGTTACTGGTCGTTGAGGGAGGGGAATCCCAACATACATTTCAAGGATCATGCGGCGCGCAGCATGGCGTAGCTGCTCGAATACGGAGCTGTCGAGAAGGCCCCTATGGGGCATATCATTCCCCTGGCCTTTATCAGCCGGGGGAGTGTCTTTTTGGACCAAATCCGCTTCCACTTCTTCGGCTAAATCCGGGTATTCATCCCGATAGAGGGCGCCCGACGCGCCAGGCATGATAGCGACCCAGCAGTTCGGTTAAAAACGTGCGCTTGAGTTCTGCATCCCAGTAATCAGTCGGGACGGGCCTCCCCCGACGCCAATTTCGGGAGAGTTGTTTAACTTTTCGGTGGTATCGGTCGATCTGCTGCAGCAACACGGCATCAAATGATAGCGCGCATGTATTGACCTGCCGCATTAGGTAGTGGAGTAAGTCGCGTTCCAATTGCATGTTGTTTAGCATGCCCTGTAGACCCTTGGCTTCCAAGTAATCGTCGCAGGCTTCCAACGCCCTGGCGAGCCGCTTGATTCTTTTATCAATCCTTTTCTCCTGTTCCCGAAGAAAACGCTCGGCTCGCGTCGTTTTGGTATCGTAGCCGTTATCCATTTCTGGCGACTGCGTATCCGTATCAGGTTACACGATTCATTCCTCCAAATACTGTGCTTTTCGCCATATGTCAAAAATGCCGGACCGGCACAAGCCAATAGACCTGAAGCTCCACAGGTACTACAAATGGTGAGTTACACACTTGACCAACCAGCTTTTGAGCCTCTCATCCAACTGCCCGCTTTCCTGAAAAAGAATCGACATGAGCGGGTAATCACTCATGCTGTCATCACTCAGAAATCTTTGTGTTGACTGCATAAAACGATTGATATCACTCGGCAAACCGGATACCAATGAAACTCGGTCAATCATCTCGTGTCGACCGGTGTACGCTTCAAGACCAGCCAGAACAATATCGATCTGTAGTTTTCGGCGCTCCTCCAGACTCATTCCGCTTATGGACACGTCTTGTAGCAAGCCAGCCAGGGCTCCTGTCACTTCCCGCATATGATGGGTACGACGGTTCTCCGAAGGCCAGTTTTGGACCTGTTCATCCATTCTTCGTCCCCACCCCTTGATAACCGCACGACCATCAGGAGCGAAACCCAGGTTAGCACTTCCTCCACGATGCCGGTGTATCAAATCACCGTGAAAAAATCCGGTCTCAGCGTTGTTGATTTGTCTCAATGCCTGAAAGAGATTTCTGACGCCAGAACGGAAAACCTCCACGCCGCGTTTCCCGTTGAATTTCCGGTATCTATTTTCTGGCCGAAGGTAATATCTCGGACGATGATTCATTACCTCGCTGTATACTAAAAATGCCCCGTCCCATCGCGGAATAGCAAAATGTCCCTTGGCAACCAGTTTTGGAACTACGACACTATCACCCGTCAGAGCCGAAGCCTGTTCCATGCGATCGTAAATATGATTAGCCAAAGATAACGATAAGCCACCTTGAACTTCATCAAAAGCGAGGGTTTCCGCTGACAATCTCCCCTCAACCAAAGAATATCGATATACGGTAGACTTGCGTTTCGCGTCAGGATTCGGTAGCTGGTAAATGACTTCATCTCCCAGCAATAAGCGTGGAGTGCCTCCACCAATGATGTTAACGATCCGATCCTCTTGGCCTGGGACATATAACTTCAACTTTCGCGTCCAACCTTTGGCTCTAGGCAACTCCGCTAGGAAGACGTTTCCTGGATAGTCACCTTGCAGAATCTGCATGACCGCGTCGATCGTTTTCTTGGGTGCTTCCCTTTCCCAATCACATGATATCGAGACAACATCAGGTCGTTCTTGTTCATAACGTATAAGGTTTCCGATTTCCCATATCCGTTCATGGTCAAGGACCGGATTATCATCTCGATTTCTGGTTTGGTTTGGCATATTTCTGCTCCACACTACTTGCCACTTCACAGAAAGCTCGGACTCCTGCCTCTTTTCGTTTTGAGCACAAATGTTGCATACCTCATTAGATATTCAAGTGCCTTTGTCGGGCAAGATAGTTGTTCTCAGCCGCCTGGAAAACTAACAGAACGGTGGCCCTGGTTTCCGTTCGGTTACAGAAACAGTGCGGCTGCGTAGCGTCGAAAAGAAGACTGTCACCTACCTCCAATTGATATAAGCGATCACCAACACGGTACTCTATCTCTCCCTCAAAACAATAAACAAACTCCTCTCCCGGATGAGTGATTGGGTTAGCTGCGCTCCCCGCACCCGGTTCCATGGTGACCAGAAACGGCTCGAGTTGCTGATCCGGCAGTCCGGCACCCAAACCTTCCATCACAAATCCTTTGCCATTGGAGCGCTGGCGTTGGCTGCGTTTCAAAAATACCACTGACTGCTCGTTGTCATCCTCAAGAAAAGCTGTAACAGGCACTGCTAATGCGGTCGCCAGCACATGTAAAGACGAAAGGGTAGGCGAACTCTCACCCCGCTCAATTTGGCTAATCGCGTTGATTGACAGACCACACTGGCTAGATAGTGCGCGTAAAGATAACCCCTGTTGGTTTCGCAATGCGCGGATACGCATGCCAACAAGGGGCTCCAGTTGCTCGGACATCACTCATTTACCTCCTGCTCCTGCTTAGCTGCTTCAATTGTACCATAAACTGGGAAATCACATACATTATCAATAGGAAATCTAGCGATAGAACCGCATCTTGTATAATTAAAATGGACTGCCGTACTGTAAAGTGGTATGATATAAGGCAGGAATCACTGTACTTGTTCGAGATGGAAGGAGCTTCATCTCATTAAGTGTAGAAGCATAACCTTGGAATAGGAAATGCGACTATGGGCAAGGATGTACGGCATGTTGGTTTTCAAATTCCGGTATGGTTCCACTTTGAGATTTGTGAACGGAGTTTGGTCGAATTGGGCATAGCATGGGCTTGGCAATGAGTCTTCAGGAAAACAAAGCGATTGCTTCGCTAACGTTTTCGTTTCCCACCAATCCAATGCGTAAACCGTTGGTCAATCAGGGCCAAAAGACCATGCCAGAGTTGGATACCGACCTGGTCAAGGGGCAATCCGAGCAACGGATAATTGTCATGACTAATTCCGCCAAATACGACGAGATTGTTGCGACAAGTAACCAGGTGCCGCATGTAATAGTTGTTGCCAGTGGTATAAACGGCGTCGGCAAGTCCACCATCGCAGCACTCTTGGCGGCAGCACTCAATCGCCACGGGTTAGAGGTTGGTCTGCTTGATGCCGACATCACCGGCGCGAATATTCTCAGGATGTTCGGGAGCTATCAACATCCGAGTGCAAGTGGACAAGAAGAGATCGTGCCAGTTGTTTCAAAGGACGGCATCAGGCTAATGGAACTCAGTTGGCTATTATCGGACGATGAAGAGTCCATCGACCGGCACGTTCAATTGATTAGCCGCGCAGTCAAGCATGTGTGGGAAGACCATGTCTGTGGAAAACTAGACTTACTGATCATTGATCTACCGTCCGGGACATCGGAAATCGCGCTCATCGTGACCCAGTCACTCCCGCTAGATGGGGTTGTTTTGGTCACCTCTCCGCGAGACATGGCAGAGATGGCACTGCGTGAAGTGGCGAATATGTTCAAGCATTCAGGTATCCGGTTGATTGGCCTTGTAGACAATATGCGCCATGTCATATGTCCCGCTTGTGGCACTGGAATTTACGTTTTTGGGACTGGCCAAGTCGAATTCAGTGCTCAACTATTCAAAACGGAGATGCTCGGCAGGATGCCGCTTGATCCTGATCTGGCATGCCTATGCAACACTGGAGCGATTGAGGACTACCGAAACGTGGAACTTGACTCTATTGCCGAGGAAGTACTCCAGTTCGTTGCGACTGCCGTATCGGAGACACCTGAAAAACACCAGCCTGCTGACAATAGTGGAGGATGATCATGGTCGGCCAGACATTTGGAGCTGTGATTCTTGCCAGCTCTCTGGCATGTGTGGTGACGACGATTGGCATCTATATCATCAGGAGACATGACCGGTGGGGCAGTGACCATGTTGCCTATTTCATGGCCTTTGCTGCGGGTGTATTGATCTCAGTGTCATTTATCCACATCATTCCAAAGTCCTTCGAGATGAACGAGTCAGCACCCACCTATTTGCTCATTGGCTTTATGGGACTGTATCTGTCCAATAGGTTTCTGAATGCATACGTCTGTGATGAGTACGATTGCGCCAACTTCGCCGTGGGCATCATCCCAATGTTGGGCATAGGGCTTCACTCGTTTCTGGATGGGATCATCTACTCGGTGACGTTTAAGGTCAGCATCTTCACAGGCGTGTTGGCAGCTATTGGTATGGTGCTCCATGAATTTCCTGAGGGCATCGTCACGTTCTTGCTCTTGGAGCGTGGCGGGTTCGATAAAAGGAAATCGACGCTATACGCCTTTCTGGCGGCGGCTGTATCCACACCGTTGGGCACATTGGTATCCTACCCTCTTATCTCCAAGATTGATCAATCTGCCCTGGGGATACTACTCGCCATTTCTGCTGGTGCATTGGTTTATGTGGGAGCCTCCCATCTGCTGCCTGCCGTCGAACAAGAAAACAAGCAGTACACCCTCGTTTCACTGGCCATCGGAGTGCTGGTGGCTGCGATCATTGTGGTGTCCAAGGAATAGACCATGTTTCGTGGGCAGCATTCAACCAATACAACTCAGCAGATCATCTCTGGATTGTGTTCTGGAAGACCTGCATAGACAAATAGAAGTGGGAAATGAACCGGGGAGGAAATCATGAACTCCCAATTGGTAAAAGACTGGATGACACGCAACCCAGTTTCTATCACTAGAGATACATCGTTGCCTGAAGCTTCGCGCTTGATGACCGATAACGGCATTCGCCATTTGTCTGTGGTCGAGCATGGCAAGGTAGTGGGTATTGTGACATGGGGTGACATTCGTGAGGCATCTGCGTCCGATGCGACGTCACTCACCGTGTTCGAGTTAGCTTACCTGCTGAAGAAGTTGTCGGTGGGTAAGATAATGACACCTCAGCCGATCACGGTCACTCCCACCACGTCCATCAGTCATGCTGCGCAACTCATGCTGGAACACAAAATCGGCGGCCTACCGGTTGTCGAGGACGAAAAACTCGTCGGGATACTCACTGAGAGTGATATCTTTCAAATGCTTATTACACCCAACGCCGCCTGAGAATAGTCCAAAGGACGGAGGCTATGTACCAGACTGTGTTGGTCCCTTTAGACGGATCAAAGCGAGCTGAGGCAATACTGCCCCATGTAGAACAACTGGCCCGGCGATATGAGTCTCAGGTGGTGCTATTACAGGTGATAGAGCTTGTCAGCAGCGCGCCATATGCGCTTGGAGCCTCCTTTGACCTGTCACAAGACACTCTCAGCCGATGGGTTGCGGATGCTGAAGGGTATCTAGCTGGCGTCCAAAGCGAGTTTCGCGCAAACGGTATTGAAGCGCGTACACGCGTTGAGACTGGCCCGGTTGTCGAAACGATCATCAACGTTGCCGAAGATGAGGCAGTAGACCTAATTGCGATGGCAAGTCACGGACGCACAGGGTTGTCGCGCGTGTTTTACGGGAGCGTGGCAGCAGGGATTTTACATCGCGTGGATCGCCCGCTGCTACTCATTCGCTCATAAAGACAGTATTGAAATTAATCCGTGACCGTAGATGCAAAGAACCAACAATGAAAGAGGCATTGCTCTACAAAAAGCTATCCGACGATGTGGTGCGCTGCAATCTCTGCGCACACCACTGTCGGATTGAGCCTGGGAAATTCGGCATTTGCACGGTACGACAAAACGTCCATGGCATGCTCCATACGTTGGTCTATGGCCATGTCATAAGTCAAGGTGTTGACCCGGTTGAGAAAAAGCCACTCTTTCACTTCTACCCCGGATCAAAGGCTTACTCTGTCGCAACCCCGGGATGTAACTTCAGATGCCAATGGTGCCAGAACTGGCAGATCGCCCAGATGCCGCGCGAACGGCGCCTGGTCAGCGGAACCAAGACGACTCCGGAGCAAATCGTGGCGGCGGCGAAAGCTAGCGGTAGCCACAGTATCGCCTATACCTATACGGAACCAACCGTGTTTTTCGAACTTGCCTTTGAGACTGCACAGCTTGCACAAGCGGCTGGATTAGCCAACATTTTTGTCACAAATGGCTACATGTCTGAAGCGGCATTAATCATGTTAGCTCCCTACCTGGACGCTGTAAACGTCGATTTGAAGGCATTTGATGACACAACATATCGACAGTATGCAGGAGCACGTCTACAGCCAGTGCTGGACAGCATGAAGACAATGAAGCGCCTGGGTATCTGGCTCGAGGTGACGACGTTGGTAATCCCAGGCTTGAACGATGACCCGGCTGAACTCCGGGATGCAGCAGCGTTTATTGCCCAGGAGTTAGGATCGGAAACGCCGTGGCACATCAGCCGTTTCTATCCCGCGTACAAAATGCTCGACCGGTCCTCTACTCCCATCGAGACACTCAAACACGCAAGGGAAATCGGCCTGTCAGAAGGGCTCAAGTTTGTCTATGTTGGTAATGTGCTGATTGTAAGCGATGAGGATACATACTGTCCCCAATGTGGGCGCGTGCTGATCCGGCGGCATGGGTTTAGTGTACTCGCCAACCATGTGCAGGATGGGCACTGCCCCGACTGCGGAGCACCTGTGGCTGGCGTTGGAATGGATTGGAAAGTGAATGATGGAAAAGCACCTTGCTGAAATCACCAAAGCGGCGAAACGGATTCTGGACACCGTCCCGCCGGGGGTGACTGTTGTCGCGGCGGCCAAAGGACGCACCTCAGCCGAAATTGAGGCAGTCATTGAGGCTGGAATCACCAGCGTGGGACACAACTATGTACAGGATGCCCAGCGTACAATCCCCTCTCTTCGTACCAAAGCACGTTGGCACATGATTGGGCACCTGCAACGCAACAAAATAAACAAAGCTATCCGGCTTTTCAACATGATCGAAACGTTGGATTCGATCCGGCTGGCACAGGCGCTTGATGAGCGCTGTGCAACGCTTGATATTGTTATGCCGGTATTGATCGAAATCAACAGTGGACGGGAACCGGCCAAAACAGGACTTCTGCCAGAGGAAATCGATGATTTGCTCCCTGCCCTGGCCGAACTGAAACATATCCAGGTACAGGGCGTGATGACGATGGGGCCCCGTTTCGGTGATCCTGAAGATGCTCGACCCTACTTTCAGGCGACACGGGAAGTATTCGAGACTCTCTCTGCCTGCAAAATGCCAAATGTCACGGTGCGTTACCTTTCGATGGGCATGAGTAACACATATCAGATTGCCATTGAGGAAGGCGCGAATATCATCCGGATTGGTTCAGCCATATTCGGTAACCGAATGGAGCAGTTCGATGATACTTCAACCGCACAAGTATACACAGGACAAACAATAAGCCAATAGTGAGATAAAAGGCAATCAAATGACCGTTCGAAAAATCTTGCTCTATTCCGAAGATGCAGCAGCGCTGCGCCGGAAGAGCGCGCCAGTACAGCATATGAACAAACGTGTGCAAGCGTTGATTCAGGACCTGAAAGAAACGCTGATGGCCTGCCCAGACGGGGCTGGGTTAGCGGCACCGCAAATCAATGTGCATCAGCGCGTAGTTGTTGTGCGACTCGGACTGTGCGATGAAAATGATCCAACTACCGTGATTCCGACTGCCTTGATCAACCCGGAGATCATGGAGGCACGTGACGAAAGGAGGGACTTTGATGGGTGTCTCAGCTTTCCGGGTCTTTATGGCACCACACGGCGTCCCCATTATCTGAAGGTTAGATCCCTTGATGAAACAGGACAGCCGTTTGAACGGATCTTCGAAGACTTCGATGCCATTCTGGTTCACCACGAAATCGATCATTTGGATGGTGTGCTGTTCATCGACCGTATCGAACAACCAGAAGACCTATACACGGTTCGGCGGGGAGCGGATGGAAAACTTGAACGCGTGCCGCTGCCAAACCTGCTGCCTATAAACGGGGTGAAGTAACGATGAAATACGTCTTTGGTCCTGTACCGTCACGCCGGTTGGGGCAGTCATTGGGTATCGATACTATCCCGCTCAAGACCTGCAACTGGAACTGCGTGTACTGCCAGTTGGGTCGCACGCAGCCCGTCACCCACACACGTAAGGACTATTTCCCTCCAGCTGACATCCTGGCGGAAGTGGGGCAGACGCTGGCGGCACACAAACCAGGGGACATCGACTGGGTCACGTTTGTTGGTTCCGGCGAGCCAACGCTGCATACCAGCATTGGGTGGCTGATCGCGCAAGTCAAATCTCTGACAGATATCCCCGTTGCGGTGATCACCAACGGCTCCTTGCTCTATGAGCCTCAGATGCGGCGTGATCTCGCCGCGGCTGAGGCCGTGCTGCCAACGCTTGATGCTGGCACACCGGAGCTATACCGACGCATCAATCGCCCACACCCGGAGGCCACGTTTGAGCGGTTGGTCACGGGGCTGATTGATTTCCGTCGCCACTATAACGGGCGATTGTGGATTGAAGTCATGCTTGTACGCGGTTTGAATGACACAGAGCAGGCATTGCGAGACATTGCCAGCATCTTGCGCCGCGTGGACCCGGATGAAATCCACATCAGCCTGCCCACCCGCCCCCCTGCCGAAACCTGGGTGCAGCCCGCTGACGATGAAGGCGTGTTGCGTGCGCTGGCGATTCTAGGAGAAGTGGCACATGTGCTGCATCCTGCTGCGGGTAGCTTTGACGTGAGCGGCGCTGAGACTCTGGCCGACGCTGTGTTAGGCATCATTACGCGCCATCCCATGCGCCAGGAAGAACTGGAACGGACGCTGGAACAGGCTGCCCCAGGTCAAGGAGATGATGTGCTGGCCGAGCTAAAAAAGAGTGGGCGCGCGCAGGTAGTCGAACGCTACGGCATTTATTTCTGGAGTGCGGCTCCTTCGCACTACCCGACCGAAGCGCAGAGCACACCTTCCGATCCTCGTGGGCAGCACGAACAGAAACAAGAAGACTGAGCAGACACAAAGAAGGGAAAAATGATCGAAAAAACTCACACCCTGGCCGGAATGAAAATTGGATTGTTCGGTAAAGGCGGATCAGGAAAAAGCACCGTAACCGCCTTACTGGCAAAAGAACTTGCGGAGCATGGATATGAAGTGACTATCCTGGACGCTGACTCGACCAATGTCGGGCTGCACCAGGTGCTCGGCATCGACCATCCCCCCGCGTCGCTCATGGACTACTTCGGAGGTGCGGTATTTCGCGGCGGCATGGTTACTTGCCCGGTGGATGATCCTACCCCGCTCTCCGATGCCGTGATTCGCTGGGAAACGCTGCCGGACAGATACTGCGCGCGGACTTCTAATGGGATTCGCTATCTGATCGCAGGCAAAATTGGAGATCAGGGGCCGGGCGCGGGCTGCGATGGCCCGGTGGCCAAAATCGCCCGCGATGTCACCATCGATGGCTCCCCTGACAAAGTAATAACCCTGGTAGACTTCAAGGCGGGTTTCGAAGACTCGGCACGCGGCGCGATCACCAGCCTGGATTGGGCGATTTTTGTAGTGGACCCAACCAATGCCGCGATCCAGATGGCCATTGATATGCAGCACATGGTCACGCAAATCCAGGCCGGGGAGCTTCCTGCCACTGAACATCTTGAGTCGCCGGAGATGGTCGAACAGGCAAATGCTCTGTTTCGCAATGCGTCGATCCAGGGCGTCTTTTTCATCTTAAACCGGGTCACAAACCAGCAGATGGAAGACTACTTACAAACCAAGTTAGCGGAACACGACCTGAAACCACTGGGCGTCATCCACGCTGATCCAGCCATTGCGATGGCATGGTTGACTGGATCGACACTTGAAAGCGAACAGGCTCACCTAGAAGTTCAGACCGTGATCAAGGCATTTGAGCGGGCGGTGGTTCATCATGGTTAGATTCACTATTGCACCACTAGTTGCAGCACAGTCTGCTAGCTACTCAATGAACTGAGGTCAGAAAAATGGAGTTCTTAATACGTCCCATTGGAATCATCCGTACGCCATTCATGGAAAAAGAGGAGACCCCTATCCAATCCTCCCGTTCACGAGCGTTGGGCTGGGTTGAAGTCTACGCCGATTTTGCAGACGGGTTAAATGATATTGAGGGTTTCTCACATATCATCCTTCTTTACGCATTCCATTGCTCGTCAGGCTATTCGCTCTCCGTCAAACCGTTTTTGGATGATCAACCGCGCGGCTTGTTCGCTACACGTTACCCGTGCCGTCCCAACCCAATCGGATTGTCGGTGGTGCGTTTACTACGGCGGAATGAGAACGAACTGGTCGTTAAAGACATTGACGTTTTGAATGAGACTCCGCTCATCGACATTAAACCCTATGTACCTGATTTTGATGTGAGAACAGAGGTACATACAGGCTGGTATGCAAATCGCACCCATCAGGATTGAAAGATGAACAAATCGATCGTCACGGGACCTACATTTGAAGAGATGCTGCATCCAGAGAAAATGGATCCGGCAACACGCAAGGCAGCGATAAACGCGCGAGTTGAGGATCCACTTGATCCCATAAACCTGTTTAACATCACGTGGAAAGATGACGACAATGAGATCTACCACTATGTATTGCCAAAAGAATTGACTGGCGTTGAAGCTCCTATTGTCGTTTTGCGCAGCGTCCATTTTCCAACGCGCAGCCACAAAGTTGGCGCAACCTACTCGGTGCTGATTGAGAAAGAACTGCTCGGCGAAGTTGACCCCAGTGTTCACACGTTGGTCTGGCCCTCAACCGGCAACTATGGTATTGGCGGCGCTTTTGTAGGCTGTCGCATGAATTTCGACAGCGTGGTCATTCTTCCCGAGGAGATGAGTCGTGAGCGTTTTGAGATGATTGAGCGCTTGGGCGCGCGCGTCATAGCTACCCCTGGTTCAGAGAGCAACGTCAAAGAAATCTATGACAAAGCCTGGGAATTGGTGCGCGCTGATCCCAATGTGCGCGTGCTCAACCAGTTCGAAGTGATGGGCAACTACCGGTTCCACTATTTTGTCACTGGCAATACCATTGCTGAACTGGCCAGCGTTCTTCAGTCACAGGGCATCGGAAACGGTCGAATAGCGGCTTTTGTCTCTGCCATGGGGTCGGGCGGCACAATCGCAGCGGGCGACTGCTTGAAACAGATTTGGCCCGACCACAAGATCGTGGGTTTAGAACCGGTTCAATGCCAGACACTGTACAGCAATGGTTATGGAGCACATCGGATTGAGGGAATCGGCGACAAACATGTGACCTGGATCCACAATGTACGGAATATGGATTTGCTGATGTGTGTCGATGACATGGAGAGTGTGCGTGGATTGGCCTTGCTCACCAACCCCGTTGGTATGGAAACATTAGTCCAACGCTATGGGGTACCGGAAGTTGACATTGAAACAATGAGCCAGTTTTTTGGCATTTCTGGTGTATGCAATGTGTTGGGTGCGATCAAGACCGCCAAGTTCTACCGATTCGGTCCAGACGACGTGATCGTGACCATTTGCACGGATGCCATCGACCGTTACCACTCGGTAATGCAATGGCTAGAACAGGCCGAAGGAGAGATGGATGAAGCTCTAGCAGTTGGGCGAATGGAAAGCACCTTTTACGGTCAAAAACTGGATTACGCTCTGGAAGGTTCCCATTCGGTGCGCGAGCGCTGGCACAACTTGAAATATTACACCTGGGTCGAGCAGCAAGGCAAAACAGTCGAGGAACTGGGCGCTCAGCGCGACCCGAACTGGTGGATTGAACATCAAGAGATGGTCGCCGAGATTGACGAACGCATCAAGGCGACACGCTAGGTCATTTTTGCAGGCATGTATTAAATCACAAGAAAAGGACAACAACATGAAAATCGCAGTCATCACCAATGACGGAAAAACCATTAGCCAGCATTTTGGTCGTGCCCCACATTACCTCGTCTTTACGGTTGAGGAGGGTGAGATCGCTGACAAGGAATTGCGCGATAAGGTCGGACACCGGCAGTTTGCCAATGAACCTCATGATCACGACTCAGAAAACGATCCGCGCGGACACGGTTTTGGTGCGCACTCGGATGCAAAACACGTGCGCATGATCGAGTCTATCCAGGACTGCGCGGCCATCATTGTGCGCGGCATGGGGCGCGGCGCTTATCTCGCCATGGAACAAGCCAACATTCGGCCCTTTGTAACAGATATTGAAGATGCTGAGGAAGCAGTGCAGGCCTATATTGATAAAACGCTTGAGGATCATACTGAAAAACTACATTAGGCGAAAGAGATAGGGAGATGCAAATAGCAGTCAGCGTGACCGCACCAGAACCAACGGCGGCCTTCGAACCGCGCTTTGGGCGCGCGGCGGCTTTTGTCATCGTTGACGACAATACGGGTGATCAGCGAGCCATAGCCAATCCGGCAGCCCAGGTGGGCAGAGGGGCAGGCATCCGGGCAGCCGAGTTCCTCATCAAGCAGGGTATCGAAGCCGTGATCAGTGGTGCGTTTGGGCCGAAAGCCTACGATGTCTTGCATTCCTCAGGGTTGCGAATGTATCGAGCGCAATCCGGGACTGTGAATGAACTGGTCAACCGGTTGTCAAATGGCGAACTTAATACCGTGGAGGATTCCTAAGTGATTATCGCAGTTGCGAGTGGCAAGGGGGGTACCGGGAAAACGACGGTAGCGACGAGTCTGGCGTTGTCATTAGCGTCAGACACTCCCGTGCTGTTTCTGGATTGTGATGTCGAAGGACCCAACGCGCACCTGATGTTAAAACCATCCCTTGCCCACCGTGAAGATGCTTTTCTACTGATTCCCGCAGTTGATGCGGCTTTGTGCAACTACTGTGGCATCTGCACTGAGGTTTGCCAATACCAAGCTATAGCTGTGACGGGACAGAGGGTACTGGTTTTTCCAGAAATGTGTCATGGTTGTGGCAGTTGCGTATTGAACTGTCCAGCCGGGGCAATTCGTGAAGTGCCGCATGTGTTGGGTACGCTCGAAAGCGGGGACACACCGGAAGGCATCCGGTTTGCGCGCGGTGTATTGACCGTCGGCGAAGTCCTGGCCGTCCCGGTGATCCGGCAGCTTAAGACATCCTTCCTTGCTCAAGCAGGGGAAACGGTCATCATCGATGCGCCTCCTGGCACATCCTGCCCGGTGGTTGAGGCCGTGCGCGGAGCTGACTATGTGATCCTGGTTACTGAACCAACGCCCTTCGGCCTGCATGATCTGAAGCTGGCTTACGAATTGACTTGTGAGTTAGGCCTGCCCGCCGGGGTCATCATCAACCGCGATGGGATAGGCGACCAGGGGGTTGATGATTTCTGCGCGTACGTGGGGCTGCCGGTGCTGCTTCGTATCCCGATGGATCGGGCGATCGCAGCAGGCATTGCCCAGGGCTTACCGCTCATGACTCTCCGGCCAGAATACAACGCACTTTTCAGAGAGCTATTCCTAACCGTGGCAGGAGTCAGCCTATGAAACAAATCGTTGTCTTGAGCGGCAAAGGCGGAACCGGCAAAACGACTGTTACGGCGGCGTTGGCGCATCTGGCCAGTCAGAATCCAGAAACTCGCGCGATTCTGGTGGATGCCGATGTGGATGCGGCCAATCTAGAACTTCTTCTAGATCCCCAAATTATCGAAATGCACGAGTTCGTTGGTGGGCAGGTCGCAACTATCGCAGCAGACGTTTGTTCCGGTTGTGGTCTGTGTGCAGATGTATGCCGCTTTGATGCTGTTCGAGCAAACAATGGCTTGTACACCATCGATCCGATAGCTTGTGAAGGATGCGCGACCTGTAAAACTCAATGTCCCACAAGCGCAATCACGATGCTGCCACAAACGTCAGGATGCTGGTTTTCTTCATCAAGCCGGTATGGACCACTATTTCATGCGCGGTTGTCGCCCGCACAAGAAAGCTCAGGCAAGCTTGTCACGCTGCTGAAACAGCAGGCTCATGCCCATGCGGTGGAGAAGTGCTATCCGCTGATGATCGTCGATGGTCCTCCGGGTATCGGATGTCCCGCAATCGCCGCTGTTTCCGGTGCGGACCTGGCGGTCGTAGTTACTGAACCTACGGCAGCGGGTATTCACGATATGCAGCGCGTGCTCGGCCTGACTGCCCACTTCGGTATTCAAAGCCTGGTGTGCATCAATAAGGCGGATATCTACCCGACAGGGACCGAGCAAATTACCGCTTATTGCCAACAAAAGAGGCTACCCACGATCGGGCAGCTGCCTTTCGATCTAAGCATCACCGAAGCTATGGTCCACGGACAGGCAGTCACTGTTTATCTTCCCGATAATCGTGTCAGCCGTATGCTGCGCGAGATATGGCAAAACGTTCGGACATACGTAGGTGAAAAAGCGGCGGTCAAATAACTGCGGCGGCGTAAAGCCAAAACCATTCTATTGGAGAGAGAAAAGAATGAACGATTCTCACAAAAACCAGACCATCCTCGCTGCTATCGAGCGCGTTGAGCATCCGGCAATTGCCACAACTCTAAAAGATTTAGGAATCACCAGGGATACACAAGTCTCCCTCGATGGCAAAGTGACCCTGACCCTGGCGCTCCCTTTTCCAAACGTTCCAGACAATATTCGGGATTACATGGTCAACAGTCTGGCTACCGCTGCGCAGTCTGCTGGTGGAGAACTAACGGAAGTGAGGCTGACGGTCATGAATGAAGCAGACCTTCAAAACTTTCTCATAAAAGAACAACAACACTGGAGAGACTAAACAGTGAACGCTTTCCATACGCAACAAGAGTGGTTTGACCGGTTGCTGCCAGAAGGGTTGCCGATCCCCAGTGTTACGTTACTCAGCGGTCCAGGCGGCTCTGGCAAACCCCTGATCGGCACTGTGATCGTCGCGGCGTGGCTGCGGCAAGGCGGCAGCGTAGTCTTCATGCCTTTACAGTATCCCGATCACAGCTTTATTGCTGCGGGGCTGAAAAACATCGCCCAATTGGATTTAGACGCGTATCAGGACAGGGTGGCTTTCATCGAACTGGATGCCACCCTGGACGACATGACCCCGCCGGAAGGCAATCGCTTTAGGGCCAATGTAGTCAAACCTCATATTTGGGACGCGGCCCTGGACCGTGCCTGTACGATGGTGCCAGATGAGGGTCCGGGCATTTTGGTTTTTTGCTCCGCGCTGAACCTGCTGTTGTTCTCGCCAACCTATGGGAAAGATATCCTTGAGAAGATGAAAGCGACAACCAAACACGTCCAGAAATGCTCTTACCTGTTCTCTGCGAGCACCACAGCCAAGGCCGATGACATCAGTGAAATGGAAGCCGTTGTGGATCACCTGATCATGACGCGCAGCACCAAGTCGCCTTTCCAGCTTTATATGCAAATCGAACGGCTCAAGAACGCACCGTTCGTCACAGATGAAATACAGGTCCCCTTTTCGGCTGACCTTTTGACCGATGTGAAGGAGATTGCCGATCATAGCCGCAAACGTGTGATCCCATTGGTCTCGAAGCTATAAGCACATCCCTAAAAGCATGGAGGTGATCTGATGACAACCAGACAAGTCAAGGATTGGATGACGTCAGAAGTCATCACAGTTGAGAGCAGTTGCCCTTTGCCAGAGGCGTATTGGCTCATGATCGAAAATAAGATTCGCCGTCTTCCGGTGATGGATGGCGACACACTGATAGGTATAGTCACACTCGAAAACCTGCGTCGCATTAACCCAATCAGTGTAGCTGGTTTGGATATTCTCCACATCAACGAGATGCTTGCCAAGCTTCCGGTACGCCAGTTGATGACGGAAAACCCTGTAACGATCTCCCCTATGGCATCCCTGATTGAAGCCGCCCGCATGATGTTGCAGCACAAAATCAGCGCGCTGCCGGTCCTCGATGGAAGTAAGTTGGTCGGTATCATCACCGAGAGCGATATTTTCCGTGCATTTGTGCAATCGGTAGTCTCCCGCAAGAGTGTTGGCAAGCGAGAAAATCTTGCAAAGTTTTCTCTCACCAACACCCGTCAGGGTGATCACCGTGCAATCAGAGGAAAGGAAATAGCGGGGAAAACGTATGGACAACGCATCCCGCCCGTTGTGGCGGTTGCTGGTTTTAGCTAGCGAATCAGAGAAACCAGTCGAGCTCACATGTGCCGAGTGTCTCGCACTACTGGAGTATGACACTGACCTACTGGAAGCCGGTGCGCCTCTTGATCAAATTCGCCCGTCAATCATGCGCCATCTATTGCTCTGCTCAGCATGTCAAACATACTATGATAGCCGGCTAAAAACGCTTGAAGAAAATTCAAAAACTTAAGCAGGATCTTGATCGAATAAAAAAGGAGTTTAGGACATTATGGAATCCTCCAATGCTGAGATTACTGTAACGATCAATAACGTTCGGCGAACGTTGTCAGTTGGGTGGGAGGAAAGCCTGTTAGCCGCACTGCGCGGTGCGTCGTATTTCAGTGTCAAAATCGGTTGCGATGATGGCACATGCGGCGTTTGCATGGTACTGGTGAATGGGAAGCCGGTTCGTAGCTGCAAGATCAAAGCGGTGGATATGGATGGCGCGGAGATCATGACACTTGAAGGCTTAAGCCAGGATGGCAAATTGCATCCCATCCAGGAAGCCTTCATGGAGACTGGCGCGATTCAATGCGGCTTTTGTACGCCTGCCCAAATTCTGTCGGCAAAAGCCCTCCTAGATCAGAATCTCAACCCAACCGATGGTGAAATCCGCAAGGCGTTAAACGGCGTACTCTGCCGCTGTACTGGGTATGTGCGCGTTGTTGATGCGATACAGCGCGCTGCCGCGATATTGCGTGGCGAGACTATCGAACCGTACACCTATATCGAACAAACGCTGCCCGGTGTAGATGAACAAATCGAACTACCGGAAGCGTACTACCGTCGCGCCGGAAGCGGAAATCCATTGCCACCGCTGGTATTTACTCCCAAAGAGATGAATAAAACTCACGTTGTTGGAAAACCCGAAATCAAAGTTGATGCCAGAAAATTAGCCCTGGGACGCCCTGTTTTCACCGACGATTTTCGTCTGGACGGTATGCTCTACGGTGCGCTGCTGACCAGCCCTTACGCGCACGCCCGTATTCGCCGCATTGATGCCAGTCGTGCGCGGGCTTTGCCCGGCGTCCATGCTGTGCTGACACATCACGACATTCCTCGCGTCAAATACGCCTCCGGCGGGCAGAGTTATCCCCAACCGTTACCATACGATCAGGTTAGTTTGGATGACAAGGTGCGCCATGTCGGCGATCGCGTCGCGATTGTGGCGGCTGAAACACCTGAGATCGCCCAACAGGCATTGGATTTGATTAAGGTTGACTATGAAGTTTTGCCGGTAGTCGTAGACCCCGAAAGCGCCATGCAGGAAGGCGCACCGATCATTCACGATGAGCCGGATACTGAGGGCATCTACGACGCGCAACGCAACATCGTACACCACATCGAAGCAGAAGTGGGCGATGTCGAGCAGGCTTTTGCAGAGGCCGATCATATCTTTGAAGGCGAATATCGCACACCGAAGCAGCAGCACGTCCACCTGGAACCGCACGCCTGTATCACTTATTTTGATGAGGATGACCGGTTAATCATCCGTACCAGCACACAGGTGCCATTCCATATCCGCCGCATGGTCGCTCCCTTGATCAACCTGCCGGTCAAAAAGATTCGTGTCATCAAACCACGTATTGGCGGCGGCTTTGGAAACAAACAAGAAATGATTTTGGAAGACTTATGCGCGCATCTCACGCTGGCAACCGGACGCCCGGTGCGCATGGAATATACCCGCACCCAGGAATTCACCAGTTCCCGCAGCCGCCACGCGAATATTGTGCGTTACAAAGTCGGTATCAAGGGTGATCAAGTTACAGCGGCTAGCCTTTACTTAATTGGAGATACGGGGGCTTATGGCGCGCACGCGCTCACGGTGAATATGGTGGGCGGCTTTAAGGGACTGACCCTCTACAATCCGCCGAACGCACGTTTTGTTAGCGATGTGGTGTACACCAATACCCCACCAGCCGGTGCATTTCGCGGCTATGGTGCCATGCAGTGCCAGTACGGCATTGAAGTCCTGATGGAAGAGATCGCCGCTAAATTGGGCTTGAATGTGGTCGAATTTAAGCGGAAGAATTGGATCAAGGTCGGTGAAACGATGCATCTCTCCCAAGCGCTGGGCGAAGGACGTGAAGGCACGGAACAGTCTTTACTGAGCAGCGGGCTGGAACACTGTGTGCGAGTAGGTTTGGAAGCCACCGATTTTGAAACGAAACGCCAAAGTCATCGCGGGCAACAAGATCGCTATCGTCGCGGGATTGGTATGGCCGTTGTGATGCACGGCAGCGGGATTGCTGGCCTGGACATGGCTGCTGCTACACTGAAAATGAACGACGATGGCTCCTTCAATCTGCTGATCGGCGCAACTGACCTGGGAACCGGCTCAGATACGATTCTGGCACAGATGGCCGCCGAGGTGTTGGGTGTTCCATTGGCTGATATCATTGTCTATTCCTCGGATACCGATTTCACGCCTTTTGACAAAGGAGCATACGCCAGCAGCACGACTTACATCAGTGGCGGAGCGGTCCGAAAAGCTGCACTGAAAGTCAAAGAGATGATCCTGGAACACGCGGCGCTCATGCTTGCCCCTTCGAACCCGTCCGATCTCGTGCTCGAAAACCGGCAGGTCATTGCCCCAGATGGGCAAGTAGTTACCCTGGCTGAAGTCGCACTTAGTAGCCTCCACCAGCAAAACCAGCATCAGATTATGGCGACAGCATCCCATACCAGCCCGCTTAGCCCACCACCGACCGCGGCCCAATTCGCCGAAATCGTTGTAGATACTCAAACCGGACACATCAATGTTGAGCGACTGTTGATGGTGGTAGATTGTGGACGGGTGATTAATCCCGTCACCGCTGCCGGTCAGGTCGAAGGTGGTATGGCCCAGGCGCTTGGTTTTGCACTCACAGAGGAAATGCTTTTCGATCCGGAAGGCCAGCCCCTCAACCCAAATCTGACGAAATACCACATCCCCCGCGCGGTCGAGGTGCCCTCAATGGATGTGATCTTTGTCCAGACCGACGAGCCAAGCGGGCCTTTTGGTGCTAAATCGGTATCTGAAATTTCAATCGATGGGGTGGCTCCTGCTATTGCCAGCGCTATTCATGATGCTGTTCGGGTATGGATGCGCGAGCTACCCTACACTCAAGAGCGTGTCAAAGCGGCGCTTCAGGTATAGAAAGGGCCGATGGTTTATGGAAAATGATATCACTTACCACGCCATCGGCCACGTTGAGAATGCGTTTGACGAACCAACGGCGCCGGATGAGATTAAGGCAACTGAGTCACGAATTATTCTCAATCCGGCTCTGGTGGAAGGGTTGCAGGGCCTGGAAGCCGGGCAGCAGCTCATGGTCATTTTTCACTTCCATCGCGCTCAGGGATATGAACTGCGCCAACATCCACGCGGGGATCGTAGTCGCGAACTGCGCGGTGTGTTTGCTCTCCACAGTCCACACCGCCCTAACCCGATTGGCGTCACCACAGTCGAATTGGTGGAGGTAGCCGGGAACGTCCTGACTGTCCGAGGGCTGGATGCTATCAATAGCACACCAGTGCTTGACCTGAAACGCCAATCATAGAAAAAGCGCAATGCCAAAGGAGTAAAAAATGAGTACAAAGGTAGGTATTATCATCTGCGATCGCTACCGTCGCTGTGCTGGTGGAAAATGCCTGCGGGCGTTGAAAAATCGAGAAGGAGCGTTCAGCATTTACGCTGGCGAAGAGGCGGAACTGGTTGGTTATACCACATGCGATGGGTGTCCAGGAGGAAACATTGAGTACGCCGGCGATGAGATGGTGAAGAACGGAGCCAATGTGATCCACTTAGCCACCGGCCTTGTCGTAGGCTATCCGCCCTGCCCCTATATTCACACGTTCAAAGATTTTCTCGAAAAACGCTATGGCATAAAGGTTGTGGTAGGCACGCACCCTATCCCGCAAAAATATCTTGATATGCATAGCCGCCTGGGCACCTGGGAAGATGCTTCGTGGGGACCGCTCCTTGAACCGACCATGGCGGACGAAACAACTCGTAGAGCTTATGATTAGTGATTACTTACGCTTGTACGCAATAGCTGTAAAACAAACACAAATACATAAAGGGGTGTCAATCCTGATGGTAGAAGAAGAACTTGTCAAAGCGTTGAAAGCAATCAAACATCCTGAGATTCAGTCACGCACGCTGGGTGAACTCGGTATGCTCCAAAGCATACAAGTTACCGCCAATAACTTACTGGTGATGCTGGCTTTGCCGTTGCAGCAAACGCCAGTCAAAGAGAAATTGATCGACCTCATAGAACAAACCGCTTGTAGTCATGAACCTGATCTTGACGTTGACGTTCAAACAATCGCCATGACACCAGAGCAAAGAGCTACGTTTATGGCAGCCGCCAAAGGTGATCATCAACGTGATACCCACCGGCGTAACAATGTCGCCCGTGTTGTCGCAGTCATGAGTGGCAAAGGCGGTGTGGGTAAATCCGCTGTTGCAGGCTTACTTGCCGCCGCTTTGCAGCGCCGCGGGCTGCGCACCGGTATTCTGGACGCTGATATCACTGGGCCAAGTATCCCCAAAATATTCGGGGCAAACGAAACGCTGCAATCCAGCCCTGATGGAGTTCAACCTGCAGTGTCCTCAACCGGGATCAAGCTTATGTCGGTCAATTTACTGCTGCCACAGCAGGATCAAGCTGTGATCTGGCGTGGCCCTCTGATCAGTCGGGCAATTGAACAATTCTGGAACGATATTATCTGGGGCGACCTGGATTATCTGGTGGTGGACCTGCCACCAGGCACATCAGATGCCGCCCTGACCGTTACCCAATCGCTGCCACTACATGGCGTGTTGCTGGTCACATCGCCACAGGACTTGGCAGGCATGGTCGTGCGTAAAGCGGCTGATCTGGTTCGCAAGATGGAGATACCCCTGATCGGCGTGGTGGAAAACATGAGCCATATCGTTTGCCCTCACTGTGGCACAACAATTCATGTTTTCGGTCCCAGCCAGGCAGATGAAACCGCTCGACTGGTGGGAAGTAGTCTCCTTGGGCATTTACCCCTTGATCCCAGCCTCGCTATGTTATGTGATGCGGGAGAGATTGAGGATTACCACAGCGATGCTTTTGAAGTCGTTGTAGACACGGTTATCCAGCACCTGCCTCTGGCTGTCGAACAGGATCATGCCTGATACTCGGCGGAGCGCTTGGTACGGGAGCGGGCAGTTCGCGTTTTGTTGCCCGTTTTAGATTCCCTAGGAGAAAAAACATGATCCAAGTACGATGTCTGGTAGAAAACACAGCAAAACCGTCAACAGAGTTTTGGGGCGAGCACGGCGTTGCCTGGCACATTCAGACGCCGGAGGGACACATCCTGTTCGACACCGGCCAAAGCGGGGAGGTGCTGTTGCACAACGCCGCTCTGTTCGGACTTGATCTGGCGCAGATCGATGCGCTGGCGATCAGCCATGCGCATTATGATCATACCGGCGGGCTGCCCAAAGTGCTCGAACACACCCGTCCCGGCATCCAACTACATGCCCATGCCGACCTGTTCCGCGAACGGTTTTCAAAACACGGCGACACGGTCGAGTCGATCGGGCTGCGAGTCACACGCGCTGAGCTTGAGTCCCACGTCGACCTGTGTCTGAGCGCCGACCCGGTCGAAATCCTGCCGGGCCTCTGGACCACTGGCGAGATCACAAAGCGGGCCTCGTTCGAGGGTCGCAGCCCAAATCATCTGATCCGCGTAGGTGAGGGGTGGCAACCCGACCCTTACCGTGATGACCTCTCGCTGGTGTTGAAAACCAGCGCGGGGTTGGTGGTGCTGCTCGGCTGCGGACACGCCGGACTGCTCAACATCCTGGCCCAGGTTCGCGCGCGGTTCGAGGGCGACATTATCACCATCGCGGGCGGCACACATCTCACCAGTGCGACCGACGACATGCTTCAGCAGGCTGTCGAAACACTCGAATCGACCTATGGCACGCCGCGTATTTATCCCAGTCATTGTAGCGGTCATCGCGCCATGGTAGCACTGGCATCCGCCTTTGGCGACCGGGTGCAGCCCTGCCCGGTGGGCACGGAATTGACTTTTGCATGATGTTATAAGGTAGGCATCAATCACGACCGATGGCTATGCTGCTTACCTCTCA
>CAZSXY010000046.1:0-26273 GCA_964611395.1 uncultured Anaerolineaceae bacterium | reverse complement strand
ACCTTAAGCTTGACCGATTGCCATCCTTTTTTCCAAAATAGCCAAAGTCCAGGCCGGTTCCCCCCCGAAGGGGAGAACCGGTTTGTATTCTGTTGGTCGTTCAGAAGAGCGCCCCTGTTGAGATATTGCCGGGGCCGTCTATAATCGTAACCGTCGCCAACGAGAGGAGGGCACTGCCATGTACATTGTCCACGTGTTCTGCCATGTCAAACCCGAATACATTGAGCCGTTCAAACAAGCCTGCATCGACAACGCGCGTAACAGCGTGCAGGAACCAGGCGTCGCTCGCTTCGATGTCATCCAGCAGAGCGACGATCCCACGCGGTTTGTGCTGGTCGAGGTCTACCGCACGCCCGACGATCCCGCCCGGCACAAGCAAACCGCGCATTACGCCCGCTGGGCGGAAACCGTCGCTGACTGGCTGGCCGAACCGCGCAGCAAGATCGTGTACAGCAACGTGTTTCCTGGTGAGGATGGATGGGAGTAGACCCCATGCGCTTTGAGTTCGCCACTGCCACGCGGATCATCTTTGGGCGCGGGACGTTAACCGAAGTGGGGCCGCTAGCCGCCGGTGTGGGCCGCCGGGCGCTGGTTGTCGTCGGGAAATCGCCTGAACGGGCAGCGCGGCTGCTCGCGGTGCTCGATGAGGCTGGCGTGTCGCATGTGACGTTCGCCGTATCACAGGAACCCACGATTGACCTGGTGCTACACGGGACGCAACAAGCCCGCGACCATGCGTGCGATCTGGTGATCGGCTTTGGCGGCGGCAGCGTGCTGGATACCGGCAAGGCTATCGCCGCGTTGCTCACCAATCCGGGCGAGCCGTTAGACTATTTAGAGGTGATCGGGCGCGGCCAGCCGTTACAGAACCGCGCCGCGCCGTACATTGCGATCCCCACCACCGCCGGAACCGGTTCTGAGGTCACGCGCAATGCGGTGCTGGCTTCGCCGGAACATCGCGTGAAGGTCAGCCTGCGCAGCCCGCTGATGCTGCCATTGGTTGCCCTGGTTGATCCGGAACTGACGGTCAGCGTGCCGCCTGCGGTGACTGCTTACACCGGCCTGGACGCGCTGACGCAGGTCATCGAACCGTTTGTATCGCATCTGGCCAACTCGATGACCGATGCCGTCTGCCGCGAGGGCATCCGGCGGGCCGCCCGTTCGCTGTTACGCGCCTATGAGAACGGCGATGATGTCGCGGCCCGCGAAGATATGGCGTTGGCGTCATTGTTTGGCGGTTTGGCACTGGCCAATGCCAAGCTGGGGGCCGTTCATGGCTTTGCCGGGCCGTTTGGCGGCATGTTCCACGCGCCGCATGGGGCAGTGTGTGCGGCGTTGCTGCCGCACGTGATGGCCTGCAATATCGCTGCCCTGCGAGCGCGGGAACCGGACAACCCGGCGCTGGAACGCTACGCTGAGGTGGCGCGGTTGCTCACTGGTGATTCCGGCGCGACTGTCGACGATGGGGTCGCGTGGGTGCGGAGCCTGGTCGAGCGGTTGCATGTGCCGGGGTTGGGTCTGTACGGATTCACCGAAGACGCATGTGATGATCTGATTGTAAAATCTCAGCGTTCAAGTTCGATGAAGGGGAACCCGATAGCCCTCACCGACGACGAACTGCGCGACATTTTACACCGGGCATTGTAACAACGATGACACGCTGGCAGGCCGATCTCACCATGGGGCTTGTTGCCCTGATCTGGGGCTCGACGTTCGTTGTCGTGCAGAACGCACTGGACGACGTCGCGCCGATGACCTTTGTCGCCTGGCGCTTCATTTGCGCGACCGTTGTGCTGGGAATGTTGTTTACCCGGCGCGTGCGGCGCGTTTCGCGCCAGGGAATAGTGGCCGGGGCGCTGATCGGTGTGTGGCTGTCCGGCGGGTATATCTTTCAGACGATTGGCTTGCAATCGACGACAACCGCCAAAGCCGGATTCATCACCGGCCTGAGCGTGGTGATCGTACCGGTGCTGGCAACGGCGTTGTTGCGCCGTCCACCGGCACGCGGGGCCGTAGCAGGCATTGTCGCCGCAACCATTGGGCTGGGCCTGCTATCGCTGGATAGCAACCTGGGCGTGCAAACCGGCGATCTATGGGTGCTGGCTGGCGCGTTTATGTTTGCGCTGCACATTGTCAGCGTGTCCCAATTTTCCAACCATCACGACACCATCCAGCTTGCGATTGCCCAGATCGCAACAACGGCGTTGCTTTCCACCGGCGCGGCGTTTGCATTCGAGACGCCAACGGTCGATTTTCCGCTCAAAACCTGGGGGGCCATCGCCTTTACCGGGGTAGTGGCTACGGCGCTGGTGTTCAGTTTGCAGGTTCACGTTCAACGGTTCACGACGGCCACCCACACCGCGCTGATCTTCAGCCTGGAACCGGTTTTTGCAGCCTTCTTCGGTTGGTGGTGGGCCGATGAAATACTGGGCACGAAGGAATTGCTTGGGTGCGGGTTGATCTTGCTGGGCATGATCGTGGCCGAATTGGGTGATATGGGCGCGGGCGACAAACTCGCTCATGAAGATGCCCCCGCCCTGGCCGAAGGGTGACGGCAAGCGTCATCTCGGCCTGACCGCAACGAAAAAGGGTCGCTGCGCGGGCAGCGACCCCTTGTGCCAGCGACTGCTAATTTGAGGCGATCAGGCAGGGGGCTTCGGCGTTTGCATTTCGCGCTCAAGCCGCCGGATGCGCCGCGCGGCCCAATAGCGATTCCAGGTGCCGACGATCCCGTGTGGCAGCACCATCACCACCATCACGAACACCACGCCCAGGAACAATTCCCACAGGTCAGACACTTCGTATACGGTATCCGCTTCGGCCTGCAACGGGCTGCCAATCAACAGACCGACCACAAGCAATACGAAGAACACACCCGCATAGAATCCCGCCAGCAGTCGCCGGTAGCGTGCTGAACCCGGTATGGCCGGAGATGATGCCGTCAGGTGTGCGATGACGCGTTCGCCAAGCTGCCTGAGGAAGCTGCGCATGGCCCACATGAGGATTCCTACCACCAGTAACACTGCTACGTGCCACATGGCCAGCAAGCCCAACACTTGAGTATCCAGGGTGAATGTCCGGTTGCGAAGGTATGTTTCGCCCAGGTTCAGCCCAAGCGTTGCAACCACCGGGCCGGTCAGCGTGCCCACGCCGCCGATCAGTGTGTTCAGCAGCGGATCGACGGTGTATTTCAGGCTTAGCGCCTCTGGGTGGACGCGCTTGTCGGTGGCCCACACGACGAACAGCAGCCCGCTCATGGTGGCGATCACACCAGCGAAGACCATCGTCAGCACTTTATAGAACAGGGTGTTATAGCCAATGGTTTTGGCGCGTTCTTCGTTCTCGCGGATGGCGAGCATTACGCGCCCAACGGGCGAGTTCAGATAGCGCCGGATGGCCAGAAAGATGACGGCGAAGAAGACGACCGTCCAGCGATACATCACCAGGCGGCTGCCATCGGCGGTTTGTGTTGGGTTGAGTGCCTCCGGCAGCAGATCGCGAAAGCCCAACCCATCCTCAGCCCCCGTATAGTTGCGAAACGTTCCGCTTTTGGCCCATACCCAAAACATCTCTGCCAGGGCCAGTGTGAACATTGCAAAGTAGATTCCGCGCAGGCGCAGGGTCACCACCCCCGAAGTCATGCTGACCGTCATGCTCAGCAACAAGGCGACCCCTGCGGCCTGATAAAACGAGATAGTGCCTTCGTGCGGCAGCAAGACAAGCACCAGCAGCACCCCTACGACGATGAAAATAACGAGGGCGCGCGTTTTGAGCTTGCCGAAGACGGCCAGCACCAGGGCGAGGATCAGCACGGCAGCCAGCGCTTTGACCTGCAATGAAGCGTCGTAGTGCCCCATCAGGATAAACGTGGCGTAGCCGCCCACGCCGAAGAACAGGGCATGGCCGAATGAGATGATGCCGCTGAAGCCAAACAGTAAGTTGTAGCTCATGGCCAAGCAGGTCAACGTCAGGGCGCGGGCCATTTCGCTTTGCCAGAACACGGAGTCACCGGTTGGGCGGCGCGGCGTGACCTCAGAACCGGTCAGGTCGGCGATGATGTACGGGAAGCGCCACAGAATGATCACAAAAAGCGCATAGAACCAGTTTTCCAGCACCAGCCGCGCCAGGCTGTTGGCGACCTGGCGCACGGTGGGGTTGGGGATGCGCTGGATATTGGCATACACAACACGCTCGACCATCATTCCTCCCTGCCAAACAAGCCGCTTGGCTGGACCAGCAACACGACGATCATCAGCACGAGAATCGATGTTTCGGCCAGCACCGGCGCGTCAAGGTGCTTGAGCGAAAGCTGCTCGGCGACCGCTCGCGTCAGCCCCACAATGATGCTGGCGACAGCCGTCCCCTCGAAGCTTCCCATCCCGCCAATCACAATCACCACAATCGCGAGGATGAGAAACTGATTGCCCATCTCCAGCGTTGCGCCCTGGTAGGGAACCAGCGCGATCCCTCCCAGCGCCGCCAGCGCCGACCCCAGCACGAACACCAGCGTGAACACGCGCCGGACATTGATTCCCAGCGCCTGCACCATCTCCGGGTCTTGCACACCAGCGCGGATGATAATTCCGATGCGAGTCCGGTTGAGGAGCAGAAACACGCCGACCATCATCGCCAGCCCGATGAAAATGATGAACAGCCGGTAATAGCTCAGGCTTTGGTCAAACAGCGTGAACTTCTCGTCCAGCACCGAGGGCGGGGCGAGTGGCTGCCTGGGGTCTGGCCCGTAGTATCGTTCGACAAGGTCGAGAAAGATCGCCGCCAGACCGAACGTCAGCACAAGCTGGAAGACGGGCCGGTCATAGAGGGGGCGTATCAGGCCCGTTTCCATGATCGCCCCCAGCACGGCCACGAATACCACCCCGGCAACGATTGCGGCCAGGAAGCGCGCATTGGTGCTGGCATCGACCGACTCGTACACGTCATAGCCCACATAAGCCCCGATGAGCAAGAACGCGCCCTGCGCGAAGTTCAGCACATCGAGCAGCCCGAAGATCAACGACAAGCCGGACGCGACCAGGAAGACGAGCATCCCCAGCAGCAACCCGCGAAAGGCCGTTTGCCCGGCGGTGTTGTAGCCAAAATCCACGAGGCTGATCAACAACAACACGGCGATATAAGCTGTGACCAGTCCCCACGACCGGCGGTGTTGGGGGGACAAATTGGCAAAATAGGTTTGCATGATTCCCTCCGACCTATGCCACGCCCAGGTAGGTCTTGATCAAATCCGGACTCTGCACCAGGTCGGCCATCAGGCCAGCATGAACCGAGATGCCTTCTTCAATGATGACGTAGCGCTCGGCAAGCTGGCTGGCCACCTGGAAGTTCTGCTCCACCAACAGCACCGTCGTGCGTGAGGATAGCTGGCGGATCGCCGCCATCATCTGCTCGATGATCACCGGGGCCAGCCCCTCGCTTGGCTCGTCGATGAGCAATAATTCGTTATCGGCGACCAGGGCGCGGGCGATGGCCAGCATTTGCTGCTGCCCGCCCGAAAGGTTGCCGCCCGGCAGGTGATACAGCCGTTTGAGGTCGGGAAACAGGTTGAAGATGAGGTCGGCCTTGCGTTCCAGGTCGCCCTGTTCCCGCTCGGCGATCTGCAGGTTTTGGGCGACGGTTAGATCGCGGAAGACGATGCGATTTTCGGGCACATAGCCAATGCCCATTTGCGCGATCGTATGGGTAGGTTTGCCCTGTACCGGCTGGCCGTTGAAGATGATTTCGCCGCTGTGGGGCGGGGCTAGGCCGATGATGCTGCGCAAGGTGGTTGTCTTGCCCGCGCCGTTGCGCCCTAGCAGGACGGTGATGCTGCCGCGCGGAACCTCAACGGAGACGCCTTCGAGAATATGAAACTCGCCTATGAACGTGTGGATGTTGCGCACTTCAAGAATGAGATCGGCGGCGGGGGAACTCATGACTCGCCCCCTCCCATCATATGCGCAAAGTCGCCGTACAACTCGCCCAGGTAGGCTTTTTGCACGGTCTCATTCTGCGTGATCTCGGCGGGCGTGCCCTCAGCCAGAATAGCGCCCTGGTGCATGACGGTGATCCGGTCGGAGATGTTCATGACCACGTTCATGTTGTGTTCGACCAGCATGATTGTCTTGTGCGTGGCTTGTTGGATGCGCTGGATCGTCTCGATCAGCAGCGGAACCTGCTCGGTGGCCATGCCCGCTGTTGGTTCGTCGAGCAACAATAGCTCGGCGTCGGATGCGAGCAAGATCGCCAGTTCCAGTTTGCGCTGGTCGCCATGCGGCAGGATGACGGCGGGGATGTGCATCTTGTCTTGCAGGCCCACTTGCGTGATGGCTTCGACGGCGGTGTTGATATAGTGTTTGAAACGCCGGAAGTGCCGCCAGAACTTATAGCTATCGGTGCCGAGGGCTTGCGCGGCCAGGCGCACATTTTCGAGTACCGTCAGGTTAGGAAAAATATTCGTGATCTGAAACGACCGGCCAATGCCCAGGTGAACGCGGCGATGCAAGGGTTCGTCGGTGATGTCCTGCCCTTTGTACAGGACGCTTCCCCGCGTGGGGCGCAGATTGCCGGTTAATAAATTAAACAGGGTGGTTTTTCCCGCGCCGTTCGGCCCGATGATCGAGTGAAGTTCACCCGCACGCACCCGAATATCGACATCGGCCACCGCAACAAGACCGCCAAACTCTTTGCGCAGCCCTTTACCTTCCAGAATGATCTCTTCGTCGGTCATAGGCGTGCTCACTTGTTGATAGAGAGAGGATGCCGCCAGGGCGGATGCACCGGCGGCTCCCCTTCATAACGTTAGAACGCGACGGTTACTCGCCAAAGCATTGCAGCGCGTCGCTGCTGCGCTCGGCAGGAGCAAGACACGGCGGGGCCGTATCTTCGGCGGATACTTCGGCGACCAGCTCATAGTAAGCCTGGTCCGGGTCATCCAGGTTGGTGAGTTGCACCACGTACATGGGCATCAACGCCTGGTGATCCTCAGGCCGCATATAGTACGTACCCTTTGGCCCCTCCCATTCCAGCCCTTCCAGCGCCGGAATCAGGTCTTCGGGGAAGGTCGAACCATCGGCTTTCTCGATGCCGTAGACCAGCGCCTGGGCGGTCGCAAAACCGCACTCGGTGAAGAGATCGGGCACGTCGTTGTAGGTCTCTGTATGCTGCTCGACCAGCCAGTCGTTGACTGCGGTATCGGGTGCGGTGTAGTGGTAGACGATCAGCCCCACGTTGCCGATCTGCGACTCGTCGGCCCAGGCCTTGACGATGTCGTTGGAGTTGAAGCCGGTGATGATGAAGGGCTTGTCTTCATCCACGCCCAGGCCCAACTCGGTCGCCTGCGCGAACAGGTTGATCGCGCTGGCCCCGGCCCAGGTGATGATCACGCCATCTGCGCCGGAGTCGATCACCTGTTGCAGGTACGGGGTGAACTCGGTGGTATCGGTCGGGGCGAAGATCGCGTCGCCGACAAACTCGGCTCCCTTGGCGGTGAACCCGTACTCGAACGCCGCCACCGACCCGTAGCCAAAGGCATAGTCCGGGGCAAGCTGGATGTACTTGGTTCCGACGTTTTCAACTGCCCACGCGGCGATGTCCAGCGCATCGTGGAACGAGTTGCGGCAGGCGCGGAAGGTGGTCGGCTTGAAGAACTCACCCGTAATGCGCGGGTCGGCTGCCGGGCCAGCCAGCAGGATGACGTCGTACTCGGCAGCCACGTCGATCAGGCCCTGGGTCACGCCGGAAGAGGGCGCGCCGACCAGCACCTCGACGCCCTCGACCTCGATCAGTTCGCGGGCCTGTGTCGCCGCTAACTCGGCGTCACCGGCATAATCGCGCACGATCACTTCGATCGGGCGGCCTGCCACTTCCATCGTGCCGTCGGTGGCATAGTCCAGGCCAAGTGTCAGCCCGTTCTCAAGCTCGATGCCATAAAGCTGCAACACGGCGGACAGGTCGGTGATCAAACCTATCTTGAGCGTCTCACCTTCCTGGGCTTGCGCCGTGTGGAAGGACGGAACCATGACCAGCGACAGCGCCATCACTACGGTTAGCATGATAAGGGTCAATTTACGCATCTGAAAAGCTCCTTTTTGATAGTCCTACGAAACGATGTGCAACGCAGGCAGTTGATGAGTGTGAATTCCTCCAGGTGCATCCTCCTTTGATACTCGCAAAACCCATCAAGAACTTCCGGTTTGTCGGTGTTTGCTGGTGCTTGCCCCGGCTCCTGTAGCAAAACGCTCGCGCAATTTTCGCTTCAAGACTTTGCCAGCCGCCGAGATCGGCAGTTCGTCTAAAAACTCAACGGATTGGGGGACTTTGTAGGCCGCCAGGTGATCGCGCAAAAAGGAAAGTAATTCATCTGCGGTAACTGCCGCCCCCGGCTTGAGCACCACGCACGCCTTGCCGACTTCGCCCCACCGGGGATCAGGCACGCCGATCACCGCGCATTGGTGCACCGCCGGGTGACGGTAGAGCGCCTGCTCGATCTCTGCCGGATAGACGTTCTCGCCGCCCGAAATGAACATATCCTTCTTGCGATCGACGATGAAGAAGTACCATTCCTCGTCATACTTCGCCATGTCGCCGGTATGGAACCAGCCGTCCGCGTCCACGACCTCGTTCATGGCGTCCGGCATGTTGAAGTAGCCAGAGCAGAACGACGGCCCCTTGAGCACCAGCTCGCCGACTTCGTTGGGGCCGAGTGGCCGGTTGTGCTCGTCCACGACGCGGGCATCGACGAAGAAGTTGGGTCGCCCGATGCTGCCCGCCTTGCGAATGGCATCTTCAGGCGCGAGGGCGAAGATGCCGGGGCCGAACTCGGTCATGCCGAAGCCTTGCTTGAAGCGCACACCTTTTTCGTCGCGGAACTTTTCCACCAGCGTCACGGGGAGTGGCGCGCCGCCGCTGGTGCAGAAACGCAGGCTGCTCAGGTCGGCGTCGTCCCAGTTGGGGGCCTGCGTGAGCATCTGGTACATGGTCGGCACGCCGCCGAAGAAGTCGGCCTTGTATTCCTGGATCAGGTTGAGCACCAGTTCCGGGTCGAAGCGCCGCACCAGCACCACCGTCCCGCCGACGGTCATCAGCGGCATGGTGTAGACCAGCAACCCGCCGGTGTGGAACATGGGAAAGACGTTGACGGTTGTGTCGCCGGGCAAGATGTCGTGGATCACCGTGTTAAGGGTGTTCCAGGCGATCATGCGGTGGCTGATCTGCGCCCCTTTGGGCACGCCGGTCGTGCCGCCGGTGAAGATCAGCGCGGCGGTGTCTTCTTTGTCGAGCGTTTCGCAGGTCACGGGGTCGGCTGCGCCGGATTGGAGCGTCGTCTCATAGTGCAAGCTGCCGGGCAAGCCGTCGCCCTCGATGTGCAGCGTGCAGATCACGTCCGGCGCTTCAGGTAGTAACTGGGCGATGTTGTCCTTGAACTCATCGGAGAAGATCAGGACTTTCGGCGTGGTGTCGTTGACGACCTGGGCCAGTTCGCGCCAGTGCATCCGCCAGTTGTAACAGGCGAGGATCGCGCCGAGTTTGCCGCAGGCGAAGAACGCATCGAGAAACTCCACGCCGTCGTGGGCGACGATGCCCACCCGATCCCCTTTCCGAATCTCTGCGGTATCGCGCAGCCAGTTGGCGAGGCGGTTGGCGCGCTCGTTCATCTGCGCATAGGTGAAATGCGGGCGCGCCGGTTTCCCCGCATCGACCACGGCCAGCCGGTCGGGGGTGTAAATGGCACGCCGGGCCATCGTGTCACCAATGTACATACGGCCCTCCTCGCTTAAACCGCCCACTCGAACGCCGCCGCCGCCATCGTATAGCCCGCGCCGCTGCCGCAAAAGACCACCAGATCGCCCGGCTGCGGCCCGATGTGGTGCTCCACCGCATCATCAAGCGCCATCGGCATACACGCCGCACCGGTGTAGCCCCATTTGTCCATGATCATGTGCGTGCGTTCCAGCGGCAGGCCAAGATCACGCATCACATATTCGATGGTGCGGGCGTTGAGCTGGGTGAAATAGATTCTGTCGATGGCGCTGACGGGCCGCCCGATCTTAGCCATCAGAGCGCGCACCAGCGGCGGCCAGCCGTTGTTGTTCGTGTCCGGCGGGAACCGCTTGCGAATCTCCAGGTATTGGCGGCGGGTAGCGTCACCGCCTGTCGGCTCGACCGTCCCGCCGATGAATACGCCCATGTAATCGTGAAATGCGCCGTCCGCCTTCATGTTGCCACCCAAGAAACCGGGGCGATCCCCGGCGCGGAGCAAGACGGCTCCCGCCCCATCGCCGAACAGGGTGCACGTGCGCTTGTCCGTCCAGTTCACGAAGCGCGTCATGCCATAAGCCCCGATCACCAGGATGTGATTGTAAGCCGGGTCGGTGGCGATATACCGCCCGGCCATGTCCAGCCCGATCACCCACGCCGCACAGGCCGCGTTCACATCAAAAGTGCCCGCGTTGGTTGCTCCTAACTTGAATTGTACGACAGAGGCCGTCCCCGGCGAGACATAATCCGGCGTGTCCGTCGCCAGGATGATCAGATCGACCGCCTCCGGCGCAACGCCGGCCCGTTCCAGCGCCTGCCGCGCGGCATTCACGGCCAGGTCGGACGTGACCTCGTCGTCGCCGATCAGGTGGCGCTGGCGGATGCCCACGTTGTCGATCAACCACTGGTCGACCGGCTCTCCCAGAATGGCGTCGAGTTCGGCGTTGGTGCGCACCCTGGCGGGCACGTAGCGTCCGGTGCTGATGATCTGCGCGTGGCGAGCCATGCGCTAACCTTTCAAGAAGTCCAGAATTGCCCGGTGCGACTCGTCTGGTTTTTCGATGTTGAACAGATGCCCCGCCCCTGGGATAACCACCAGTCTGGCTCCCGGCCAGGCGGCAGCGATGGCCTCGCTATTGGCCGGGGGCGCGACTTCGTCCTCTGCGCCAACCAGCAGCAACACCGGCATTGTTGGGATGAAGTCGGCGATGTGGTCATGTTGGAAATACGCCAGCCCGGCGCTGCTCTGCCGCAGGTATAGGTTGGGTGTTTGCTGGCTCTGGAAGCGCAGATCGATCAGTTTTTGGAAGCCTTCGGGGTCGCGTTCCTCGAAGCCTTCGGCGGCAGCGACGCGGATACCGCGCCTGACCAACTCGACGGGATCGCCGGTGCGGTCTTGCAACACCTGCATCGCCCGCTCGGATGGCATGGTGACCTTCGGCCCCCAATACAATGTCGAGGCCAGAATCATGCTGCGGAGGCGCTGCGGCTGCTTTTTGGCCATGAACAGCGCGATTCCGCCGCCCAGCGAGTGGCCCAGCACGTGCGCCCGTTCGATGCCCAGCGCATCCATCAGGCCGAGCGTGTCATCGGCCATCATGTCCAGCGAGTACGGGATATCGGGTTTATCGGAGTCACCAATGCCCCGGTTGTCGAAGGTGACCACGCGAAAATGCTCCGACAGGGGGCCGGTGTTGCGCCACCAGGCTTCGCGCCACTGCCCCACGCCATTGATCAGCAGCAGGGTGTCGTCGTGATCCTCACCGTGAATCTCATAATACAACGAGATGTTGTTTGCCGTGGCAAATGGCATGTCTCAGTCCCCTTCTCCAGCAGGCTGGCCGTAGCGTTCAACCAACACTTTCTTGTCAATCTTACCCGCGCCGGTCTTGGGCAGCCCGTCCACGAAGACAACCGACTTGGGGATTTTATAGCGGGCGAGGTGCTCGCCGAGGAAGTCGAGCAAGTCCCCGGCGGTCAGGGTTTGCCCCGGTTCGACCACCACAACGGCCCGCCCGACCTCGCCCCAGGTTTCGTCGGGCACACCGATCAACGCCGCCTCTTTGATCGCGGGGTGGCGGTACATCACGCTCTCGATTTCGGCGGGGTACACATTCTCGCCGCCGGAGATGATCATATCCTTCAGCCGCCCGACGATGGTGTAATAGCCTTCCTCGTCACGTGTCGCCAAGTCGCCGGTGTACAGCCACCCGTTGCGGATGGCGTTGGCGGTAGCGTGGGGATTGTTCCAATAGCCGGGCGTGACATGCGGCCCCCGGATGAGCAATTCCCCCGGTTCGTTCGGCGCACATTCGCTGCCGTCGTCGCGCACGACCTTCACATCGATGTGCATCAGCGGGAAGCCCACCGCGCCCGGTTTGCGGCGCACATCGGCGGCAGGCAACCAGAAGGTATTAGGCCCGGCTTCGGTCAGCCCATACCCTGTCTTGAAATCCACTCCCTTCGCCCAGAAACGCTCGAAGACCGGCATGGGGCAGGGCGCGCCGCCGCTGATCACCAGCTTGAGGCGGCTGAAATCAGCGTCGGGCCAGCGCGGATGCTGCTGCATCATGATGAACATGGTCGGCACGCCAAAATACAGCGTCACGCTGCCCTCGTTGATCAGGTCGAAAACCTGGTCGACATCGAACCCGCTGCACAGGATGCTCGCGCCGCCGGTGTGAATCAGCGGCATCGTAAACACGTTCAGCCCGCCGGTATGGAACAGCGGCGCATTGAGGATCGCCACGTCATCCTGATCCAACCCCCAACTCACTACCGTGTTGATGCTATTCCACGTGATGTTGCCGTGCGACAGGATCGCGCCTTTGGGCAGGCCCGTCGTGCCGCCGGTATAGCAGATCACCCAGGGCGAGTCCCAGTGTAGCTCCGGGCGCGGCGCGGTGAGTTCGGTGGGGTAGCTATCGCGCTCGGCAAACACGCGATCGGCGGGTGTGGCCTTGTGGTTCAGCGCCACAAACGCCCTGATGCTGGGGATGTTGGGCCGCAGCCGGTTGACCTGCGCGGCGAACTCGCCGGAATACACCAGCACGACTGGTTCGGCGTCATTGATCAGCTCTTGAAGCTCCACAGGTGTCAGCCGCCAGTTGAGGTTCTGCATAATCGCGCCAATCTTGCCGCACGCCATCCAGATATCCAGGTAGGGCATGTTGTTGGTCGAATAGACGGCGACGCGGTCACCGTGTTTGACGCCCAGCGCCCGCAGGAAGTTGGCCGTCTGTGTGGCTTGCGCATTCCACGCCGCGTAGGTCACGTCTACGCCGGTGATCGTGTCGCGGATGGCGAGTCTGTTGGGTGTAAGCTGGGCGCGACGCTGCAAAAAATCGGTGACATAAATCGACTTTTGATTCATCATTAGCTCCTCGACGGAGCGCAGTAAATAGCACTAAATTTGCGGGCAGGCGGGCAGGGGAGTACGCCCACCCCTGCCCCTTTTCTTTTTGTACTACGACTGGTGCTACGACACCAATCCGCCGTCCACGCTGAGCACGGCCCCGTTGACGAACGAAGCCTCTTCTGACGCCAGGAACAGGAACGCGTTGGCAATGTCTTCCGGCTCGCCCAGGCGGCGTACCGGCGTCATAGAGACAAACTTGTCGAGAATTTCCTGGGGGACGGTCTTGACCATGTCGGTCGCAATGAAGCCGGGCGCAATGGCATTGGCGGTGATGCCCTTGGGGCCAAGCTCACGCGCCCAGACTTTCGTCATGCCGATTACACCGGCTTTGGTGGCGACGTAGTTCGTCTGCCCGAAATTGCCGTACAGTCCGACAACCGACGACGTGGTGATAATCCGCCCGTGACCCTGCGCGATCATGTGCGGGGCGACGGCCTGGGTCAGGTTGAAGACGCCCTTCAGGTTGACCTCAATCACCTGGTCGAACTGCTCCTCGGTCATCTTGACCAGGCGGGCGTCGCGCGTGATCCCGGCATTGTTGCACAGAATGTCGATCGTGCCGAAGGCGTCGAGAACCTGTTTGACCGTGCTGGCGACCTGGTCGCGCTTCGTCACGTCACATACGATACCCAGCGCTTCGCCACCCGCTGCCTTGATTTCCTCGGCGACGGCGCGGGCGCTCGCTTCGACAATGTCAATCACGACGACCCTGGCCCCTTCCTGGGCGAACCGTAGCGCAATCGCTTTGCCAATGCCCTGCCCGGCTCCGGTAATCAAGGCGACGCGGTTTTGCAGTCTTTCGCTCATGGATTCGTCAATCCTCCTCACATCGTTACTGAACGTGTGCTGCTCATCATCCTGTTTCCGTTCGTGTTGACAGGATGTTACCCTGCCCTAGCCCCAACGAATGGCAGTGGCGCTCCATGTGTAACCCGTCCCTGCGCCTGCAAGGGCAATCAAGTCGCCTTCCTTCACCTTGCCCTGTTGCAGGCCGAGTTCGAGCGCCAGCACCTGGTCGACGCTCTGAATGTGTCCGTAGTGGTCGAGGTAAACCGCCTGTTCTGGCGTGAGACCCACCGCTTCAAGAATCTGGTTGAAGAACGAGGCCTTCATGTGCGTGATGCCGAGGAAGCGCACTTCGTCCAGCGTGTGCCCACTGCGCTCGACGGCCTCGCGGATCACGGCAACGAAGTTGTCCAGGGACACGGCATTAAGGCGTTCGGCCATGTACTCGGCGTTACTCACGTCCAGCCGCCCGTGGAGCGTTCCCATCTCCGGCGGCATCAGCGCGACTTCGCCCTCCACAGGCGTAAGCACGACGGCATCGGCCAGGGAACCGTCGGTCTTGACCGCCGATTCCAGCACCAGGTTACGGTCCAGCCCTCGTTGGAAGATGGCCGCGCCGCCCCCCGCACCGAAGTTGAACATAAAGCGTGTGCGCATGTTGCCCAGGTCGATCAGGTCGTTTTCGCGGCTGGCGCTGACCAGCAGGACGTTTTCCAGGCGGTCATCCAGGCGCATCATATCGCGCACCACTTTGTACGCAATGGGAGCGCCGGCGCACAAGGCGTAGGTTTCAAAGGCAAAGGCGTTTGTCGCGCCGATCAGGTTTTGAATCTTGGCGGCTGCCGACCACACGATGTGGTCTTTGTACTCGCTGCCATGATAGACGATGGCGTCGAGGTCTTTGGCATCGAGTCCAGCTTTTTCCAGGGCACGTGCGGCGGCTTTGGCAGCCATGGCCGTGATCGTGTCCTCTGGCCCCGCCACGTGAATCTCGCGGATGCCCATTTTCTCTAGCACGACGAATTCGGGCAGCCCTGTACGTGCGGCGATTTCTTCACCGGTGAGTGTGGCGGCGGGAATGTAAACGCCTGTGCCCGCCACGCCGATGGGGGGAAGTACGATTGATGTCATACGGTTGTCCAAAATGAGTGTCGAAGAAACCGGAATCTACACTTCTTTTCCATTGGGGAGCATACAGGGTATCAGTTACGCGCCAGTTACGCCTGGTGGTTAGCGCTCGTCGGGCCACCGTTGGCGCAATTGGCGGATGACCTCATCGGGCATGCCCGGTGTCTGCCTGATCGCGGCCAGCACATTCTGTACCCCCATGCGTTCTTGCTCCCCGTCCAGGCAGCGGAACATCGCGTGCCGTAAAGCGGCCCGGATTGCTTCGGGGGCGAGGGGATAAATCTGGCTGATGAACCAGTCACGTTCTGCTTCCAGTTCGGGGGTGATGAGGGAGTCGCTCGTCTGTGCCAGGGCCGCCTTGAAACCGGCCTGCAGATCGATCGAGATGCTCACGGGTTTGTGAGGGGCGCTGATGTCGATATGTTCTATGTCCAGCGTGTGGTTGCCCAGGCGCATGCGGGCAACCGTTTGCAGGCGCTGGCGGGTCAGGTAGTTGCCCCCGGCAATCGCGCCGGGGTTCACCAGCTGGATGCCGTCAACATCCACGTTCAACGGGATGTGCGTGTGCCCGGAAATTATGATAGATGCGCCGGCACGACGGGCCATGTCCGCAAGGCGGGCCAGCTTCGGATGCCAATCATCGAACCGGCGCATGGCCAGCTCCTTGGCGCGGTCCGGATAGTGGCCGTGCGTCAGCAGCAGGCGCGTGCCGCCGATGCTCAAGACCTGCCGGGCGGGCAGTTCGCGGATGGCTTCGGCGCTGTCGTCGTTGCCATGCACGGCAACCACCGGCGCGATCGTGCTGAGTTGGTCGAGCACGGCCAGTGTCCCAACATCCCCGGCGTGGAGGATCAGGTCAACCCCATCCAGTGCGTCAAAGACTTCCGGGGGGAGCGCCCGCAGCCGGTCGGGCAGGTGCGTGTCAGATATCAATCCTAGCGTGGTGATCTGTGTGGTCATGCGCCATCCTTAAGTGCGGTTTCAGGTTCCGGCCATGATACACGATGGCGGCGTGTTTGTCGCACCCGTGACAGGATGGCGCAGGGAAGACGCCCGTTTCTATAGCCCACCAGCAGTCCCGATGACGAGCAGCAGCGCGGTGAGCAGGCCGAAGCCCATTTCCAGGAAACCGACGGCCCGCACGCGCAATGGTTTCCGGTAAGGCGAAATGCCGTAAAAGGCGCGAATCATCAGGATGGTCAGGGCGACAGCCGCCAGCACCGGGGCATAACCGGTGACCACCAGGATGATGCTTCCGGCCACAGCCAGAAGGTGGGAAGCTCCAACGGCTGAGGCGGAGTACGGCTTGCCGCGATCCAGCCGCAGCCGGGCGCGAATGAACAGGATCGCGGGCACGTTGCGGCCCAGCAGAATAGCCCACAGCATCAGCGCCGTGCTGGTGGAAGCGCCGCCCGCCAGGGCAATGCTGGTGGCGGTTCCGGCCAACGCGCTAGCTCCGGCCAGTTCCGGCACTAGGTCGCGCCCGCGATTCTGTGTGTAGTTCAGCAGCAGCACGAGCGCAAGTGGCAAAACCAGCGGGAGCGGTAGCAGGATGCCCGGCCCGGCCAGCAACAGCGCCACGGTGAAACCGGTTCCCGCAACCCCGGCGTACACAAGGCACGCGCGTTCGGCCATGATGGTGCGCGGGTAGCGTTTTCCGCGTTGGTGGTCGAGGTAGACGATCTTCAAAGGGTGGCGCAGCAGGAATGCGCCCAGCATACCCAGCGTGAGCATGACTCCGGCCACCGAGGGGGCGACGCCCAGACCGGCGATGACCGGTTCCAGGAGGAAGCCCCAAGCGCCGTGTTCGGGTGGAATGGCGACGGACTTCCAACGAATGCCAGCGGTTTGTGCGGTAGATACAGATGCCATCGATAGCCTTCTCATGAAACACACAAATAGACTTTGCACAATCGGTAGGAGTTGGGAGTCGTGAGTTATGGGTCAGGAGTCCGGCGCGAGTGAGAGCTGATGCAGAGCTTTCTCAGCACTCATCACTCCCAACTCATAACTTCCAGTTCATGCAAAGCTGAAATGGTCTCTCCATCAGTTTTTTTCTTTGTTTAACCCCACTGAGTGAATAAGTATACTCGCCATCAGCAAAATGGCATTGATCTAGATCAATTGGTTTGGATGCTGTGGAGTGGCGGCGGTGGCATCATGCCCCCGAACGCGCAACCAGCCAGTCGCCCAGGTGGGGCCAGAGCCTGCTGCGGGCATCCGCCCCGATGACCATGCCGATGTGCCCGCTTTCCAGCACGATCAACTCTTTGTCGTCGCTGGCGATCCGGTCGTGCAGCATTGCCACCGAGCGCCAGGGGGCGATATGGTCATCCCGCGCGGCGATGGTCAGGGTCGGCGTGGTGATTGTGCCGAGATCGACGGGTCGCCCGCCAACCCTCAGGCAGCCCCGCACCAGGCGGTTTTCCTGGTAAAAGTCCTTGATGTACTTGCGGAAGGCTTCGCCGGGGAACGGTGTTGGATCGTTCAACCAGACCTGCATGGCGGCGAAGCGGCGCATGAACGCCTGGTCGTCGCCGCGCTCCCAATAGTTGAGCGCCTGCACGAGTTCATTGCTGGGGCGCACCATGTTGAACGTCATGTTGAGCAGGTGCGCCGGAATGTTGCCCAGGGTGTCGACATACAGGTCGGCATCCAACCACTCAGGGCGCGTCCACAGGCTAAAAATGCCGTCGTCGTGATAGTCTGCCGGCCCCGCCAGATCAATCAGGTTGGCGACTTCATGAGGGTAAAGCGCGGTGTAGATGGCCGCAAACAGGCCCCCCATGCAATAGCCCAGCAGCGACACGGCCTGTTGCCCGGTCTGGCGGCGAATGGTGTGGACGCAGCGCCGCATCAGGCCGGTAATGTATTCGTCGAACGGGCGGTAGCGGTCGGCGGGGGTGGCCGTTCCCCAGTCCAGCATATAGACATCCACGCCGCGCCCCAACAGGTAGCGTACCAGTGAACGCTCCGGAATCAGGTCCATGACGTAATAGCGGTTGATGAGCGAGGGCACGCACACCAGCGGCACGGGATGGGGTGCGGCAACCTGCGGCGTGTAACGCAGCAACCGCAACCGGCCTTCGGTATAGATGACTTCGGCGGGTGTCTGGCCAACCAGCTCACGCCCCTGGGCCAGGATCGTTTGCTGGGCGGCAACATAATGTTCCCATACCTGCTGCAATCCGAGGCTCCATAGCCCGCCGATACGCTCCAATAGATCAATCATGGTTCAGCGCGTTCTCAAGCTGCGCGATGCGGTCGGCCAGAAACGCGATCTGCCGTTCCATGCGCTCCAAAAGATAGTGCATCCGTACAGTTTGCCGGTGGGCAGCCGCTTCGGGCACACGGGCTTCGAACCGCTCGCGGAGGCGTTGCTGGGCTTCGAGCGTGAGCCGTATCTGCTCCCCGATGCGGTGCAACGTGCTTGGTGAACGGATGAACGCATCCCATTGCGCGGCAGCGTCGCGTTCCCATGCCTCCAATCCGGCACGCAGGGCCTCGGTGATGGAGTCACTCATCGCGCAACCGCGCCTCCAGGGCGTCCACTTTGGCTGATAGCACGTCTAACTGCGTTGCCAGCCGTTCGATCAGGGCCGGTAGCTGGTCTTGCTCCTGCGGTGCGGGCGGTTGTGGCTGCTGGCTCCAGTGGGCGAGGTTTTCGGCAAAGGTTTCGCTCATGCGACGTCCCTGGTCGAGCATGATTTCCATGGACTGAAGCATGAGATCGGTGTAGCGCGGGGCCATTTCTCCCCACAGGCGTGCCGTCTCCGCCAGCATGCTTGCGGCGTCGTCGCGCTCCTGTTTGTGCTCCGAAAACGCGCGCCGGACGGCCTCGTCCACGTGCGTTTGCATGAACGCCAGCGCGTCGCTGAACGCTGAGAAATCGGCGGACTGGTCGCTTTGCACGTGCTTGATCACACCGCGCCAGCGCGCCGGGTGGCCGTTGCTTTCCTCGCGAATGAAGCGGAGCACAAATGATACAACGTCCTGGTTCATAGCGGCCTCCGGTTAGGGTGACTCTCTTTTCTCTGGTATACAGGATGCGGGTTGCACGCGGGTAACACCTCACAGATCACCGGGCGGGGGGAGTGGGTCTCCCCGCGCAATCGTGTGATAAAGTTCGGTTGTTTCGGCCATCGGCAACAAATCCAGGCCATCCTCAAGCGCCTGGTGGCACTGTTCGTACACGCGCAGCGCCAGCGGGCGATTGCCGCGCAACGCATGGCTGAGCATCATCAGGCGGTAGGCTTCCTCCCAGTAGCGATCAATCATCAGCACGGACTGGCAAAGATGGATCGATTCCTGGTAGCCACCGCGCCGCAAGAGCAAGGCGGCCAGGCGCATCGCGCCCGTCAGGTAGAGCGTCTGCAACCGCTCGCGTTCCAGGCTGGCCCAGTCTTCGTACAGGGCATCGGGCAGGTAGTCGCCTGCGTAGCGGTCGACGGCGTCGCGGTATGCGTCGATGGCTGCGTCCGTGTTGTCGCGTTCCAACCGCGCCGCCTCGTGCAATCCCCGGCGGAACATTTCAGCGTCAATAGTGATCGCCGCTTCGGGATTCAGCCCATAGGCTGCCCCCTGGCGCATCACGAAGTGCGAGAGGGTTCGCGCTGAGCGATCCGGTTCCAGGGCATCGTTGAGCGCGTTGAGCGCCACCTTGAAATCGCGGTCGGCACGCTGCGAATCCAGGGTCGGCCACAGTTCGGCGGCGATTCGCTCTTTGGGCAACATCTGGGAACTGTCGTTGAGGCGGGCCGTGACGAAGAACTGAAATAGGCGTTGCGCTTTTTCGCGTTTCCAGGCGGCGTTTGGCAGCAAGTCGCCGTTGCGCCACACGCGGAACATGCCCAAAGTTTGTATGTGCAGCGATGCCCTCATGCCTGCTTCTTTCGTCGGGTGAAGGTTTGCCGGACGCCCAATGCACCATTCTAGCCGCACAAGCCAACTACAACAACGATTGGCGGCGGGACGTTGGCCCTGCTGTGTATCTGCGCTGCAACACAATTGTCGTACACTGAAAAGCGGATACCCTGCGCTTTGAGAGGAGGGACACGGTATGCCGGCAATCACGGTCAATGGCGTTGAGTTGTATTATGAATGGCACGGTGAGGGACACGAGGTGCTGGTTTTGAACAACGGCATAATCGCCAGCACCGCGACGTGGGCGTACCAGTTGCCCGCGCTGACGCCGCGCTATCGCGTGCTGCTGTATGACATGCGGGGGCAGGGACGCTCGCAAAAATGGAAACCGGGCGACCCGGACTATACGTGGGACACCCATGCCGACGACCTGGCAGCGTTGCTTGATGCGCTGGATGTCGAACAAGCTCATATTGGCGGCATCTCCTATGGCGGCGAACTGGCGCTGGTCTTTGCGCTGCGCTATCCGGAGCGCTGCGACAAGTTGGTTGTGGCCGATGCGGTGAGCCACGTCGAGCCGTTGCTCTATGAAGTAGTCGAAAGCTGGGCGCGTCTGGCGGCGCTGGGCGATCACGAACTGTTTTATCGCGGGACGTGGTACTGGAACTTCAGTGAGGCGTTTTTTAAGGCGAAATACGATTTTTTGCGCAGTCGCATCGACGCGGCCAAAGCATTGCATCTGCCATCGGTCGAGCAGTTATGCCGCTGCTTCCTCACGCTGAATATCACGCCCCATCTGGGCGCGATCCGGCATCGGGTGTGTGTCATGGTCGGCGAGAAAGATATTCTCAAGCCGGTGCATTATGCGCAAACCATCGCAGAGGGTATCCCAGACGCCGAGTTGCACATCTTGCCGGGAGCGGGGCATGCCTCATTTTGGGAAGCGCCCGATGCATTTAACCGGATCGTCGTGGACTTCCTGGCGGCGGAGTGATTGCCGGACGAGCCAACACGGGAACAGCGTGCTACGTTGTTCCCGTGTTGGCGATAGTGTCGGGCTGGCGCTTAGCTGCGCCCGTAGACCGGAATAGCCGCACCGTGAATGGCCCGCGCTGCGTCAGAGGCCAGAAACACGATCACATCGGCGAGCGCTTCTGGGGCGACCCATGTGCTATAGTCGGCGTTGGGCATCGCGGCGCGATTCTGCGGGGTGTCGATGGTTCCCGGCAGCACGCAGTTGACGTTGATCCCGTTGTGGCGCAGCTCGGCGGCCATGCTCTCCACCAGGCGGATCACGGCGCTCTTTGAGGCGGTGTAGGCGGCGTGTTTCGCCGTTCCTGCCAGGCCAGCACGCGCGGCGACGTGCACGATCTTGCCACTGCCCTGGGCCAGCATGTGTGGAATGACCGCCTTGCTCAGCAGAAACGCCGTGCGGGCGTTGAGCATGAGCATGAATTCCCACGTGTCCAGCGGGGTTTCGTGCACCGGCGTTCCGGCCCGGTAGCCACCGACAACGTTGGCGACGATGTCGATGCGCCCGAAGTGTTCCAGTGCTTTGGCGACCATTGCGTTGACGGAGTCTTCGTCGGACAGGTCGGCGGGGACGACCACGTAACGTTCGGGCGAAGAAGCGTCTTCGGGGAACGCAGCGGCAAGCGTCTCTGGATGGCGTTCGACCAGTACTAGCCTGGCCCCGGCGTGCCCCATTGCCTGGGCTACGGCCAGGCCCAGGTTACCCCCCGCGCCGGTGATCAAGGCGACGCGACCGGCAAAATCAGTCATGGTTCGATCTCCTCTCGTTCGCATAGGGCGAACTACACGCGCTCACGCCCCCGATACATGTACATTTCCAGGAGTTTGACCGCCATTGACAATGAAAGTGTTAGCACGAGATACGTCAACGCGACCACATTGTAAACCTGGAAGAAGGTAAACGTGCTGGCGGCATACGTCTGACCCTGGCGCGTGATATCTTCCACGCCGAGAATCGACACCAGCGAGCTTTCTTTCAGCATGGCGATGAAGTCGTTCGCCAGCGGGGGAATGACGACGCGGATCGCCTGCGGCAAGATGATCAGGCGCATGGTCTGCCACCGCGTCATGCCCAGGCTGTTGGCGGCTTCGCGTTGTCCCACGCCGATGCTGTCGATCCCGGCGCGGAAAACCTCTGATAGAAAGGCGCTGTAGGAGATCGCCAGCCCGACGATCGCGCGGTAAGCGTTGGGAAACTCGCGGGTTTGAAACCCGGCCAGCGCGTGCCCGATTCCTTCAAACGTAATGTGGTAGGTGATGCTGTCACTGATGTGAATGGTGACGTGCGCCCAGGTAAGCCACTCGCCAAAGTCATTGCCGAGGCTGATCAGTTGTGGAATGGCCGCCAGCGCCATGTAATAGACCAGCACCAGGGTGGGGATGCCGCGCACGGTTTCCACGTAGAACGTGCTGATCTGGTAAATGATGACGTTGTTTGAACGGCGCAATAGCGCGATAAGAAGCCCAACCACTACCGCGATTGTATACGCAACGCCCGATACCCAGATCGTTGTCCAGATGCCTTGCTTGACCGCGTTCCAGACGATGGGGTACGGGTGGCGATCCTGAACGCTTAGCGCAAACACAATCACCAGGAGCGCCAGCATCAATAGCCACCAGGGCGCTCGCGCCAGGCGACGGATCAGAATATTCTTCTTTTGCGGATTGGGTCGGGAAACAGGCGTGGTCTGATAAATAACCGTCATGTAACACGTCCGGTGAATGGTTAGCGAGTTGATTGCCCGGTGACGTGCCCAATTCGGCAGCCCCCGGTGGTGAATGGCCTAATGATACTTGGCACAAGCCAGTTATTCAACCGCAGTCTGTGGCCCGTGCCGTCCCGTGTTATAATTCGGCGCAAATGATCGCAGGTACAACCGACGGAGCGCATACCCGTGAAACTCGACCGCGCGATGGTGGAACACATTGCGGAGTTGGCAAAACTCGAACTGACTCCGGAAGAAATCGAACGTTACACCGGGCAATTGTCACAGATTCTCGACTATGCCGGGCGGCTCCAGGAGCTGGACACCGACGCCATCCCCCCTACCGCGTCGGTGCTGCCCTTGCGCAACGTGTTGCGCCCCGACGTGGTGCAGCCCTCCCTCCCACGCGATGAGGTGCTGGCCCAGTCTGCCGACGTGGCCGACGGCCAGTTCCGCGTCGAAGCGATACTGGATACCGACTGACCAAGCGCGAACGCCGTTTTTGAAAAGGGGATCGTGGTTACGCAGACCTCGTAGATACCCACGTCACCATGCCATAGGGGATAGCGTGCAGCGCCCACCCGCCAGCAGACGCTGCATGTGCGATTCCGGGGAGGCTATTCGCCGTCGATCAACGTGCCGACCTGCTTGCCCAACACCGCGTCTATCAGGCTGTGATCATCCCAGATGTTGAGCACAATCAGCGGCAGTTTGTGATCCATGCACAGCGTGATCGCGGTCAGGTCCATGACGCGCACGCGGTATTTGAGCGCGTCCGAGTAGCTGAGACGGTCGAAGCGCGTGGCATCCGGGTTGGTCTTGGGATCGGCGGTGTAGACTCCGTCAACCTGCGTACCCTTGATGATCACGTCGGCGTTGACCTCCATACCACGGAGGGCAGCCGCCGTGTCGGTCGTAAAGTACGGGTTTCCCGTTCCGCCAGCGATGATCACCACGCGCCCCTTTTCCATGTGGCGAATGGCACGCAAGCGAATATACGGTTCGGCGACCTGGTTCATGGCCACGGCTGTTTGTACGCGGGTGGGCACGCCGATGCGCTCCAGGGCGTCTTGCAGGGCCAACCCGTTCATGACGGTGGCGATCATACCCATGTGATCGGCGGTGGCCTGGGACATGCCGTGCTCGACGCCAATCGCGCCACGCCACAGGTTGCCTGCCCCGATCACCAGCGCGACTTGTACGCCCAGGTCATAGATTGACTTGATCTTGGCGGCGATGACGGCAGCCTGCTCCGGATCAATGCCAAAGCCCTGCGGCCCGGACAGGGTTTCGCCACTCAGCTTGAGAACGATGCGACGGTATCGGGGAGTCGATTGTTGGGATGTTGCTGTCATCTCACTACCTCGTCTTGGCTTGCGATGTGCAAGGCGAGCATTATCTTATGCGCCATTATGCACAAAAAAGGGGATTAGGTCGCTCGAACCTAATCCCCTTTGCTCATCATCAGCGTTCCTATTCGCCACCCGTCTCGACATCTTCGCCAATGCTGAAGCGGGCGAAGCGGCGAACGGTGATATTCTCGCCCAATTCGGCGATGGCCTGCGTGATCAATTCGCCGATGGTCACGCCATCATCTTTGATGAAGGCTTGCTCCATGAGCACGATGTCCTCAAAGAACTTGCTCATGCGGCCCTCGATGATCCTGTCGACGATGTTTTCAGGCTTGCCCTCTTCCAGGGCACGGTGGCGCTGAAGCTCGCGCTCGGCCTGGACCACCGCTTCCGGAACATCCACGCGCTTGACATATTGCGCGTTGAGGTTGGCGATCTGCAGGGCGATGTCGTTGGCTAGGTTACGGAATTGCTCGGTCTTGGCCACGAAGTCGGTTTCGCAGTTCAGTTCGAGCAGCACGCCGAGGCGGTTGTTGTGGTGGATGTAGGCGTGCACGATGCCTTCGTTGGTGGCGCGACCGGCTTTCTTGGCCGCTTTCGCCAGGCCCTTTTCCCGCAGGAAGTCGGCGGCCTTGGTCATATCACCATCGAATTGAGCCAGCGCGTTCTTGCAGTCCAACGGACCTGCACCGGTCATCGCACGGAGTTCCTTAACCATCTGTGCCGTGATCGTCATCGGCTATTCACCCTCACTCTCGTCTTTTTTCGTCTCGTCCAGATCGGCGTCGTCGCTATCCGTATCCTCTTTGTCTTCTTCTTTGTCCTTGTCGAAGTCCAACTCACCCCCCCGCAGCTTGGCTAATGTGGCTTCGCCAAGATACGCCTCGTCGCTGTCCTCTTCCAGGGCCATTGCATCAACGAAATCGACTTCTTCGTCCAGCGCCTCGTCATCCACCCTCGTCTTGCGCAGCGCGATGCCTTCGAGGACGGCGTCGGCAATGGTGCTGGTCATCAACTTGATTGCGCGGATGGCGTCATCGTTGGCCGGGATGATGTAGTCGATCGGATCGGGATCGCAGTTGGTGTCAACCATCGCGATCACCGGAATCTTCAGGATGTTGGCTTCTTTGACGGCAGTTTCTTCGCGTCGCACATCCACCACGAACACCAGATCGGGCAGGCGGGACATGTTGCGCAGACCGCCAAAGCGGAGTTCCATCTTCTCCATCTTGCGGTCGAGCAACAGGCGCTCTTTCTTGGTCAGGGCGTCGAACACGCCTTCGTCGCGCTGGCGTTCGAGTTGCTTCATGGTTTCCAGGCGGCTGCGCATGGTCTGCCAGTTGGTGAGCGTGCCGCCCAGCCAGCGCTGGTTGACGTAAGGCATCCCGCAGCGGTTGGCTTCGGACGCGATGGTTTCTTGAGCCTGGCGCTTGGTCCCTACGAACAGAATCGTGCCGCCGTCGGCGACGGTGTCGCGCACGAGGGCGTAAATTTCATCGATGTAGACAATGGTTTGCTGCAGATCGATGATGTGAATACCGTTGCGCTCGGTGAAGATATAGGGTTTCATCTTCGGGTTCCACTTGCGGGCGCGGTGACCGAAATGAACACCCGTCTCCAGCAGCGCTTTCATTGATATAGCGGGCATGGAAAATCCTCCAGGTTGTGTTTAGACGTTCACACCGTTCAACCTTCGCCGCAATCAGGCCGCTGGCCGGACAACACAAGCGAAGTCCCGGCGTGTGTTATTGGGTCCGCACACGGCAATTTAGCACGCAGCGAACCCGGCGCAGCATTGTAGCATAAGCCAGGGGGGACAACAAGACCTGCTTATGGTTCTGGGGGATTCTGAGGGAGACCCTACGGTTCAGGAACCAGCAGGGCTTCGATGGCGGCGATCAGTTGGGCTTCTTCCTGGTAACCAAATAGCGTGGTGACGAGCTTTCCCTGGGCGTCCAACAACACGATCATGGGGATGCCGCGCACCTGGTATTTATCGGCCAGATAGTTGGTGGAGTGATCATCAATGTTCAGGATGTGGAAGTCCACGCGGTCGCCGTATGCTTCCTCAACCCGCCGCACGGACGGGCGCATCGCGTTGCAGGCGCTTCACCACCATGCGTGAAACTCGATGAAGTGCGGTTTGCCGCGATTGACGATCAGGTACGGCTCGCGGTTTGGCGTGGGCGAAGCAAACATGCCGGCGATGGCCGTCAAAGTGCCCATCGGCCCGGC
>CAZSXY010000045.1:7560-26527 GCA_964611395.1 uncultured Anaerolineaceae bacterium | reverse complement strand
GTGCGGGCGGCTGGCGAACGCGATGGGCGCGGCGGTTGTAGGGCGTCTTGGCGCTGGCGCTGACGCGCCGTCCCGCGATGATGTGCTGGCGCTCTTGCGTGAAGCCGGAGAAGAGGTGACGCTTCCATGATGACAACGATTGAATTGACCACACCGCCCGGTGACGCGCTGGTGGATATCACGTCCCAGGTGCGCGAAGTGGTGCAGCGCATGGGCGTTCAGTCCGGTCTGTGCGCCGTCCTCGTCCCCCATACGACGGCAGCGGTGACGATCAACTCGGCGCTCGACCCGACGACGCCGGAGGACATCATCGACGACCTATGCCGCCTGGTGCCGACGCGCGTGGACTTCAAACACCAGTACGACACGCCTGCCGATGCCGCCGGACACATCAAGGCGGCGTTGATCGGCCATAGCGTCTTGCTGGTGATCGAAGGGGGCGACCTGCTGACCGGCGGGTCGCAGAGCATCCTGTTCTATGAATTTGACGGCCCGCGCAAGCGGCGCGTTCAGGTGAAGGTGATTGAAGGATGAACGAAACACTGGTCTTTTCAAACGAAGTGGGGGCCGCGATCATGGCCGGGTCGCCGGTGGTGGCGCTCGAATCGACGTTGATCACGCACGGATTCCCATATCCTGCTAACGTCGAAACGGCGCTGGCGATGGAAGCGGCCATCCGCGAAGAAGGCGCGATTCCGGCTACGATTGCGGTGCTCAACGGCAGAATCACGGTGGGTTTGAGCGCCGAGCAGATCGAGATGCTGGCCGACCTGGGGCAGGAAGGTGTGCGCAAGTGCTCGCGCCGTGATCTGCCGATTGTGGTAGGGCTTAGACAACATGGCGCAACGACGGTTGCCGGAACGATGATCGTGGCGCATATGGCCGGGATCAGAGTCTTTGCGACGGGGGGGATCGGCGGCGTGCATCGCGGCCACCCGGAAGATGTCTCCGCCGACCTGATCGAACTGGGCCGCACGCCGATCACGGTGGTGTGTGCCGGAGCCAAGTCGATCCTCGACCTGCCGCTGACGCTCGAAGTGTTGGAGACGCAAGGCGTGCCGGTGATCGGCTACGGAACCGATACGCTACCGGCATTTTATAGCCGTTCCAGTGGCCTGCGCATTGACCAGCGCGTCGATACGCCGGAGCAGGCCGCCGCCATTGCTGCCGCCCGCGATCGGCTCGGCTTGCAGCATGGCACACTGATCACAGTCCCTGTGCCCGCCGAAGCCGAACTGCCGCTCGGTGAAGCGGAGAAAGCCATCGAAGAAGCAACGCGCCAGGCGGATATCGCCGGTGTGCATGGCAAGGCGGTGACTCCCTATATCCTGGCGAAGGTATTGGAACTGACCGGCGGGCGCTCACAACGGGCGAACATCGCGGCGCTGGTCAACAATGCCCGCGTCGGAGCACGCATTGCGGTTGCGTTGTCGCAATAGGACTGCGGACGGCTGAACTGCCGTCGTTGAGGGGAAAAAGGAAGGCGTCATGACTCATCCGCTGGTTGAGCAATTGTGGTTCGCGCGCAGCGAGTTACAGCGCTGCCTGGACGGCGTGAGCGATGACGACGCGCGCCGCCGCATCATGCCGCTGAACTGTATAAGCTGGATTGTCGGACACCTGGCCAGCCAGGAGCACCGGTACTGGGTGTGTCTCGCCCAGAATCGGGATTTGTTCCCCACGCTTGACGACCTGGTGGGCTATGGCCGCCCGGCCAGCACGCCCCCGTTGGACGAAATGTGGGCGACGTGGCGGGCGATCACGGTTGCGGCAGACGACTATCTCGACACGGTGACCCCTGCATCGCTGCAAACATATTTCACATGGAAGGGCAAGCCGCGCCGGGAAAGCGCAGGTACGCTCCTGTGGCGCAACATCACCCATTACTGGTTCCACATTGGCGAAGCCCACGCCATCCGTCAGCAATTGGGGCACACCGACCTGCCGGACTTTGTCGGCGCTCTTCCCTCCTATCGTCCTGAAGAGTAAGCGAAGGAGTACGTATGCCCCCCCAGAAAATCATCATCGATACTGACCCCGGTGTGGACGACGCGATGGCGATCTTCTTCGCGCTCAAGTCGCCGGAGCTTGACGTGATCGGCCTGACGACCATTTTCGGCAATGTCCATACCGAGCTGGCGACGACGAATGCGCTGCTCTTGCTGGAAATCGCCGGGCGGACGGATATTCCCGTTGCCAGGGGCGCGGACAACCCGCTTGCTGTGCCGTTCAAGGGGCCGGTTCCCTATATTCATGGCGACGATGGGCAGGGCAATGTCAACCTGCCGCCACCGCAGACGAAAGCGATTGACCAACCGGCGGCGGAATTCATCATCGAGCAGGTCATGGCCGCGCCCGGCGAGATCACGCTGGTGCCGGTTGGCCCGCTGACCAACATCGCGCTGGCGCTCCGCCTGGAACCGCGCATCGCGCAGCATGTGAAAGAGGTCGTGCTGATGGGGGGGAATGCGCTGTGTCCGGGCAATGCCTCGCCCGCCGCTGAAGCCAACATCTTCAACGATCCCGAAGCCGCGGACGTGGTCTTCGGCGCGGATTGGCCGGTGACGATGGTCGGGCTGGACGTGACGCACAAAGTCAACATGACCGGCGCGCACCTCGACCGGTATGCTGCTGCCTCGAACCCGCTTGCGCAGCACGTCAGCCGGATCGTGCCGTTGTATCGCTCGTATTTCGAAAGCAATCACCCGGGGATGGACGGCATCTACGTCCACGATTCGTCAGCTATCGCCTATGTCATCGACCCCACACTGTTTACGGTCGAGCGCTGGCCGGTTCGCGTCGAAACGCAGGGAATCAGCCGGGGCAAAACGTGGCCAGCGACCGGCGGTGATGAGCGAATTCCAAGTCCCTGGCGCGGTCGCCCCCCGGTTAATGTGTGTGTGGATGTCGATGCCGCCCGGCTGCTCGATCTTGAGCTTAGCCGGGTGACATAAGCGAGACGTGTTTCAAGAGAGATGTTGATGGAGAGACCCTTATGACCCGCAAGATGATTATTGATACCGACACCGCCTCTGATGACGCCGTCGCGATCATGATGGCGCTCCAGACGCCGGACATCGAGGTTGAGGCGATCACGATTGTAGCGGGCAACATGCCCGTCGCGCAGGGCAGCATCAATGCTCGCTACACTGTCGAATTGTGCGGCAAGGATGTACCCGTGTATCACGGGGCCGACAAGCCGCTGATCCGCGAGGTCTACCGCGCCTATTTCTTTCATGGGCCGGACGGCATGGGCGGCATGAACTACCAGTCCACCCGCCAGCCCGCCGCAGGCCACGCCGTCGGGGTGCTGATCGACACGATCAAGGCCAATCCGGGCATCATACTGGTCACGCTCGGCCCGCTGACCAACGTCGCGCTGGCCGTATCGCAAGCGCCGGAGATCGTCGAGAATGTCAGCCGCTGCGTGGTGATGGGCGGCGCGGCAAACGTGGTCGGCAACATCACCCCTGCCGCCGAGTACAACATCTGGTGCGACCCCGAAGCGGCGCGGATCGCCTTCCGTTCGGGCTTGCCGGTGGAGATGGTCGGCTGGGAGTTATGCCGGGGCGAGGCCAACCTCACCGCTGAGGAGATGAAATACTGCAAAGAGGTGATCAACACCCCGCTCGCGCATTTCGCCATCGACTGCAATTACTCCGCGATTGATGCCAACATGAACTGGCTCGGCGACCCTGGCCTGGGGCTGCCGGACCCAGTGGCGATGGCCATCGCCATTGACCCGGCAATCTGCACGAAGAAAAGCAAGCACTATGTCGAGGTCGAGTGCGACGGAACCTACACACGCGGCATGACCGTTGTCGATCAACTGGGCGTGACACCCTACGACACGGCCAATGTCGCGATGTGGCAGCCGCTCGTCCAAAAGGGCGACCCGCATATCACCGTTTGCTGGGAGATCGACGCCAAACGCTGGAAGGAACTGCTTTACAAGACGATGCAGGGCTGATCCGCTGCGGGGCAGTGGGCCAGTCTCCGAGAGGGGAGCCATGACCGCACCCTATGATGTGGTTGGCGCGGGCGGGTTGGCGTATGACCTCGTCTTGGGCGTGAGACGCCTGCCGCTCGACGACCAGAAGTACCCGGCGGAGTACATCGGGAAGTTGCCGGGCGGCTTCGTGGCCAACGCGACATGCGCGGCGGCCCGCCTGGGGTTGCGCGCGGGCTATATCGGCTGGGTGGGTGACGACGAAGAAGGCGCGATGCTGCACAGCGAGTTTCTGCGCTGGAAGGTAGACCCGGCGGGGCTGACGCATGTGGCAGGGGAAGTGACCCCTTTTACGCTGGTAATCACCGATCAGCGTGGCGGGCGATCGATTCTGCTGCCGTTGTTCCCGCTGTATAATGCGCTGCTGTCCTATGAACAGCTTGAGGTCGCGGCCCAGGCCCGGATCGTGTACACCTTCCCGCGCGATATGGCGTGGTGTCGCCAGCTTCATAGCGCGGCGCAGGAGTCGGGCGGGGGCCTGGCGCTTGATGTCGAGCGGGCCATACCGATGCGCGGCGGCGAGCTGGTCGATGCCATTCGGATGGCGGATGTGGTGTTCGTGACCGAGTCCAGCCTGAAGGCGCACGGTTTGCCCTCCATTGCCCGGCTGGTGAGGCCCCACCAATGGATCATCATGACGGCGGGCGCGCGCGGGGCATATGGCATCGAACACGGCATGCGCAAACCGGTATACCGGACTGCGTTTGATGTGCCGGTGCTGGACACGACCGGCGCGGGTGATTGCTTCCATGCGGCGGTGCTGGTCGCCAGGCTGGAGGGGGCGACCCTGCCCGAAGCGTTAGACTTCGCCAACGCTGCCGCCGCGATCAAAGTCCAGCATCGCGGGGCACGCGGTGGCCTGCCTGCGCGTGATGAAGTGGACAGATTTCTGCGCCTCAGGAGGTAAGCATTTGATCCGCTTTGTGGCTTTTGGCATCATCATCGACGACATCGTCTGGCCGCAGGGGACAACCCAGATGGGCGTGCTTGGCGGTGGTGGCCCCCAGACAGCGTGGGGCATGGCGGCGGCCCTGGGGTCGGGGGAACCGGTGGGGTTGGTCGCCGGTGTGGGGGCCGACCTCGAAGACGGCGTGCTGGCCCCGTTGCGCGCCGCGCGCATCAACCTGGATGGCGTGCGCGTCACCGGTCACCCGACGCCGCGTGCCTGGCAGGTGATGGAATTCGACGGGCGGCGGACGCAGGTATGGCGCATGTCGCCGGACGTGCTGGGCGTGCAGCTTGCCCGTAACTGGGACGTGCTGCCCGACACCTACCGCGACGCCCCCTCGTTTCATTGGGGCATCCACCCCGCCGACCCGCAATCTGTCGCGTTCGCCCAGGTGTTGAAAGCGGCAGGGCGGCGCGTCAGCCTGGAACCGTTTCGCCCGCCGGATCGCCCGCTGGCCGCCGGTGCGCTGCGCACCATCCTGGCGGCGTGTGACGTGTTTTCTCCCAACTGGCGCGAAGCCACACGCATCACCGGCAGCGACGATTACAGGACGGTGATCGAGCGTTTTCGCGAGGGGGGCGGGCGCATTCTGGCGCTACGGCGTGGGATGCAGGGCGCGGACGTGTGGGACTTGCGCACCGGGCGCGGCGTGCATGTGCCCGCCGTTCAGACGACGGTGGTTGATATGGTCGGCGCGGGGAATGCCTTTTGCGGGGCGTTTTTGGCCCGCCTGGATGATGGCCTCGATGAGGCGGCGTGCCATGCCAGCGTGGCCGCATCCTACCTGCTTGAACAGGTGGGCATCCCGGCGGCGCTTCCGGCCCCGGCGGATTATGCGCGGCGGCTGGACGAGGCGCGCGCCGGGTTGCAGGCGCTCACGCTCTTGTGACACGGCTTCGCCCCGCGCGCCTGGAAAACCCTGCTTTTCGAGAGTCAGGAAGCAGGCTTACTCAACACGAAGAACGACAGGATGTGTGATAACCGTTCCACGAGGTGATTTCATGACCGACCGCTCTCCCATGCACCAGCAGATCGACACGTTGTCCGGCCTGATCCGGACAATCGCCAAGCCCTTTGACGAAGCGGCGCGCGCCGCCTTTGATTTTGAACTCTGTACGTCTGTCAAGCGCATTTTCCTGGTGGGATGCGGCGACAGCTACCACGCGCCGGTGGGGGCCGAACTGGCTTTCAATCTGTTCACGGGCGTGCCCACGCAGGCGGTCAGTGCGTTGACCTTCAGCCGCTATGTCGCGCCGTTCATGCCGCGCACCGGCCCCAAGACAAACCTGGTGATCGCCGTGTCGGTGTCAGGTGGCGTCAGCCGCACCATCGAAGCGTTGACGCTGGCGCAACAGGCGGGCGCGGTCGGCGTGGCCCTGACCGGCAACCCGGATGCCGGGTTGGCCCAGGTAGCCACGCGCGTGTTTCAGACGACTGTGCCGCCGCTACAGGATGAACTGCGCGGCATGGTCGTGCCCGGCGTGCGCTCGTATCTCGCCTCGCAGATCGCGCTGTACATGGCCGCGCTGCGGATCGGTGAGGTGTGCGGGAACCTGACAACAGCACGCGCCGACGCGTTGCGGCGCGAAGTTGCCGGTTTGGACGGCGTGATGGATGCCACGATCCAGGCATGCGAGCCGGTGGCCCGCGATCTGGTAGCGGCGTGGGCTGGCGCTTCTGAATTTGTGTATGTGGGTGCCGGGCCGCTTTACGGCGTGGCGATGTTCAGCGCGGCCAAGATGCTTGAAGCAAGCGGTGACCCGGCGCTGGCGCAGGAAACCGAAGAATGGGCGCATCTGCAATACTTCGCCCGCCAACCTGACACGCCAACCATCCTGATCAGCGCGGGCGGGCGCGATGCCGACCGCATGGCCGAAGTGGCGCAGGCGGCGCGGGCCATCGGGCGGCGCACGGCAGGCCTACTCCCGCAGGACGACACCGCGATTGCCCGGACGGTAGACGTGGTGCTGCCGGTGGTGGGGCGTGTACGCGAGGCATTCGCCGCGCCGGTTTTCAGCATCCCCGGCGAGCTGCTGGCCGCCGAACGTGCCGCCGCGCTCGGCGAGGCCTACTTCCGCGACTTTGGCGGCGGGCGCATGGACGCCGCCGGACAGGGCGCGAGCCGCATCTACACCAGCCACATGATCGAACGTCTCGACGCGCTGCAGGAGCAGGACTAAATGACGGGAGATGCAGCGCCCGCTTACGTCTGCGTGGGGGGCATCATCATTGACGATATTGTGCATCCCGACGGGCAGACGCGCATGGGCGTGTTGGGAGGTGGCGTGTCGCACGCAGCAGCTGGCATGATGATCTGGGGCCAGCGGGCCGGGATTCTGGCGTGCGCGGGGTATGATCTGCCCCAGGAAGCCCGTGCCCGCCTGGAACGCGATTTCGATACGCAGGGCCTGATCATCCTTGATCTGCCGCAGGCGCGCGCATGGCAGTTGTTCGAATGGGATGGCAGGCGCACCGAAGTCTTCCGCGTCGATGTGCTTGATCCGTTCATTTATTCGCCCGGCCCTGACAAAATCCCGCCCGCCTACCATGCGGCCAGAGGGGTGCATTTGCTGCGCGATGCCGCTCAACTGGCGCAGTGGCGCGCCCGCTATCCTGAAGCGACCCTGCTTTGGGAACCCTTGCAGCAATACATGATCCCTGCAAACGCGGTTGAATTCCGTTCTGCGCTGGCCATGGTGGACATTGTGTCACCCAACCTGCTGGAAGCGAGCCTCGTGTACGGATTTGACGATCCGGCGGCGCTGGTGCGGGCCATACTCGACGATGGGGCACACATCGCGGCGTTGCGCATGGGGGATGACGGCTCGCTGGTGGGGCGGCGAGGGCGCGATTCACTGCTCCAGCTTCCCGCTGTGCCCGTGCCGGCGATCATCGACCAGACCGGCGCGGGGAATACCTACTGTGGCGCGTTCCTGGTGGGTTGGGTTGAGACGGGTGACCTGGTCGAGGCGGCCTGCTACGGCGCGGTGGCCGCGTCGTTTTCATTGGAAGTGACCGGCGTGGCCGATCCCGCGCCGGACGATATGGTGGCCGTCCGGGATGCGCGCTATGCCTGGGTGCGTGCCCGCGTGCGCGACGTGATGGCGTAGGCTTGCACCAATCCATCATCTGTCCCACAATGACGGTTGCTCGATCACCTGAGGTTCGTTTTGCTGTGTTGACTCACCAATCCGATCTGTCCGATGTTCTGCCCTACCGCACGCGCGTCATGACGCCCGCCGACATCAAGGTGGTGGCCGAGATTGACCGGGACGCCTTCGAGGCTTACCGGCGACGGCAGCGCCAGTTGATTCGCCCCTTGCGGTTGCGCACGCCGGAAAACATGAATGCCGCCGTACGCCGTCCCTATGCCGGCGTGGTGATCGAATCACCCACCGGCCAGGTGGTGGGTTACTGTTTCACGCATGTGTGGGGATCGCTGGGCTGGTTGGGGACGCTGGGCGTAGCGCCGCCGCACCAGGGCAGCGGCTTTGGCCAGGCGGTGATCGCTGCCGGGCTGGACTTGCTCCGGCAGGCGGGGTGCACGATATTGGCGCTCGAAACCATGCCGGAAAGCGGCAAGAACCTGGCGCTTTATATCCGCCTGGGGCTGGAGCCGCGTTATATGACCTTGCTGTTCCAGGGCGGGGTTGTGCCTGCCAAAGAAACGCATTACGAAGTGTGGAACGGTGGGGACGCGCTGGCCTGTATCGCGTCCCGTCTGGTGCCGGGCCTTGACCCGACGCCTGCCGCGCTCTGGCTGGCTAATGAAGAAGCCGGGCGCACCCTGATCTGGCGCGAGGATGGCGAGCCGGTGGCGTTTGCGGTGCTGCGCCACAAACCGCGCCGCCTGGAAGGGATGCAAACCCATCTCACGGTCGAGGTAGCGGCCTGCCTGCCGGAAGCGGAGGCGCACTGGCCGCGTTACCTGGCCGAGATGCAAACCTACGCCCGCTATTTACAGCAAAGCGGACTCGTGCTGCCGGTTAACACCCGCCAGATCGCCCTGACGCGGGCCGCCCTTGACGCCGGGTTGCGGATCACGTATACGCGGGTGCGAATGGTGGGGGGAATGTCGCTCGGCGACACGCAGGCCTTGCTGATGCTCACGCTGGCCATGTAATGTAACGCCCGCCCGGTCTCCAGACGCCGTGACGGACGATCCGGGGACTGTGACCCGTCTCGTCCGTCTCTCTTCTCCTCCGAACTGCGTGAGAGTATGCCACACATGCGCCGGAACATGCAAATAGCTCAGGGCGATCGCATCAAACTTGGGATGAACGTGATCTCGGCGCTGGCCCAAGGGACAACATGATGCCAGTGGCCGGCAGCGTTAATCCTGGCTGGCCTGCTGCGTGTGATGCAACAGGGGCTGCAACATAGTCGTGAATTCGACCGGCACGACGATCTTGGTTGACGCGCTCGCTCCCAACTGCTTGAGCATTTCCAGGTATTCCAGGCTCATGGTCTTGCTGTCGATCCCCTGGGCTATCTCGTAAACCTTCTCCAGACCCTGGGCAAACCCTTCGGCCCGCAGGATGCGCGCCTGCCGCTCGCCTTCGGCCACCAGAATCGCGGCTTCGCGCTCGCCTTGCGCCTGCAAAATACGGGCCTGCCGCTCGCCTTCGGCTACCATGACGGCGGCTTCGCGCTTGCCGTCCGCTTCGGTGACGGTGGCACGACGATAACGCTCAGCAGACATCTGGCGGCTCATGGCCTCCTGGATTTCGCGCGGCGGGATGATCTCACGAATTTCGACAGCGGTCACCTTGATTCCCCAGCGGTTGGTCACCTCATCGAGCTTGCCCTGGAGCAGCTCGTTAAGCCGGTCACGGCGGGCTAACACATCGTCCAGGATCATGTCGCCCACCAGGGCGCGCAGCGTCGTAATGGCAATGCCCCGCGCCGCCCCACGAAAGTCCTCGACTTCCAGCACACTGGCCGTCGCGTTGATGACCTTCATGTAAACCAGAAAATCGATCGACAGTGGCGCGTTGTCTTTGGTGATGCAGGTCTGAGGATCAACATCAAAGAAAACCTCGCGCAAATCAACGCGTATGCCCCGATCGACGAACGGGATCAGCACCACCAACCCCGGCCCGCGCGCACCCAATGCTCGCCCCAGCCGGAAGACCACAAGGCGCTCGTATTCCTTGACGATGCGAATCGCTAGCGGCACCAATAGGAAAATCAGAACGAGCACGGGAATGAGAAATAGAACGGTTCCAGTACCCATCAAAGGCTCCTTTCTTTTCGCTTACGGTTACTTAGCAAATATACTACAAGAGTTGTAAAATACCGCATTACTGTGATCCGCGCTCGTCCGGGATCATCGAGTCCTCATCAATGGGTTCTACAATTAACGTGAGACCTTCAAGGCCAACCACGCGCACCATCCGGCCCGCTTCGACTTCGCGACCGCTTTTCGTCTCGGCGAACCAGCTCTGGCCCTCGAACCATACGCGCCCGATGGGTTGCAGGGGTTGTCGTACCCTGGCGATCTGGCCCAGATAGTGCTCGTATCCGGTGAGCACCGGTGCACGGCGTGAACGCGCGACCTGACCAATCACCACCAGCACAAAGGCGGTCATACCGGCGGTCGTGACACCGACCAGCCACAGGTCAACGTGGATGTCCGGCAGCGCTGGCGAAACGGGCTGGATCGGGCGAAACAGGATCAGCCCACCCAGCAAAAAGGCCACCACCGCGCCGATGCCCAGAATTCCCGTACCATCCGTATTGAGTTCGGCGATGAGTAACACGACGGCCAGCGCGATCAGCGCCACACCCGCCCAGTTCGTTGGCAGGTTGCCCAGGGCCAGAAAGGCGAGAATCAACGAGATGACGCCAGCAATGCCCGGAAATAGCGCACCGGGATTGTAAAGCTCGGCGATGATGCCAACGGTGCCCACGGTGAGCAGGATGAAGGCAAGATTCGGGTCCGTGAGCAGATGCATAAGCCGCTCAGGGATGGTCATAGAGACTTCGCGGCGCGGGGCGCCAATCACGTCGAGCACGACCTCACCTTGAAAGGTCTGGACCGCCCAGCCGTCGATTTGCTGCAGCAGGTCATCGAGGTTGCGCGCAATCACATCGATAATGTTGAGTTCCAGCGCCTCTGTTTCCGTGATCGACTCGCTCTGCCGGACCGCTCGCTCGGCCCAGTCAGCATTGCGACCGCGTACCTCGGCCAGTGCGCGGATAGTCGCGGCAGCATCGTTGACCACTTTGGATGTCATGATGTCGCCCGCATCACCACCCAGGCCAACGGGATGCGCAGCGCCGGTGTTGGTGCTGGGCGACATGGCCGCGATATGTCCTGAGATCAGGATGAATAACCCTGCCGACGCAGCGCGTGCACCCGATGGCGTGACGTACACCGCGACGGGAACTGGCGAGGCCAGGATCGCTTTGGTCATCTCGCGCATCGACGTGTCCAGGCCGCCCGGCGTATCTATTTTGAGAACGACCAACTGCGCGTCGCGCGCGACGGCATCGTCCAGCACGCGTTCGAGGTACTGGGCCGTCATAGGATTGATGATACCCTCGATTTCAGCAATGTGGACAGCGCCGCGTGAATCCCCCGATAGGGCCGCTCCAGCCAGCGCCAGACTCAGCAGTCCAACGAGCCATACGGCGAGAAACTGTGTCATCCTCGTGCGTAGCATCGCTTGTTATGCCCTTTGGATTGACACTACACAAGACGCTATTGCGGAGAAGATACATGATCTGCGTCTGTTTTTGATCACTCTATACTTAAGATCTTCGCTGTATCCTTCGAATCTGCCAAGTACATCGCTTGTCGTCAGGCATCTCACCGCCTGATCACCGGTGTGGCCCTGGTTCACAAAGGCCACTGCGACGATCTGCCCCGTCGTCCTCTAGGCGGCTTGAGCCAACTGCGCGACCGGTTGGCGTTTGCTATTAATTGGGCTATAAGCTACTCAAATGTCACCCGCAAGGAAAGTGAAGCAGGCCATGCAACGTTTTGCGCGCTCTCTGGTAACCCTAACCGTTATGGTGGTGATGCTGGGTGCATTGGCGTTGCCCGCGCTGGCAACACCTCCGGCCCAGGGGACGGCGGCGGGCCCCCGCATCATCACCGGCAGCTATACCACGACCAACCCCATTTATCCGGCGATTGGCGCGGAAACGGGGATCGTGCTCTATGACCTGACGGGGCCTGTATTGCGCGATTATGACTATCAGCCGGACGAATCGGCGCAGGTGCTTGGCACGTTGGAGGGTGACATCGTGAGCGGCCATTACACGATCACCCTGCCGGAGAGACCCGCCGGGCGTGCGCTTGATTTTGACCGCGACGCCACTACCCCGCCAGCCGTGCAGGTGTTCGCCCCGGCCACGTTCATTGAATTCCTCGGCGACCCCTATATGAACCGGGGCGAGACCCCGCTCGATTTGTCCGCTCGATTCGAGCCGCTGTCGTATGACGTGATCGGTGGCTATGTGCTGGTGTGGGCGGCCCGCGACGGCGAACAATTCCCCGCCGCTTTCGGGCCTGACGGCGCAGCTTTCACCCCCGATGATCCCTTGATGACTCTGCCGGCAGGGTGGAGCGTCGTATCGCTGGAAACAGACCCCTTTACGGTGATACGCGACACCAGTGTGGATATTCCTGTCGTCGAGAGTTTCGGCGGCCTGAATGACTACTCGGACCTGGATTATGTGGAGGCGTGGAACGCACTCTACACACGCACGGCGGTGACGTACCCGTTCACGGCGGAAAAATCACTTGATTGGGACGCGATCTATGCCGAGATCACGCCTCTTGTTGAGCGTGCCATCACCGATCTCGATTTTCACCTGACCGTCACGCGCCTGGGAGGACTGATTCCCGACACGCATATCGGCTATGTGTCCGTCCAGGTCATGCAGAACTACTTGATGGGCGGCATCGGCATCTGGGGCCTGACGGTGACGGATGACGAACAGGTGGTGGTAACGGGTGTCGATTCGTCTTCTCCGGCGGGGCAGGCGGGGATTTCCGCAGGCGATGTCCTGGTGACGGTGGATGGAGAGCCTGCGCTGCGGGTGCTTGACGAAACGCCCCTGTTGCTAACCAGCGCATCGACGCGTCACGGACGCCGGTATATGCAGGCGTCCATGATGTTGCAGGGGCCGATCGGTTCGCAGGTGGCGCTGACCTGGCGCAAGCCGGATGGCACGCAGCACAGCGCCTCCTTCCTTCGCACCATGGATGTTGGCGCGATCCTGGCGGCGTTTGGCGCTTCGTTGAGCGGCGACCTGATCGAAAGCCGTATCCTGGAATCCGGTGTGGGGTATATTCGCGTGCGCAGTTTTGCGGAAGACGTCAGCCACGCGGAAGACTGCTTCGCACGCGAGTTGCAGGCGCTGATCGATGCCGGTGTGCCGGGAATCATCCTCGATGTGCGCGACAATAGCGGCGGCCTCGTCCAGTTAGCGATGGCGATGGCCGGGCATTTCTTCCCTGATTATGAGCGGCTGTTTGACTTCTATTATGCGGACGGAGAGGGCGGTTTTGCCTACCGGGGCTTTGTCGAGATTCTCGTCAGTGACCCCTATTATGACGGGCCGCTTGCGATTTTGGTCAATGAAATGACGGGCAGCGCCGGTGACCTGTTCGTCTATGCGCTGCAACGTGAGGATCGCGCCCTGGTGGTCGGCCATACGCCGACCGGTGGATTCGCGGGCGAAGTGGGAGACGGACAATACATCCTTCCCGGCGGGTTGAACGTTCAGATTCCCACTGGTCGCCCCGTTGATCCGGTTACGGGCATGGCGTTGCTGGAAGGGACCGGCGTCATCCCGGATATTCACGTGCCGCGCACCCTGGCCAGCATCCTGTCGCCAGAGGACGAGGTATTGATCGCGGCGGAGGCGGCCTTGTCAGGCCGGTAGGCTAGGCGTTGCGCACCAGCCGGGCTTTTCCTGACCTGCGCGGCGGAACCGGGGGCAGCGTAATGATAAAGACGCTCCCCGCCCCGACTTCACTTTTGGCTTCGATTGTGCCACCGTGTCGCTCGATGATGGTCTTGGCGATAGAAAGCCCCAGCCCGGAGCCTTCGACGTCAGGTTGTTGCGCGTGGTTGACGCGGTAGAATGCGTTGAACACGTGCGGCAGGTCTTCTTTGGGGATGCCCATGCCCGTATCGCTGACCTGGATGACTGCGTTCCCGTTTTCCACTCTGGCCAGCACCTTGATGCGCCCCCCTGCCGGTGTATATTTGATCGCATTGGCCACCACGTTGTCAACCGCGCGGGTCATGGCGTATACATCAAGCATGATCGTGATGTCTTCGTCCGGCGGGACGTAGGTAAGCTCTAGCTTGTTATGCTCGGCGATCACGCGAAAGCTCTGCAACACCTGTGCCAGAAATGGCGCGAAACGTTCCAGCGTTGGGTGCAGTTGCATGCCCGCTTCCATCTGGGCCAGGTCGAGCATGTCGGTGACCAGTTGCCGCATCTTTTGCACATTTTCCGCGATCGCTTCGCGGGTTTCCTTCATCCGCTGGCGGTGTGGCTCGGCAACTTCGATGTGTTCCATCAACCGGACATAGCCCAGAATGACGTTGAGCGGGTTGCGCAGATCATGTGTGGCGGCGCGGATGAACTCGTCTTTCATCCGTGCCAGCATCTCGAATCGCTGCCGGTCCTGGTTGTGGAGCGCATGAATTTCTCTGCGTTGCTGAACTACCGTGAGTTGGTTGGTGATGCGCGCCAGCACTTCGCGGAACTTGAACGGTTTGGTGATGTAATCGGCCCCGCCGCTCTCGAATCCTTTCACGATGGTGTCTGTTTCGCTCAGTGCGCTGATGAAGATCACCGGAATGTCCCGCGTCAGCGGGTCTGCTTTCAACTGTTTGCACACCTCAAAGCCATCCATTTCCGGCATCGAGACGTCTAGCAAAACGATGTCCGGAGACTGCGTCCGGGCTATCTTAAGGGCATCCGCGCCATTGGACGCTTCGAGCACCGCGTAGTTGCGCGAAGTGAGGACGTCAACCAGCAGGTTGAGATTTGCCGGGTTGTCGTCAATGACCAGAACGGTCGCTTGCTGTGTGTGTTGGGGGTCTTCTGCCATCAGGGATTCTCTCGTAACAGTTCATTTTGCGTGCGTCCGGTTCATCAGTCGGCGCTGGCGATGATTACGTCTGCTTCGATCTCGATCAGTCGTTGGGGGGCGATGAGGGACTGGGCCTCGACTAGCGTGCTAGCCTCCAGATCATAGCGCAACAGGTGGGCGAAGACCTGGCTATTGACGCCGCGCACGCCGCCAGCATAGCAAACGGGACGCAGGTTCTATTATACACATATGCTACCAGATGTTTGGGGCTATCCACAACAGCCACAGGAGGGTGGCGCAGGCGGGATCGGATCGTCGTCGGTGACTAACTCAAAGGTGCGCGGCATCTGGGTAATGTACGGGCAGCTATGACCATGCTGGCACGAGGAACAACCCGCCTCGTTACCCGACTCGCGCAGCTTGCCTTTGCGCACCCAGTACGCGATCATGCCTTCCAGCATGCCCGGCGGCATCTCCAGTTCGCGGGCAAGCTGGCTGAGGGTGCGCGGCTGTTGCGTATCTTCAAAGGCGTGGAGCACCTGGCGAAGCATCGTCGTCATGATTCTCTATCCCACTCCGAGCAACAGACCAGCCTGGTAAACGATGGTGGCGGCCAGCCACGCGACCAGCAAGGTGTAACTGGCCTGGTAGAGCGCCCACCGCTCGCCGAATTCATGGCGCATGGCGGCTATGGTGGCCATACACGGGACATATAGCAGCACGAAGACGTTGAAGGCGATGGCGGCCAGCTTGCCGCGCTCCGGCGAACCTGCAACACGGGCGAATTGCGCGGTAAGCGCGGCTTCAAGCGCGGTGGACTCATCGCCGCCGTCGCCCTGGTTGAGCCAGTCGGCCTCGGCAACGGATACGCCGGGCAGCAGGTTGACCGTGCGGGGGATGATGTTGACCGTTTCCTGGGCCGTGAGCACGGTTGCCTCACCGAACGACTTTATGATCTCGACCAGGTCATCGCGCAGCGAGGGCTGGGAGGCCTCGTCTGCCGGATCCGCGCCACCGCCTTGTGTCTCCTCGACGAAGAGCTGATTCATGGTGCTGATGACGGCTTCTTTAGCGACAAAACCTGAGATCAACGCGCCGGTCGACTCCCAACTGCCAAACCCTGCCGGCGCAAAGATCGGCGCGATCACACGGCTCGCCGATCCGAAAAGGCTGTCTTTGGTGGGCACGTCGTTAAAAGACCCGTTCCCCCTGATCGGCAGCGCAAGCATGAACCAGATGATGATGGATGCGGCCAGAATGAGCGTTGCCGCATTGCGCAGGAACCCGTTTGTGCGCCTGGTCACCAGGCGGAGTACATTCTGTATATTGGGCACGCGGTACGGTGGCAGTTCCAGCACGAACGGCTGCGGTGGCTTGTTGTGGTACACGGTGCGCTTCATGGCATAGCCGGTCAGCAGGGCGATCGCGATTCCTAGTAGGTACAGGGCGAAGATCATGTTGCCGGCTTTGGCCCCGAAAAACGCCGCGCCAAACACCACGTAGATGGGCAATCGCGCGCCGCAACTCATGAAGGTGGTGATAAAGGCGGTCAGTTTGCGATCATCTTCGTCTTCAAGCGTGCGCGTGGCGTAGATGGCCGGGACATTACACCCGAAGCTAACGATCAGCGGCAGGAAGCTCTTGCCTCGTAGCCCGATCCTTCGCATGACGTGGTCCATCACGAACGCCGAACGCGCCATGTAACCGGAGTCTTCCATGAGGGCGATCGCCAGGTAGAGGAAGATGAGTACCGGCACGAACACGATCACGCCGCCGACCCCGGCGATGGCCCCGTCTACGACCAGCGCTTCGAACCATGTGCCGCCCAGCCCGGCAAAATCGAGTAGCGCGTCGGCCCAGCGCGTGAGCGGCCCGCTGATCGTCGCCTCAATCCAGTCGATATACGGGGCGCTGACATTCGCCGTGAACTGGAAGAGGAACCACATCAAAAGCATAAAGATCGGTGTGCCCCAAATGGGGTGGGTGATGATGCGATCGGCTCGGTCGGATCGTGTCTCAACGGCTTCTGAAGGACGCTCTACAATGCCTTCCAGCAGGGCGCTGATCGCCTGGTAGCGCCGGTCTGTGATCAGTGTTTCGGCGTCTTCGCCGGTTAGCTGATCGATACGCTCGACGGCTGCGTCGGCGTGCGCGAGCAAGTCATGGTAGCCTGCCCCTGACAGGCGGGCGCGCAGGTCTTCGTCGTTTTCCAGCAGCTTGATCGCCAGCCAGCGCGCATTGAACTGGCGGGTAAGGATCGGGTCGTTTTCGATGATGGCTTGCAGGGCGGCCATTTCACTTTCCAGGGATTCGCCATAATCGACGGGCGTCGCCCACCGGCGTGGCGTTTTGTTGGTTTGCTGCTTGATCGCTTCGCTCAGGTTTTCGATGCCAAGCAGCTTGTGCCCGATGGTTTGGACAACGGGGATTCCGCCCAGGCGTGCGGACAGTTCATCCGCATGGATGCGAATCCCGCGCTGTTGGGCTGTGTCCGTCATGTTCAAGACCAGCACCGCCGGCACATTCAATTCCAAAACCTGCATCACCAGGTAGAGGGTGCGTTCCAGGTTCGACGCGTCGGCGACTGTGATCACCAGGCGTGGATGCTCGTTGATGATGAAGTCGCGGGCGATGATTTCTTCGCTTGAAAAGGCGTTGAGGCTGTACGTGCCAGGCAGGTCAACGAGGGTAAACGCCTGGCCGTTCAGGTGGATCGTGCCTTCTTTTTTCTCAACGGTCTTGCCGGGCCAGTTCCCGACGTGCTGGTGGGAACCGGTCAATGCGTTGAAGATCGTGCTTTTGCCTACGTTGGGGTTTCCGGCCAGGGCGATGATTGAGTTGGGAGCCATGGAGCGAATTCAATTCTCGGTGTCGGTGGGAGTATCACAGGGACTGACGCGAATCTTGCGGGCCATGCCACGCCCAATGGCCAACCGCGCATCCTCGCGGATAGCCAGAATCAGGGGGCCGGTGAAGTGATTCTGGATCACGCGCACGCGCAGGCCGGTATTCAAGCCGAGATCGGCCAGGCGCTTGCGCAGGCGACGACCTTCCGCGATGCTGATCAATTCGACGGTTTTGCCCGCTTGCACCCTGCTCAGCGGCATCGTAGGTTGGTGATCATTATGTCTATTGTTACGGGGTGACATGGTTTCCTTGTCAGCCTTGTGTGTCGAAATCCCGCGTGCGAACAGTGTTTAATTGCGAACCATTCTCAATTATGGCGAGGATACCGGCAAATAGGGAGTGAGCATTGGCACGTCGCATCTGTGCGATTTGTCACTTTTGTTAGACAATTCTGTAGTTGTCTGTAAATGAAACACTATGATTCCAGCGCGAGTGGTGGCCGCGCGGCACCGATCAAGTTGCTGCCTGGGTATCAGGCCGTTTACAATGGAGCCATCGCATTGGAGGATCGGTCGCCTATGAAAAGCAAAACAGTGATTTGTGTCGATTCCATCACGGAGCATTTGCGCGCGCAGGGCGAACGCCTGACCATCCAGCGCCGCCTGGTGATCGAGGCCCTATGCGAGCGCGGCGAGCACCTCACCGTCCAGGCGATTCAAGCGCGGCTGGAGGGGCAGGGATACGCCGTCACCGAAACGACCGTCTATCGCATCCTGCAATGGCTCAAGGATCGCGGCGTGGTGGCCCAGACAGACCTGGGGCGCAGCGGCGTGGTCTACCAGATCATTGACCGCGAGCCACACCATCATCTCGTCTGCCTGCGTTGCAATCGCATCATCGATCTGGACGATGCCGTGATGGAAACCCTGCGCCAGCGCCTTCGCAGCGATTACGATTTCGAACCGCGCATCGACCACATGGCGATCTTTGGCGTGTGCCGCGATTGCCGCGATGCCGCCTCACGGCCTCAAGGGGATGGTTGACAGCCGGGAAGCGTTCGCTACAATAGCCGCTGCTGGCCCTATGAGCAGGTGAG
>CAZSXY010000045.1:0-7460 GCA_964611395.1 uncultured Anaerolineaceae bacterium | reverse complement strand
CGCTACGTGGTTCCGTTCCTGACCCAGTTTTGGATGTATGCCACGCCCGTTGTGTACCCGTCCAGCCTTCTGGACGAACCCTGGCGCACGCTCTATGGCTTGAACCCGATGGTGAGCGTGGTTGAGGGGTTCCGCTGGTCGTTGTTGGGCCAGGGGGACCCGGCGGGGCCGATGTTGGCGCTTTCGTTTTTGACGGCAACCGCGTTGCTGGTATCCGGCGCATTTTTCTTCCGTCGCCTGGAACGCCGTTTCGCGGACGTGGTGTAGGGGCGGTGCACATGGCGCGAACACTGATGAAGCAAAACACCGCAATCCAGGTGGTGGATCTCGGCAAGCAGTACCGCATCGGCGGCTCCATCAACCGCAACAGGACGCTGCGAGACAGCCTGAGCCATGCCGCGCGACAGAAAATCAAGACGCTGCGCTCGTTCGGGCGCGGCGAAAAACGCGCGCGCGGCAAAATGAACAACACCTTTTGGGCACTGCGCGATGTATCATTTGAGGTCGAGCGCGGCGAGGTGCTGGGCGTGATCGGGCGCAACGGCGCGGGCAAGAGCACCCTGCTCAAAGTCCTGACGCGCATCACCACGCCAGATGAGGGCTACGCCCGGATTCGCGGGCGGGTTGGCTCGTTGCTGGAAGTCGGCACGGGGTTTCATGGCGAGCTGACCGGGCGCGAAAACATTTACCTGAGCGGGGCCGTTCTGGGCATGCGCCGCCAGGAGATCGACCGGAAATTCGACGAAATCGTTGAGTTTGCGGGAGTGGCCAGGTTCATCGACACGCCGGTCAAGCGCTATTCCAGCGGGATGTATCTGCGGCTGGGGTTTTCGGTGGCGGCCCATCTTGAACCCGAAATTCTGCTGGTGGATGAGGTGCTTGCGGTGGGCGATGCGGATTTCCAGAAAAAATGCCTGGGCAAAATGGGCGATGTTGCCGGCGAGGGACGCACCGTATTATTCGTCAGCCACAACATGGATGCCGTGCGGCAATTGTGCCAGTCGGCGCTGTGGCTGGAGCGTGGTCACATCCAGATGATGGGGCCGGCGGCGGATGTGGTCAAGAGCTATTTATCTGATACGGCGCTGGACAGCCAGGACCAGGTCTTCCCGATCATGAACGCGCAGTACGGCATTGGCATCGAGGATTTGCGCCTGATGTTGGACAAGGACCCCGCGACCGGTGCGCTTGATCTGCGGATTGCCCTCGATGTGCGTGCAGAACAGGCAACCCCCCGCATCGGGATCGGCTTTGGACTGGTGAGTGACATGGGCGCGCGCGTGGTGCGCCTGGATGACCGGCTGACGAATTTCATCTTTGATATGCAACCCGGAACCAATCACTTCCTGATGGAATGCAAGGGGGTTGATCGCCTGCTGTCTGCTGGCGATTACGTGGTCAGCGTGTGGCTTACGCTGGCGAACATTGGCACGCTGATCGAGCTGGACCGCGCGGCGTTCATCCAGATACCCGGTACGGACCTGTACGGTTCCGGGCATTACGTGGATGTACACAAACACGGCCCCGTGTTGTTCCCGCTGAGCGTGCGCCGCACCGAACCCCTGTCGCTTGGCAAGTAACTTCAGTTCAGGGTAGGCGGGCGTGGCTCTCATCCTGTCTGCTGCCACGCCTCGGCAAATGCTTTGCACGGGCACTGTACCCGGTGGCGTGGCGCGATGCCGGTCTTGAAAAGCTATCCAGGCGTGGTAAACTACCAGCACCCACCCGCCCCCGTAGCTCAGTGGATAGAGCGCAGGTTTCCTAAACCTGGCGTCGGCGGTTCGAGTCCGTCCGGGGGTACTGCAACAATCAACCGGCAGCACCTGTGCTGCCGGTTGACGCTGTGTAGGGGGTACCTGGCGAGCGCTAGAAGAACTTGACGATAATATCATCGATAGTGTCGGCGGCGTCGCCGATGCGCCCGCCCGCGTGGAACAGGTGGCGATAAATCTCGCGCAACTTCAACATCATGATGACGTTGTCCAAGTCTTTGGGTTTGCGGAACAAATCTGCGAGCGCCTTGGCATAAAGCGTTTCCATGTCATTGCGCATGCTCCTGGCGCGGACCGCATGCGCGCTGGCAACGCCGGGATGTTTTTCCAGCCGGTCAATGGCGAGCTTGATCTCTTCCGCACCCTCGTTCAGTCGCCCGGCCATTTCTTTCAGATAGTTGTTAGGTTCCACGTCAAGAATGTCCATTTCGTTGATCGTGAACCAGGTATCATCCAGGATGTCATCCACGGCTCGTGACAGTGCGTATATGTCTTCGCGGTCGATGGGCGTGACGAAGGTGCGGTTGAGTTCGTCAACCAGCATCCGGCGTACTTCGTCGCCGTCCTTTTCTAACTGCCGCACGCGCTGGGCGTTCTTCTTGTTGGGTTTGTTCATGTAGTCGATCAGCGCGGCGGTAGCCTCAATTCCCAACATGCACTGTTCCTGCAAGCGCGTAATGAACCGATCGGGCCGGCGCTTGAAGCGTTCACGGAGGCGTTGGGGGATGCTTTTCAGAGCGCGAATTATCCGGTCAATCATAGAGCGATATCCTTATACGGCAATTTGGTTAAATTAATTTTACACGGTAAAATAATTTTAACCATACTGGCGCGTTTGCGCCATAATTGCTTTTTGATGAATGATACTTGTGCGCGAGTTATGTTGGGAAGGAACTTTTTATGCCTTCGTTTTTGCCCTCCTTGTCGATTGAAGCCATCATTCTGGTGTTCATTGCGTTGGTATTCAGCTTCTTCAACGGGTTACACGACTCGTCCAACGTGGTTGCGACCGTGATTTCTACGCGTGCCATGCGACCCCGGACGGCGCTGTGGATGGCGGCGATTGCAAATGGCATTGGCCCATTGCTCTTTGGCGTGGCTGTGGCGACAACGATCGGCCACGAAGTGGTGGCTGAGGAAGCGGTCACCATTCCGGTAGTCTATGCGGCCCTGCTGGCCGCGATCATCTGGAATGTCATAACCCTGATATTCGGCATTCCCTCCAGCACCTCCCACGCCCTGATTGGTGGCATCATGGGAGCTGTCTGGGCCGGGTTCGGCGTCGAGGCCATTGAAATTACCGGTCTGACCAAAGTATTCGCGGCACTGTTCTTTTCCCCCATTCTGGGGATGCTCGCCGGCTATTGGATTGTTAAGCTCTCCCTGTTTCTGGCGCGGGGAGCCACGCCCCATGTCAATACGTGGTTTCAGCGCGGGCAAATCCTGACCGCCACGACGCTGGCGTTGTCGCATGGCTCCAATGATGGCCAGAAAACCATTGGAATTATCACACTCGGGTTGGTGGCTACCAATTCCATTGATTCATTCTATGTGCCCACTTGGGTTATTGTCGTCAGCGCCCTTGCCATTGGTTTGGGAACGTTGTTCGGTGGCTGGAGCCTGATCCGCACGCTGGGAGCCAAGTTCTACCGCGTGCGCCCGATTCACGGCTTCAGTGCGCAGACGGCGTCGAGCGCGGTTATCCTGGGAGCGGCGCTGCTAGGCGGCCCGGTGAGCACGACGCATGTGGTCAGCTCGGCCATCGTCGGCGCGGGCAGCGCCGAGCGCGTGCAGAAGGTGCGCTGGGGCGTGGTGAACAACATCGTCATTTCCTGGTTTCTGACGATTCCCGCGGCGGCGGGGTTTGGGGCCTTGCTCTATACACTGATTGAGGGGTTGGTCTAACCGGCTGGAGCCGCATTTTCGCCGTTTGACATCCGATTCCTTATACTCACGGGCAAGAACACGTTATAGTTGGTTCTTGCCTTTTATTTGTTATGGAACGGGGAGCGGGAACGGATGGATACTGAGTTCCTGGTGGTGGCCGGTGTCGCGGTAGTTTTGCTGGTCGGCTTGTTTAACCTGCTCATCATCGCATCGCTGGCCGGGAAGCTATCGCGCGTTCAGGAAGAGGCCAAACAGCAAGAAAAATTGAATCATGACCTGTACCGGGCCGTCAGCACTCTGTATTCCCAGAACAAGCAGGTGCTGGACCTGGAAAACCAGGCGACGCACGTGCTGGGCACTGTGAGCGGCCATACCCAGCAGATGTTGGATGATAGCCGCAAGATCCATGGCAAGCTCGAAGCGGTAAGCACACAAACAACCCAGATGCTTCAGTTTGACCAGGACTTGAACAAAGAGTTAGGGAAGGTTCAGGAAGCCACGCGGCACATCATCAGCATCAAGGACGACATTTCCAGCCTGCAAAACCTGCTGCGGTCGTCCCGAAAACGTGGCCGCCTGGGAGAAGTCCTGTTGAGCGCGCTGCTGGAAGATGTGCTGCCTGCAGGCAGCTTTGCCTTGCAGCACCAGTTCGCGAGCGGCACGCGCGCCGACGCGGTGATCAAACTGGATCGGCGCATGGTCGCCGTCGATTCGAAGTTCCCCCTCACCAACTACGAGCACATGCTTGCGGCTACCCAGGACGACGAACGCGCGCGGCTGGAGAAACAGTTTGCCAGGGATGTGCGCAAACACGTGGACGACATTGCGACAAAGTACATCATTCCGGGCGAGGGCACGCTTGATTTTGCGCTCATGTTCATCCCCAGCGAGGCGGTGTTCTACGAAATCGTGACGAATAGCGCCGGGACTCTCGACGGTAAGGATTTGATCACCTACGCGTTCGAGCGGCATGTGTTTCCGGTCAGCCCCAATACGTTCTATCCGTATTTGCTCACCATTGCGCGGGGGTTGCGCCAGCTTCATGTCGCTGACAACGTGAAAAAGACCATTGAGGCCATCGCCCAACTTGAGCAGGAATTCGTGCTGCAAGTCAAGAAGTGGGAAACCGCGCGCCAACAGATTGACAATGCCCGGCGCAACCTGGGCGAAGTACAGGCATCATTAGATATGATCCATGAACGCATGCAACGGATCGTCACACCGAACAAAGATGTGATCGGCGAACGCAGTGGAATGGAAGTGATAGACTCATGATTCGGACACGATGGTATGTGTTGGCGTTAGTGTTGATCGGGCTTTTCGTGTTGGCGGCCTGTGGCAGTGACGACGCTTCGAAGACACCCATCACGGGTGACCGGCTGCTCACTGTTACCTTCGACGAGCCGGGCGCGTGGGAAGAAGGCACCTATCCCGCTGGCGAAACCGATCCCACGTCAGTGCTGGCTATTGCCGACGGGCGCTACCGGATAGATCACCGGGCTGACCGCAGCGCGTCGTTCACCTGGGGCGCGGGCGGCGATGCTTACGAAAACGTCATCATCGAAGTGGAAACCGGGCAACTGAGCGCCGAAAAAGACAACCTGTACGGCGTGCTGTGCCGCCTGTCGCAGGACGAGAGTGGTGACTGGACCGGCTATGCGCTGCTGATCAGCGGTGACGGGCACTTCGGCATCGCCGACCTGGCGCACGGCGGCCTGGACTTCGTCCTTGAGTGGCACCAGAGCGATGTCATCAAACAGGGCCAGGCAAGCAACACCATCCGGGCGGTGTGCGTGGACGGTTATCTGGCGATTTACGCGAATGACACATTTCTGGGTGAAGTCAAGGACAATATGTACCGCCGCCCTGGCCAGGTGGGGCTGATCACCGGAGTGACCGAAGGCGAAACGGTGAGTATCGCGTTCGATAACCTGACGGTCTATGAAGGGGCGCTAGACGACTGATCGCGTTGCCTTACATCACATAACAACAAGCCCCGCGCTCGTTCAGGAACGCGGGGCTGTTTGCTGGACAGGCGTACCTTATTCGGATTCGACCTGGTGAGAGCCGTTGCCTTTCGTGCTGTCGCCGGGCACTGGTTCGCCTTCCATGTGGCGAAAGTCGATCACATCGTCGTCATTGACGAAGACTTCGACCATATCGCCCTGTACGAACTCGCCCCGCAATAGCCGGATGCTCAACGGGCTTTCGATGTACCGTTGCAAGGCGCGGCGCAGGGGGCGTGCGCCAAACTCCGGGTCGAAGCCAATATCGGCCAGCTTGTTGCGCGCTTCTTCCGTCACCCGCACGTACAGCCCCTGTTCTTCCAGGCGCGCGGCGATGTCATGCATCTGCAAGTCCACGATCTGCTTGACGTCATCGCGCGTGAGTGGCTCGAAGATGATGATCTCGTCGATGCGATTCAAGAATTCTGGCCGGAAGGTCTTGCGCATCGCCTCTTCGATCTTCTTGTGATCGGCCAGCAGGTCTGGGTCGCCGTTGGGTATGAAGCCCAGCGCGCCGCCTTTGCGGGCGAACTCGGTGCCCAGGTTGCTGGTCATGATGATCACGGCATTGCGGAAATCGACGGTGCGCCCCTGCCCGTCGGTCATGCGCCCGTCTTCGAGGATTTGCATCAGGGCGTTCCAAACCTCCGGGTGCGCCTTTTCGATCTCGTCAAACAGAATCACGCGGTAGGGACGCCGCCGGACGGCCTCGGTGAGTTGCCCGCCCTGTTCGTAGCCCACATAGCCGGGGGGCGCGCCAAACAGGCGGCTGACGGTATGCTGCTCGCGGTATTCGCTCATATCAATGCGCAGCAGGGCCTCTTCATCATCGAACATGAATTCGGCCAACGCTTTCGCCAGCTCGGTCTTGCCAACGCCGCTGCTTCCCAGGAAGATAAACGAGCCGATCGGGCGGCGCGGGTCTTTCAGGCCGCTGCGGGCCCGCCGGATGGCATCGGCGATGGCGGCGACCGCTTCCTCCTGCCCGATAATGCGCTTATGCAGCACGTCTTCCATGCGCAGCAACTTGTCGGCTTCGGTTTCCAACATTTGGCTGACGGGAATGCCAGTCCACTGGGCGACGACTTCGGCGATGTCGTGTTCGTCGACGACTTCGTCGAGTGTGTGTTCCTGCTGCCAGCGTTCGACTTCCGCTTCGTATTCCTGCTGAAGCTGCAACCGCTGCGCCTTGATCATCATCGCCCGCTCGTACTCGGTATTGAGGCTGGCTTCTTCTTCTTCGGCGGCCAGCCGGTCCAGCCGCTTCTTCATTTCTTTGAGTTCGTCCGGCATCGAGTACAGGGCCACGCGCAACTTGGAAGCGGCCTCATCCATCAGGTCGATGGCCTTATCGGGCAGCTTGCGCTCGGTCACATAGCGGTGGCTCAACCGCGCCGCCGCGACCAACGCCGCGTCCGAGTAGGTGACCTTGTGATGGGCTTCGTAGCGGTCGCGTAGCCCGTGCAGCATGGCAATCGTTTCCTCGACGCTCGGTTCCTCGACGAACACCGGCGCGAACCGGCGATCCAGGGCTGAGTCGCGCTCGATGTACTGGCGATATTCGTCCAGCGTCGTTGCGCCAATGCAGTTCAGTTCCCCGCGTGACAGGGCCGGTTTCATCATGTTGCTGGCATCCAGCGCGCCGGCTGCCGCGCCCGCACCGACGACCTGGTGCAGTTCGTCGATGAAGAGGATGATCTCGCCTTCCGATCGCTGAATTTCCTCGATGGAAGCCTTGAGGCGTTCTTCGAACTCGCCCCGGAAGCGGCTACCGGCGATCATGCCGCCCAGGTCC
>CAZSXY010000044.1:17779-27424 GCA_964611395.1 uncultured Anaerolineaceae bacterium | reverse complement strand
GGCGATCTTGATCGCGTGCCAGTGGTGGAGGGCGAAACGCCGTGATCCATAAGACGGCTCCCAACCGGCGAGCCGCCTTCCATATTACGCAGTGTGGGGATGGATGATCACCCCGTGACCGTCAGGGGGATCGTTTGTCGGTTGGCGGGCGAGGTTGCCTGCTCCGGCAGGCGGGCTTGCATGCTCCAGGGGCCTGTCCAGGTGACCTGGACGGTGGCGAGCCTGCCGCGCCAATCCTGCGCATCATCCGTGAAGAACACCAGCTTATTTTGCGGGGTGCGGCCCCGCCACTTCCCCTTGTGCTTGTCTTCCACCAACACTTCGACGCTCTTGCCGAGATATTGGCGGTTGATTTCGGCCCCTATTTGTTCCTGCAACGCTTCGAGCGCGGCGTGGCGGCGCTTCTTTTCTTCTGGCGGAACGTCATCTTCCATAGTGCGCATGCTGACCGTGTGGGGGCGGGGGCTGTACCGCGCCAGGTGGACTTTGTCCAGTTTCAGTTCCACCAGCAGGTCGTAGGTATCCTGGAACTGCTCCGCCGTCTCACCGGGGAAGCCGACGATGATATCGCCGTGAATGGCCACCTGTGGAACGCGGGCACGGATTGTGTCCACAAGATCGCGGTACTGCTGCACGGTATAGCCGCGCCGCATGCGTTCCAAGACCTCGTCGTTGCCGGCCTGAACCGGCACTTCGATCTGCGGCATGACGCGCGGCAGTTCAGCGACCGTGTCGAGCAGTTCGTCGGTCATCCAGTTGGGGTGGCTGGTCAGGAAGCGGATGCGATACACGCCTTCTTCTTCGGCGACTTCGTGCACAATGCGCAACAGTTGCGCCAGATTCGGCCCGTCGGGAACGTCCTTGCCATAGCGATCTACGATCTGCCCCAGGAGCGTGATTTCGCGCACGCCCTGCCGCGCCAGACTGCGCACATGCCCCACGATCTCCCCAACCGGGCGTGATTTCTCGATGCCGCGCCGGTAGGGGATGATGCAAAACGTGCAGGCATGCGAACACCCGTAGACGACCGGCACATACGCGCTGACCAGGCTGCCGCGTTCGTGCGCGGGCAGGACGAGGAACCCCGCCGCTTCGTCGGCGTTGTCCTGAAAGTGATCGCGGGCGGCGCGCGCGGTGGATTCCATGTCTCGCGCCTTGTCTTCGGCGGCGCGGTCGCGCAGGAACTCGATCATCGGTTGCGGGTCGGAGGGCGGCAGGAAGACATCCACCTGCGGCAACTTCTCGCGCAGGCGCAGCGGATCGCGCACGCCCACCAGACACCCCATCAACCCGACGACTTTGCCGGGATTGGCTTCTTTGACTTTCGCCAGTTCGCGCAGGCGGCCATAGGCCTTGTCTTCGGCGGACTGCCGCACCACGCAGGTGTTGACCACCAGGATATCCGCCTCATCCGGGTGGGTGGCCGCGTGGTGACCCATGCGTTCAAGCGCAGATGCCAACTGCTGCGAGTCGGCGACGTTCATTTGGCAGCCTAGAGTCCAGATATGATAGCGCATGGTGTGTCCTCGATGATCTCCGCGAACGATCGGGAATTTTTCGTAAGGATTTTAGACAAATTCGGCCAACAATACCAGTGCAGATTTGCGGCGCAGTGCCTGGTGAGGGCTATAATGCGTGCATACACATCATGATTCATCACGTCAGTTACAGGGGCAATCAGCCGATGGCGCAGGCACTTTTCCGCTTCTATGCCGAGCTAAACGACTTCCTGCCGCCGGAGCGCAAACAGGTTGAATTTGCGCACCGGTTCGTAGTCCGCGCTTCGATCAAAGACATGATCGAGTCGTTGGGCGTGCCCCATACCGAAGTCGACCTGATCCTCGTCAATGGCGAGTCGGTCGATTTCGGCTATATCGTGCAGGATGGTGACCGGGTCAGCGTCTACCCGGTGTTCGAGTCGTTCGACATCACGCCGTTGCTGCGCGTGCGCCCGAAGCCATTGCGCCAGCCGCGCTTTGTGCTGGATGTGCATCTGGGGCGGCTGGCTTCGTATCTGCGACTGCTGGGGTTTGATGCGCTGGTTCCTGACGATACCGACGATGCGAACCTGGCGCAGATTTCGCACGAGGATCGCCGCACGCTGCTCACCCGCGACCGGGGGCTGCTCAAGCGCCGTATGGTGACACACGGCTATTGTGTGCGCAGCACCGATCCCAAAGAGCAACTGGCGGAAGTATTGCGCCGGTTTGACCTGTTTCGCCTGGTGGCTCCATTGACGCGCTGCGTGCGCTGCAACGGGGTGCTGGAACCGGTGCGCAAGGATGACGTGCTCGACCGCCTGCCGCGTAACACGGCGCGTTACTATGACGAGTTCAAGGTTTGCGGTGGATGCGGCCAGGTGTACTGGCGCGGCTCGCACTTCGAGCGGCTGGAAGCGTTCGTCGGCGAGGTGTTGGGGCGGGTTGAGGGGGAGGGGGATAACACGCCCGGCACCGGCTTATAAATTGCGTTTCACCGCGCCGGTGATCCGGGTGTGCCGGGCAAAGATGACCAGGGCATTTAGCGCTAAGTGTCGTGAAATTTCCCGTCGCCGCCACCCCTTCCGGCGAATCAACCGGCATCATTCTCATACATTTCCCCGAATTGCTCCATCGCCTCGATGATCGGGACCAGCGCTTTGCCTTTTTCGGTCAGGGCATATTCGACGCGCGGCGGGATTTCGGCATACGCCTGCCGGCTGATCACGTTTGCTGCTTCGAGCATCTTCAGCCGCCGCGACAGCGTCTTGGGGCTGATCCCGGCCAGCAACTCTTCCAGCTCGCCGAACCGTTTGTTACCGCGCATCAGGTCGCGCACGATGAGCAGAGTCCACGTGTCGCCGATGAGCCTGGCTGTGCGGGCAATCGGACAGGTGTCGAAGGGTGCTTTGGTCATACTGCGCCTCGCCTTGTGTCTTACCATTAAGGTTGCGTTTGAATTGCTGTGCTGATTTGGCGCTCAGGTACTGTTGTTATATATTATATAGTAACTTCCCGATGGGAAGTAATAATTGGTAATGACAGCACAGGAGGTCGACAATGGTGGATGTACTTTTTCTGATCGGGCGAATCATGTTGGGATTGTTTTTCCTCATGATGGGATCGAATCACTTCATGCAAGTCAAGATGATGGCGGGCTATGCCCAGTCGAAGGGCGTGCCGTTCCCAACGCTATCGGTGATGGGCACCGGGTTGATGTTGTTGCTCGGCGGCCTGAGCGTCATCACTGGTATCTATCCGGATGTCGGCGTGGGACTGATTGTCGCTTTCCTCGTTCCGACCTCGTTTATGATGCACAATTTCTGGGCCATCGAAGACCCGCAGATGAAGATGGTCGAAATGACCCAGTTCATGAAAAACATGGCGCTGGCCGGGTCGGCGCTGATGTTCCTTGTCATTCCAGAACCCTGGGAACTTGGGTTAGGGTAGTTCGTCCCGCTGAAGTCGCGTACACTATCACCATGAGGCCGGTCGCAGAACGCGCCACCGGCCTTGATCGTTGTGGCGAGGAACCACTATCGCCGCTTACGGCCAGGGTTCCATCCAGTATTCGCCCGGTTTGCCCTCGGCGACCCAGCCTTCGAGCGTGGCTGTGCGCACCAGCCACCAGCGCCACTTGAGGTCTTCATCACAGACCGGCCCGGACACAACCCGGAACTGTTGCCCCGGCTGTAGCTTGCCGATGATGTTATTCGGCGACCTGCGCGGCTGGCTGCGGACGTTGCTGGGCAGCGGCGGGCTGAACGTGATGCGCCCGGTCTCACCGGGAACCATGCGTGGCGGCAACGCGCCAGGGCACGAGACCGGCCCGGTTTCAAAAGGTTCGATCCAATAGCTGCCGTTTTGCCCCTCGCCGATCCACCCCGTCCACAGGCCACGCTGATCGTAAATCTTGATCTCCCACCACGCAATGCCCGACGCGCACTCCGGCCCGCCGATCACCTCAAACATCTGCCCCGGCGGGATTTCCCGGATGCGTATGCTTTCCGTGCCTGGGGCGCGGCGCACATTGGTTGGCAGTGGCGGCAGCAGAGTCGTCCGCCCCCCTTTGCCGACTTCCATCCGGAAGGGCATCTGATTGCACAGGGGCGGCTGGGTCGGCGTCGCTGAGCGCGTTGGGAGCGGCGTCCGGGTGGGCCGCAGGGTCGCCGAGGGGCGCGGTGTCCGTGTCGGCAGGGGTGGCAGCGTCGGGAACGGCGTGCGCGTCGGCGATGGAGTTCGTGTGAATGTTGCCGTTGGCGTGTTGGTCGGCGTGCGGGTTGGCGTATCCGTCCAGGCCGCCGCCGTACCGGTCAGGGCGGCTACGACGCTGGCTTCAATGTCCGGCGTGGGTGTATCCGTCCAGCTTTCGGCGGTCTGGGTGAGGCGCAGCACGAGTAATGTGTTGGCCGTCGCGTCCAGATCGGGCGTTGCCGAAGGCGTGCGCGTGGGTGATGGCGTGTCCGTCGCCGTCGGCGTGCGGGTTGGCGACGCGGTCACGGTCGCCGTTGCCGTCGCTGTCATTGTCGCGGAGGCCGTCGCGGTTGGCGTGCGCGAAGGTTGCTCAATAGATGCCAGTATCGCGGGCGTTTCCGGCGAACCGTCCCCTGGCACGCTGACCCGTTCGGTGGGCGAGGCGGTGGGGGCCTCTGTCGCAGGCGGTGTTTCGCCGGATGGCGTATCCGACGGCGGGAGGGTAACAATCCCGCTTACTTCCGTCGGCGTGGCGAGGGCGGCAATCGCGTTGGCGGTGAGGGTGGTGTCGCTGCCCGAAGGTGTTTTGGTCTTGCCGCCGTCCAGGGCCAGGAATGCGATCACGGCCACGGCCACCAGCGCGATCGCGCCCAGCACGCCGCCAACCAGCCAGCCGCGTTTGCCGGAATCTGCGCCGATCTCGCGGGCGGCTGGCATGACCCGCGACAGGTCATCTGCCCGCGCGGAGGCCGTGGCCGGTTCTTCGTATGCGGTGGCAACCGTCCCCTGCGGAACGGCTGGGGGAGCGCCCGGACGTTGCGCGGCGGGCGGAGTTGCTTGCTCGATCTGCTCGGCGGTGGCACGCGGGAGCTGCTGCGCGGCGACACCGGCGGGCAGCGCGCCAACAATCTGCGCGAATTCGTCGGCCATTTGCCGGGCTGAGGGGTAGCGTGCGTCCGGTTGTTTCGCCAGCGCCCGCAACACCACTGCTTCGATCCCTTGCGGTAGATCGGGATTGATGGCGCGTGGCAGCGGGGGGGGCGTGTCAAAATGCTTGTACATCATCCCGAAGGGCGTATCCGAGCGGAACGGCAGCGCCCCCATCAGCATTTCATACAGGATCACCCCCAGCGCGTAGATGTCCGTGCGGGCGTCCACCGGTTCGCTGCGCCATTGTTCCGGGGCCATGTACGCGGGCGTGCCCATGATGCTGCCCGTCGCCGTCAGGCTGTACTGGCCCGTTGCCCCGGCCAGCATCTTGGCGATGCCAAAATCCGTCAGGTAGACGTTGTCCATGTCATCCAGCAGCACGTTGTTGGGCTTGAGATCGCGGTGAACGACGCCGCGCTGGTGCGCGTATTCCAGCGCCGACGCGATCTGCATGAGGAACTCGCTCACCTGCCGGAGCGACAGCGTGGTTTCCTGCAGGCGGTCGCTGAGGATGCCGCCTTCTACCAGTTGCATCACCAGGTAGATAATGCCTTCGTCGCGCCCGAAGTCGATCACGGGAAGGATGTGCGGGTGCTGGAGCTTGGCGATCACCCGCGCTTCACGCTCGAAGCGGGCGACGAACTCGGCGTTGCGGCTGAGTTCAAGGGCCATGACCTTGATCGCGACATCGCGATCCATCGATTCCTGGCGGGCGCGGTAGACGTTCGCCATGCCGCCTTTGCCGATCAATTCGCCGAGATGGTATTGTCCCAGAATCTGGCCGGAAAACTCTGCCATTTAGCGCTCCTGGTGCGGATCAATTGGTGTGCATAGCATATCCGCGCGGCGGGTCGGGAGCAAATTGCGGGGAACCGGTTGCACAGTGTGCAGGGGGTGGTGGAAACGAGCGAGAGCGCCCAACGCGCCCCCGCTCGTGGTGATGGCATATCACTGGGCGGGGGCCGGGGCGTAGAATGTGCCGGCCTCGACCTGTGCCCGCATGTCGTTCGCCAGCGTGAAGTTAGGGTTGTACGAGACCGCCTTGTTGAATTCGCTGATCGCGGCATCGTATTGGCCCAACCCGCCGTAGGCCATGCCCCGCCAGTAATACAGTTCCTCGACGTATTCGGTGGTGGCTGCGGTGTTGTTTGCCAGCGCGATCACGTCGTCAAAGCGCCCGACGTTCCAGTAGGCTTCGAACGGGCTGAACACGTACCACGTGATCCGGTATGGCATCCCCAGGGCGAACGCCTGGTCAAAGGCGGTCGCGGCGTCATAGAAGTTGCCCAGCCACGCGTAGGAGGTGCCCATATTGAACCACGCCCAGGGGTCATCGGGGTTGGCGGTCGCTTCCTGGCGGGCGCGTTCCAGCGCGTAATTGGTCGCGTCTTGCGGATAGCCGAAGGAGCCTAGTGCGTTCCAGAGATCGGCTTCGCGGTCCAGGGGGAAAAGAACGATGAATGCTCTGTTGAAGTGCCGCCACCAGGAGTCAAACTCGGCATACGCGTGAGACCTGCCGTAGCCATCACCCAATCCCAGGTAGCTATCGTAGACCCAGAGCGTTTGGAGGCTGTCATCATAGGCGACGACCGTCTCATAGTGGCCCATCCAGCCGAGGTCGTCCACATCGAAGCCGCTCTCGACGATTACCGGGAAGCCAGCCGAGATCAACCGCTTGAGCACGTCTATGTCGCCGCCGTACCGCCAGATCGCCCGCACGTTGGGCAGCGATGTTTGAACCTTGTTGACGAACGCCGTCATTTCCCAGGGGGAGACATTTTTGTCTTCGACATTGGGCTTGAGCCATCGCCGGGCGACGTCCTGGTCGAACCCCCAGCCGAAGTACGAAAGGGCCATCGTCAGGTTTGCCCCGGAGCAATTGTTCCAGGTCTGGTAGGTGTGGGTGAGGCCGTTCAGCCGCGCCGTTGAGGGCGTGCCGCCGCCGCCCTGCGCCTGCACGGGCAGCACGCCGAGCGCCATAGCGGCCAGCAATGCCAGTCCCAACCCGATCCGTTCCCAATGATGGCGTGTGTATCCTGTTCCGATGTTCATGCAGCCAGCCTTGTCGTCTTCCAATAAGTCGCTTGTGTCCTATAACGTAGCGCAAGGTAACGCAATCCGGCAATATTTTGTTGGGGAACCGGTGGGTGGTCAGCGGGCCAGCGTGGGGCGCGGCCTGAACATGACGCAACCCCCCGGAGATGCTGGCCATATCGCCAGCAACCAGGGGGTAGGCATACACACATGCGAGGAGGCCAGCGGGGGGCACTCGCTAGCTGAGCGTGTTGACTTTTACCGGCTCGATCTTGTAGATGACGCGGGTTTCCTTGCCTTTAGCGCCGGGGTTGAAGGAGTAATAATCGTCGGCCCCAACATATAGCTTGGCTAGCGCGTTGATGTGATCGAGCGCGCCGTTCTCGGTGATTTCGACAACCGTTCCCCGTACTTCTATCCAGCGGAACGGATTTTTCGGGTCCATAGCGAACACGGTCACTTTGGGATTGTTCGCCAGGTTGCGATCCTTCTGGCGGCCACGAGCGCTGTTGATCAGGATGGTGTTGCCGTCGGTGTTGCACCAGACCGGCGTGGCCTGGGGCTGGCCGTCCGGCATCACGGTGATGAGGATGACTACGACCGGGCCGTCGAGTAAATCGCGGTGTGATTCGGGAATTTGTGCAGCCATTGATTTCTCCTGTGGGTTTGTCATTCGAATTGCTGGTGATTCCAGCTTCTATGGAGTAGGTTATAACATACTGTGACGGTAAGGTGGTGCCCGAAAAGAGCAAAACATGGCCCGTTTCTGGTTTGTATCTGCGCCGCTGCCCGGTCACCTGGACTGGGGCGGCCTGCTGAAGACGGCTCAGGCATTACAAGGGGCCGGGCATGACGTGGTGTGGGTCTCCGAGCCACGCATCGAGGGGGTGGTGACCCGCGCGGGTGTGCGCTTTGTGGCGGTATCGCACACCGGCTGGCTGTGGCCGCCGCCCCCATTACCGGCGCTGACGCAGTTCGTCAACGAGGACATAGTGGTATTGCGTTTCCGGCGAGCATTGGACACCTGGCTCACGGCAGACCTGGTCGCGGAAGGCGTCGTGGCGCTCTGCGATCTCGCCGGGCAGATCGGCGCGCCCGACCTGATCGTGACCGACCCCTTTCTGGCGGCGGCAGCCCTGGCGGCGGAACGGATCGGCGTGCCGCTGGTGGTCGGTGGGTGGGCATCCGGCCCGCCGGTCGATGAAGACCAGATGCTCTATATCCAGCGCCAGCTAGGCGCTGAGGCGCTCGAACGGATTGGCCGGTTGTGCGACCGCTTCGGCGTATCCGGGGTGAATTTCGGCGACGGCCCCGCGCCAAGCGTGCAAAGCCCGCATCTGCACATCAGCTATTTCAATCGCTATTGGCACCAGGCCGAAGCCGTATTGCCGCAAACCGAATTTGTGGGTGGCACCGCCACGCCGCCGCAGGATGATCCCCCCGCCTGGTTCGCCGCCATCCCCCACGACCAACCGCTCGGCATGGTCACGCTTGGCAGTACGTTCACCGGCAACCTCGATTTCTTTGTGCAGGGGGCGCACGCCATCGCAACGGCGGGCATGATCCCGCTGGTTGTCATTGGCTATAACCCGATTGCGCCGCAGCAGAAGGCGTGGCTGAAGGCGCATTTGCCCGGCGGCACGCGGTTGTTGAACTGGGTCGATTATGATCATGTGTTTCCGCGGCTGAAGGTGATCGTTCATCATGGCGGGATGGGCACAACCCACGCCGCAATCGTTCACGCTGTCCCGCAGGTGATTGTCCCTCACGCCGCCGATCAGCGCGGACAGGCGCGGCGGGCGCGTCAGGCCAAAGTGGGGTTGGAAGTGACAGCACGCGATGTCCGGCGCGGGGAGCTTGTGCCGGCAGTGCAGGCGATCACAACGACGGACTGGGTGCTGGAATCGGTGAACCGGCTGGCAAGCGACTTCGCCGCGCTGGGGGGTGCGCCACGCGCCGCCGAATTGCTGGCTGAAATGGCCGATAGGGGGCGGCCCGGCTGAGCGCGCCCCCCAAAATGTCATGTCGTGTGCTACGGCGCTGGCGGAACCAGGTCGAGGTTATAGAACCAGCCTAAGCCACTCTTGGAACACACCAGTTGCGTGTCGTAAAGCACGGCTTCGGGCGTGCACGGCGTCCAGATCATGATCTGGGGTTCGCGCAGGATCGACACATAATCCCACCGGCCTCCGTACTCCGGCCAGTAATTGATCTGGTGGCCGGGGTTGCCGCCGGGCGGCTCGACGATGGGCAGGTAGAACGGCAGATGCGGCAGCAGATCGACATAGGGCGGCACGACAAGCGTGCCGGGCACATCCGCGCCGTCCATCGCCGGTGTCGGCGCTGGCGGGAAGTAGACGGGCGCGACGCTGCCCGCTGCCGGAATGCAAAGCACCTGGCCTGCGTAGATCCAGTTAGGGTTGGGCAACCCGTTGGCTGCAGCAATGGTGGTGTAGTGGACGCCGTATCGTAGCCCGATCCGGTACAGGTTTTCGCCGGGCCGGACCTG